>NZ_JAHVHQ010000003.1:305382-610764 GCF_019802205.1 Roseovarius atlanticus
GACCTCGGCGGGCGCGGGTCTGACGGCGCTGCCGGTCTTTCACGAGGGGTTCGGTGTGCCCTATGACTGGCAGCACAAGATCCCGTCGCATTATGCCTATCGCAATCCGGTTGGGTCGGACGAGGCCGGGATCATCGCCGCCTCGACCGCGGCCCTGCGTGCCAAGGCCGAGGAACTTGGCCCCGAGCGCGTCGCCGCGTTTTTCGTCGAGCCGATCCAAGGATCGGGCGGCGTTCTGGTGCCGCCCAAGGGATGGATCAAGGCAATGCGCGAGGTGTGCACCGAGCTTGGCATCCTGTTCGTGGCCGATGAGGTGATTACCGGGTTCGGCCGGACCGGGCCGCTGTTCGCCAGCGAAGAGGAAGGGATCGTGCCCGACCTGATGACGGTCGCCAAGGGCCTGACCTCGGGTTACGCCCCGATGGGGGCCGTGTTCATGCGCGACCACGTCTACCAGACGATCGCCGAAGGCGCGGGCCAGAAGCTGATCGGGCACGGGTTTACCTATTCGGGGCACCCGGTCTCCGCGGCGGTGGGCCTGGAGGTCCTGAAACTCTACGAAGGCGGGCTGCTGGAAAACGGCCGCCGGCAAGGCGCACGGCTGCAGGCCGGGCTGGCCGGGCTTTCGGACCACCCCCTGGTGGGGGATGTGCGGGGACGCGGAATGCTGGCGGCGGTTGAGCTTGTCACCGACAAGGACAAAAAGACGCCGCTGCCCGCAGCTGCGCTGGAGGGTGGTACGCGGCTGTTCGACCGCGCTTACGATAACGGCTTGATCGTACGGGCTTTTGCCCAGGGCATCCTGGGTTTTGCCCCGCCGCTGTGTTGCACCGATGCCGAGATCGACCAGATCATCGAGCGCACGCGCCGGGTGCTGGACCTGACGCTGGAAGATCCCGAGATCCGCGAGGTGATGCGCGCATGACCCTGCTGTTGATCGGACCATCCGAACGGGGGCGGGTCTGGCGCCAGATCTTCGATGAGGCCGGGGAGCCGATGGTATTCGGCGAGGACGCGGTGGACGATCCGAAGGCGGTCTCACACCTGGCCTGCTGGAACCCGCCCGATGATCTTGGGCGCTATCCCAACCTGAAGACCGTGATCAGCGTCGGTGCCGGGGTCGACCAGATGCCGCCCATGCCGCAAGGAGTCGCCCTCGTGCGCACGCTGGCGCCCAGCGTCGACGAGATGGTTCGCGACTGGGTCCTGATGGCCACCCTGATGCTGTACCGCGACATGCCGCGCTATCTTGCGCAGGCGGCGGAGGGCGAATGGCTTGCCCATCCGCCGCAACAGGCCATTGCCGGCCGGGTGGGGATCATGGGCCTGGGCCGGATCGGACGCGCGGTCGCGGAGGTCGCGGCGGCGCTGGGTTTCGAGGTTGCGGGCTGGAGCCGGTCGGGCGCGCCCGTCGCCGGCGTCGATGTTTACGGGCCGGATGATCTGGAGCCATTCCTGGCGCGGACCGACCTGTTGATCTGCCTGCTGCCGTTGACCGATGAGACGCGAGGGCTGTTGTCCTCGCGCGTCTTCGCAATGCTGCCCCGGGGGGCTGCGCTGGTTCATGTGGGACGCGGCGCACAGCTGGACATGGAGGCGATGCGTGCTGCGCTGGACGACGGACACCTCAAGGCCGCGATGCTGGACGTGACGGAGCCCGAGCCCCTGCCGAAGGACCATTGGGCCTGGCAGGATCCGCGGGTCATCGTCACGCCGCATATCGGCGGGCAGACGGATTCGGAAGAAGGGGCGCGTCACGCCCTGGCTGTCATTCGCGCCAGCCGGACGGGCGATGATCTGCCGGGTCTCGTACACGGAAAAAAGGGGTACTGACGCAAGAAAATGCCCCGGCATTTCGCACCGCGCAACCGGGCAAAACGAAAGAATCTGCCGCTTCGCACGCAACTTTCGATCCCACACCGCCTGCTGACGCGGCGAGTATCAATGAAGGAAAGGCGCCTTCTACGCAGGTAACGCGGTGGCAGGCAACGAAAAGGTTCATATGGCACAGATGACAGCGACAAAACCCTTGACCACCTTCAGCTACGTGAGTTTCGACGTGGTCGGCACGCTGATCGATTTCGAAGCCGCGATCACCGGGGCGATTGACAGCGTCGCGGTGGAGGCGGGTGTCGACCTCGACCTGGAGAAGGTGCTGGCGTTCTACGGCGCACTGCGCAGCGAGCCCGAGGCGGGACTTTTCCCGGATGACCTGGCACGGTGCTATGGCAGTATCGCCGCCGAGTTCGGGTTGCCGGACACACCCGAATTGCGCACACGCATCGTCGAGGCGGTCGGGGATGCCGACCCTTTCCCCGACAGTGCCGAGGCGCTGGCGCGGCTGGGCGAACGCTACCGGCTGATTGCCATGACCAACGCCCGCCGGTGGGCTTTCGAACGCTACGACGCCAAGCTGGGTCATCCCTTCTGGGCCAGTTTCACGACCGATGACACGGGCACCGAGAAGCCGGACCCGGCCTTCTTTCACAAGGTTTTCGCCCATGTCGAGGCGACAGGCGGAGCGCAGGGCGAGATTCTGCACGCGGCGCAAAGCCAGTATCACGACATCGGAATCTCGCGGCAGCTTGGCATGACGAATGCCTGGATCGAGCGTCGCCACGGGCAGGCCGGGTTCGGCGGCACCATCAAACCCGAGGCCGTTACCGAACCCGATTACCATTTCAAATCGCTTGCGGAACTGGCCGATGCGGCCGACCGCGCCGCCGGGACCTGAGCCCGGCACCCAGTCGCGAACCGGCCGCCAGAGCCGGACGTGGCCAAACCTGAACCAGAAACCGACTTAGCAACAGGGAAGACAAGACATGACCCACAAGAAACCCAACAACTGGACCGGGCGCGACGACGCCATGGTCGAGGATGCTATTCGCCGCGGGGCCTCGCGCCGTGATCTGCTGAAGATGCTCATGGGCTCCGGTATCGCCCTTGGCGCCGGGAGCAGCCTGCTGATGAGTGCAAGCCGCGCCGTGGCCGAGACGCCCAAGAGCGGGGGTCACCTCAAGGCCGCTGGCTGGTCCGCCTCGACCGCTGACACGCTTGACCCCGCGAAGGCGTCGCTGTCGACCGACTACACCCGCTGCTGCGCGATCTACAACCGCCTGACCTTCCTGAACGAGGCGGGCGAAGTCGAGATGGAACTGGCCGAAGCTGTCGAGTCCGAAGACGCACAGACCTGGAACGTCAAGCTGAGACCGAACGTCACCTTCCACGATGGCAAGACGCTGAGCTCTGCCGATGTGGTGTTCACGCTGAAGCGCCACCTGGATCCCGATGTCGGCTCGAAGGTGAACTCGATCGCGTCGCAGATGGCCGAGATTTCTGCGGTGGACGATCTGAACGTCAAGATCGTTCTGTCGGAACCCAACGCCGACCTGCCCACCATCCTGTCGCTGCACCACTTCATGATCGTGGCCGATGGCACCACGGATTTCGCCAAGGGCAACGGCACCGGCGCATTCAAGGTCGAGGAGTTCGAGCCGGGCGTCCGGTCGATCCTGGTGAAGAACCCGGATTACTTCAAGGAAAGCGGACCCTACCTGGACAGCTTTGAATACTTCGCCATTCCCGACAACAATGCCCGTGTCAACGCGCTCTTGTCCGGGGACATCCACCTGGCCGCGGCGGTCAACGCGCGGTCGCTGCGGATGATGGAAGGCCAGCCGAACGTCGAGACGATGATCAGCACCTCCGGCAACTATACCAACCTCAACATCCGCCTGGACCTGGAGCCGGGTGCGAAGGCCGGGTTCATCGAGGGAATGAAGCACCTCGTGCGCCGGGAGCAGATCCAGAAATCGGTCCTGCGCGGCCTTGCCGAGATCGGCAATGACCAGCCGGTTTCGCCGGCAAACCGCTATCACAACAGCGAATTGGCGCCGAAGGCCTATGATCCCGAGAAGGCCAAGGCATTGTTCGAGAAGGCCGGTCTGATGGGCCAGACGATCCCGATCATCGCGTCGGACGCCGCCAACGCGTCGATCGACATGGCGACCGTGGTGCAACAGGCCGGTGCCGAAATCGGCATGACCTTTGACGTGCAGCGGGTGCCGTCGGATGGCTACTGGTCCAACTACTGGCTGAAGTCGCCTGTCCATTTCGGCAACATCAACCCGCGGCCGACGCCGGACATCCTGTTCTCGCTTCTGTATCATTCCGAGGCGCCGTGGAACGAAAGCCAGTACAAGTCCGAGAAGTTCGACAGCATGCTGGTCGAGGCGCGCGGAATGCTGGACGAGACCAAGCGGACCGACATGTACTGGGAGATGCAGGAGATGGTCGCCAACGAGGCCGGCACGATCATCCCGACCTACATCTCGAACGTGGACGGCATGGCCAAGGAAGTGAAGGGCATGCGTCCGAACCCGCTTGGCGGGCAGATGGGCTATGCCTTTGCAGAGTACGTCTGGCTGGACGCCTGAGGCCCCGGCTGAACCAAACGCCCGCGCGTGGTATCATGCGCGGGCCACTTTCATTCCTGACACGCGAGGCGCCTCATGCTCCGCTCGACCACAACATGGATCCTTGTCGGCAAACGGCTGGGTATCGCGTTCCTGACGCTGATCATCGTGTCCTTCGCGGTGTTCTTCGCGACCGAAATGCTGCCGGGTGACGTGGCGCAGATCCTGCTGGGGCAGGCGGCGACCCCCGAGGCGGTGGCCGGCCTGCGCGATGCGATGGGCCTGAACGAACCGGCATTGCAGCGCTTCCTGGGCTGGTTGGCGGGCCTTGCCACGGGCGACATGGGGCGCTCTTACGTCAATGGCATCGACGTGGCCGAACTGTTGGGCGGACGCTTGCAGAATTCCCTGCGGCTGGCCGGGATCGTGACCGCGATCTGCGTGCCGGTGGCGCTGACCCTGGGGATCGTCGCCGCGATGTACCGCGGCTCGTGGCTGGACCGGGCGGTCTCTGTCGCTACGATCTCGGTCATCTCGGTGCCCGAATTCATGGTGGCGACGCTGGCCGTTCTGGTCTTTGCCGTCTGGCTCGGCTGGCTGCCGGCACTGAGCTATGGCGTCAACGTGGACAGCATCGGCGCGATGTTGCGGGCCTATGCGATGCCGGTGATCACCCTGAGTTTCGTCGTGTCGGCGCAGATGATCCGCATGACCCGCGCTGCCGTGATCGAGACGATCGAGACGCCCTATGTCGAGATGGCGCTGCTGAAAGGCGCCTCGCGGCAGCGCATGGTTCTGGTTCACGCCCTGCCGAACGCGCTGGGTCCCATTGCCAACGCGGTGGCGCTGTCGCTTTCGTATCTCGTGGGTGGGGTGATCATCGTCGAGACCGTCTTCAACTATCCCGGGGTCGCCAAGCTGATGGTGGATGCCGTCTCGACCCGGGACCTGCCACTGATCCAGTCCTGCGCGATGGTCTTCTGCGTCAGCTACCTGACGCTGATCACGCTGGCGGACATGGTCGCAATCCTCTCGAACCCAAGGCTACGCCAGTGATGACGACAACCAACGGCTCTTCCCGCAAATTCCGCCTGCCGACGCCCGGAAACATGGGCTACAGCTTTGGCTGGGTGGGCAGGATCGGCGCCGCGATTATCCTGTTCTGGGCGATCGTCGCGCTGGTCGGCAACTGGGTCACCCCCTATCCGGTGGGCGAGATCGTCGACTGGGACTATTTCAGCGGCGTCAGCGCGGCGCATTGGATGGGCACGGATTACCTGGGCCGGGACATCTTCTCGCGGGTCCTGATGGGCGCACGCTACACGGTGGGGATCGCCCTGGCTGCGGTGACGCTGGCCTGTTCGATCGGGGTCATCCTGGGGATGATCGCGGCGGTCATCGGGGGCTGGTTCGACACGCTGCTGTCGCGGCTGCTGGATGCGTTCAACGGCATCCCCTCGCTGCTTTTCGGCCTTGTCGTCGTAGCTGCCGTGGGCTCCTCGATCCCGGTTCTGATCCTGACATTGGCGGCCATCTACATGCCCGGCTCGTACCGCTTCGCGCGGGCGCTGGCGGTCAATATCAACACGATGGATTTCGTCACCGTGGCGCGCGCGAGGGGTGAGGGCACGCCCTACATGATCGCGCGCGAGATCTTTCCCAACATCCTGGGGCCCGTGCTTGCGGACCTGGGCTTGCGGTTCGTCTTTATCGTTCTGGTCCTGTCGGGACTGTCGTTCCTGGGGCTCGGCGTGCAGCCGCCCTATGCGGACTGGGGCGCACTGGTGCGCGAGAATATCGAGGGGCTGAGCCTTGGGGCACCGGCGGTGATCTTTCCCTGCATCGCCATCGCGTCGCTGACCATCTCGGTGAACATGTTCATCGACAACCTTCCCACCAAGATCAGAGACAGGGCAGACTGATGACAGATACACCACTTGTTTCCGTCCGCGACCTGCACATCGGCGCGGTGACCGACTCGGGCCGCAACGTCGAGATCATTCGCGGCGTGGATTTCGACATTGCGCCGGGCGAGATGCTGGCGCTGATCGGCGAATCCGGGTCGGGCAAGACGACCATTGCGCTGTCGCTCATGGGCCATACGCGCCGGGGCTGCGACATCAAGGGCGGCACGATCCGGGTGGGCGAGCATGACATCACCGGAATGAGCGAACGCAAACGGGCACGGCTGCGTGGCTCGGACGTCTCGTATGTTCCGCAATCGGCGGCGGCGGCGTTCAACCCCTCGAAAAGGATCATGGACCAGGTGGTCGAGGCCACGCGCATTCACGACCTGATGCCGCTGGACAAGGCGCGCGAACGTGCGCGGTCGCTCTTTCGAGCGCTTGCACTGCCCGATCCCGACACGATCGGTGATCGGTATCCGCACCAGGTGTCGGGCGGGCAGCTTCAGCGCCTGTCGGCGGCCATGGCCTTGATCGGTGATCCGCAACTCGTGATCTTCGACGAACCTACGACGGCACTGGATGTCACCACGCAGATCGAGGTCTTGCGCGCGTTCAAGCGGGTGATGGAAGACGGGGGGATGGCCGGTGTCTATGTGAGCCACGATCTGGCCGTCGTGGCGCAGATCGCGGACCGGATCGTGGTGCTGAAGAACGGCGAGATCCAGGAGCAGGGCACGTCCGAGCAGATCCTGAACGCGCCGAAACATCCCTACACCAAGGAATTGCTCGCGGCTTTCGACCCGGTGCCGCACGAGGCCGTCGCCCAGGTCGAACCCGAGAAGGAGACGCCGATCCTGGAGGTTCGGAACCTTTGCGCGGGCTACGGCCCGATGAAGGATGGTGAGCCTCTGGCCAAGGTGATGAAAGACGTGAATTTCGAGCTGTATCGCGGCCGGAACCTTGGCGTGATCGGCGAATCGGGCTCTGGCAAGTCGACACTGGCGCGGGCCGTCGCCGGAATTCTGCCGGCCTATCGCGGCGAGGTGCTGCTGGACGGGAAGGTACTGAACCCGTCTCTGGCCAAGCGCAGCAAGCAGGAATTGCGCCGTGCCCAGATCGTCTTTCAGCTGGCCGATACGGCGCTGAACCCGGCGCATTCGGTGGGTGCGATCATCGCGCGGCCCTTGAAGTTCTACAAGGGACTGCGCGGAGAGGCCTCCGAGAAGCGCGTAATAGAATTGCTGAACATGGTGCACCTTCCGCCCGCCTTGCGGCATCGTTTGCCGTCCGAACTGTCGGGCGGGCAGAAGCAGCGTGTGAACCTCGCGCGTGCGCTGGCGGCCGAGCCGGAACTGATCCTGTGTGACGAGATCACCTCGGCGCTGGATACGGTCGTGGCCGCCGCGATTCTGGAACTGCTGAAGGAACTGCAACAGGAGCTGGGCCTCAGCTACATGTTCATCAGCCACGATCTGTCGACAGTCGAGGCGATCTGCGACGACGTTCTGGTGATGTACAAAGGCGAGGTCGTCGAGGCGCTGCCGGCGGCGCGCATGTCCGACGAGGCCACGCATCCCTATTCGCGTCTTCTGGTCTCTTCGGTGCCGCAACTGGATACCGGGTGGCTTGCCGGGCTGGAGCACGACCCGGAACTGCTGGCGGCATTCTCGGACCGATAGCGCGGGCGCGGCGTGTCACTGGGTGTCGGCAAAGAGCCGGGTCAGTGGCAGCTGCCGCTTGACGAATGGGGTCTTCATCACGACGAAGCTGAAATAGCGGTCGATGACCTCGCTGCGGTCGATGAGGTCCTCGATGATCTCCTGATAGTCGCTGATACCGGACGTGACGAACTTTGCCAGATAGTCGTATCCACCCGAAATCAGGTGGCATTCGACACAGTTGTCGATCTTTTCAAGGGCTTCCTGGAAGCGGGCGAAATCTATCTGCCGATGGTTCTTCAGCGTGAATTCCGTAAAGACGGTCAGCGTCTCGCCCAGCTTGGCCACGTTGATCAGCGCCGAATAGCCGGTGATGTAGCCAGATTTCTGCAACTTCTTCACGCGGGTCAGGCAGGGCGAGGGCGACAAGTGGACGAGATCGGCCAATTCGACATTCGTGATCCGGCCGTTGCGCTGCAACTCGGCCAGTATCCTGACGTCGATGCGGTCCAGCTTTTGCGAATTGCTCATCAGTCCTGTCCTTGCATGAAACGGCGCCCCACGCCATGCCGTGGTTTGCCCGCCCACGAGCCCCGGCAAATACGCAACGATCTGCCGGTCAAATTCCCATATGCGGCACAAAGCACCGAAACTCTACAGCTAGGTTTCGAGAAACACATGGAATAATCATGCCTGCACCTTTGCTTGATATCGAAACGCACAGCGAAATTCCGGAGCACGCCGATTGCGTGGTCATCGGCGGCGGGATCGTCGGCGTCAGCGCCGCGTACTGGCTGGCCCGCGCAGGACAAAGCGTCGTCCTGCTGGAGAAGGGCCGGATCGGTGCCGAACAATCCAGCCGAAACTGGGGCTGGTGCCGCCAGCAGAACCGCGATGCGCGCGAGTTGCCGCTGTCGACCCGGAGCCTGAACCTCTGGGAGGAGATGAGCGCGGATATCGGCGCGGACCTGGGGTTTCGTCGCTGCGGGCTGTTGTACCTGTCCAACGACGCCGCCGAACTGGACGGCTGGGCGCGTTGGGGCCGGTTCGCCCGTGGTGAGGGTGTGGACACGCGGATGTTGAGCGCGGACGAGGCAACGGAGCGCGGCTCGGCCACCGGCAAAGGCTGGCAGGGCGGTGTCTGGTCGCCCAGTGACGGGGTTGCCGACCCCTCGCGGGCCGCACCGCTGATTGCGACGGGGATCATCCAGCACGGCGGCACTGTCGTGCAAGGATGCGCGGCACGCGGGCTGGAAACCGAAGGCGGCGCCGTCTCTGGGGTGATCACAGAGCGCGGGACGATCCGCACCCGGGTGGCGGTGATGGCCGGAGGGGCCTGGGCCGGCAGCTTCATGCATCGCCACGGCATAGGATTCCCGCAGGCCTCGGCGCGCAGCTCCATCCTGTCGGTGGCACCCGGCGCGACGGGCATTCCGGATGCGCTGCACACCGCCAAGGTGTCCGCCACGCGGCGCCGGGACGGCGCCTATACGCTGGCGGTCTCGGGGCTGGCCAATCTCGATCCGACGCCGGGGGCCATAGCCGGGGCGCGGCATTTTCTGCCCATGTTCGCCAGGCGCTGGCGGGTTCTGCGCCCCGGTGGCGCACAGGCGTGGCGCGCCGGTTTCGAGACGCGCAAGGCCTGGGCGTTCGACCGCGAGACGCCGATGGAGCACACCCGCATTCTGGATCCAAGACCCAGCAAGGCGCTGATCGAGCTGACGCTGAAGCGCGCCCGCGCGATGTTGCCCGGGCTGGCCGGGCTGCCGGTGCAGGCGCAATGGGCGGGTTATATCGACAGCACGCCCGACGGCGTGCCGGTCATCGACGCCGATATCGGCACGCCCGGGCTGGTGCTGGCCGCGGGCTTGTCGGGGCATGGCTTTGGTATCGGGCCAGGCGTCGGGCACCTGGTGGCGGACCTGGTTCTGGGGCGCACGCCGATCACCGAAACCCGGCAATATCGTCTTGCCCGTTTCGGCAAGGGGCAGTGGGGCAAGGTTGCCGAATTCTGATCTCATGCCGCAAATCGAGTGATGGAGAAATCTTCCAGCGGCGTCTCGCATTGCCCCGTCGCGATCAGTTCTGCCATGGCCGAGCCGACGCCTGGACCCAGCTGAAACCCGTGCCCGCAGAACCCGAAGGCGTGGAAGAGGCCCGGTGTCGTCCCCGAGGGCCCCATGACGGGCAGCGCGTCGGCCACGTAGCCTTCACAACCCGACCATTGACGTATGATGGCCACGTCCGCCAGCGCCGGAACCAGCTGGAGGACCGCCGCCACCTGGGCGGGCAGGCGGGCGGGATCGGGTCTTGCATACCCCGGCTCCTCCGCGACGCGCACGCGGTCGACGGCGCCGCCAAAGACGACGTTACCGCGCTCGACCTGGCGCAGATAGGCGCCGTGTGCCTGGGACCAGACGCCAACCACGGGCGCGATACGGTGCGGCAGAGGCTCGGTCACCGCCATCTGCGGGCCCCAGGTTTCCAGGGGCACATCCTCGCCAAAGCGTGCGGCGATGGCGCGGCCCCACGCGCCGGCACAATTCAGCAGGTGGGCGGCGTGAAACGTGCCCTTGGCGGTCTCGACCGTGAAGCCCGTGCCGGTCCTGCGGATGTCCGAGACCGGGGCTTCGTCGATCACCGACGCGCCCGCCCGTGCCGCCGCGTCCGCGAAGGCCGGGCCGATCAACCGGGGATTTGCGGATCCATCGCGCGGCGAGAACGAGGCCGCGATGGCGTCCGGGCCGATGCCGGGAAACCGGGCGTGCAGTTCCGCCGGGTCGAGTTCGTCAAGGACCAGGCCCTCGGCTTGGGCCGCCCGGGCGTAGCTGCGCATATCCTCCAGGCTGTCGGCGTCGAAAATCAGTCTGAGATGCCCGGTGGGCCGGAACTCCACGTCGCGACCGAGGAGTGTCTCAGCCTCGTTCCAGAGCGCCAGCGAGCGGGCGGCCAGGGGCAGTTGCGACAGGTGACGCCCACTGCGCCGGATGTTGCCGAAAGAGGCCACGGTCGCCCCGGCTCCGATCCGGCCGCGTTCGATCAGGGTGACGCGGACTCCGCGACGAGTCAGGAAATAGGCCGAGGCCGTTCCCATCAGACCGCCACCGAGAACGATTGCATCCATGCAGTACTGTCCTTTCGACACAGGAATTTGCGCAATGAGACGCTGCAAGGCCGCTTGTGTCAAAGACTGGATACGTGGCACGCTATAAGTCTCACCTATAGGATATAATGATGCGCGCACGTCAGCTTGAAGTCTTTACCGCCGTCATGCGGGCCGGAACCGTCACCGGAGCGGCGCGACTGCTCAACATATCTCAGCCCGCGTTGAGCCAGATCCTTATCCACACCGAGGCGCAACTGGGCTTCGACCTTTTCGACCGGGAGAAAGGCCGCTTGCGGCCGACGCCCGAAGCGTTCGAGATTTACCCCGAGGCCGAGCGCCTGTTTGCCGGGCTCGAAGGGTTGCGGCGCAAGACGTCGGATCTGCGGCTGGGCCGGGCGGGCCTGGTGCGCATCGCCGCGTCGCCGCCGCCGGGAATGTCGCTGCTGCCTCGGGCGCTTCGGGCGTTTCGCGCGGATCACCCCGAGGTGGTGTTGCGGACCCACGTGGCGCCGCTGGCGGCGATGGTGGATCTGTTGCGCACGGGAGATGCGTCGATGGCGCTTGCGCTGGATGACGACCTGCCGCCTGACATCACGGTCGAACATATCGGCACGACGCATTTCTGCTGCCTGCTACCCGAAGATCATGCTCTCGCGGAAGCAGAGGCGCTCGACTACAGCGACCTGAAGGACGAGACGATCATCTCGTATCGCAGCCAGACCCGACCGCATGACGAGCTGGACATGGCCATGCGCAGACGCGGCGAGACCTTTGCGCCTCAGATCGAGATCGACAGTTCGATCTCGGCGGCGGGGTTCGTGCGCGCCGGGCTGGGCGTGGCGCTGGTCGATGCGCTATTGCCCTGGGCACAGTTTCCCGGCGTCGTGCCGAGACCGCTGAGCAACACGCCGAGCTTGCCTGTCTCGCTCCTGGTGGCGCGTGACAGGAGCCTTTCCCGCGCCGAGGAGGCGATGCGCAAGCTGCTCCACGCGACACCCTTGAACGAACCATAAGCCCTCCTTATGCGCCGCCGCGCGATCGGTCTTGGACGGCGTGCGGCTTATCTGGTCCTGTCATGGCAAATCAGGGAAAGGACCAGGCAAGATGGATGGCACTCGCGCCCCGGCGGACTGGAAGGTCGGCGTCGATATTGGCGGCACCTTCATGGATTTCTGCGCGCTGGACACGACCAGCGGACGCATAGCGTCGCTCAAGGTACTGACCACGCCCGATGATCCGGGGGCCGAACTTCTGACTGGCCTCGACCTTCTGGCCGAGCGCGAGGGGCTCGACCCTGCCTGCGTGACGCGGTTCGTGCACGGGACGACGGTGGGCATCAACACCATCCTTCAGCGCAAGGGCGCAAAGCTGGCGCTGATCACGAACGAGGGTTTCGAGGACGTCATCGAACTGGCGCGGCTTGCCATGCCCGACATGTACTCGCTGTTCTGTCACAGGGCAGAGCCGCTGGTGCCGCGCGACCGAGTGTTCGGTATTCCGGTGCGGCTGCGGGCTGATGGCAGCGAACCGCTGGCGCCGACGCCCGAAGCGGTGCGGCAGGCGGTTGCGCAAGCCCGCGGTGTCGGTACCGAAGGGATCGTGGTGTCGTTCCTTCACAGCTGGCGCAACGGGGCGCAGGAAGCGGCGGTGAAAGGCATGATCGAGGCCGAGGCGCCGGACCTTTTTGTCTTTACCTCGTCCGAGGTCTGGCCGGTCATCCGGGAATACGAGCGCAGTTCCACGGCGATCCTGAACGGCTATGTCCACCCACGCGTGTCGGGTTACCTGGCGGCGCTGGAAGAAAGACTGGCGGGGCGCGAGGTGCCGGCGAAGGCGTTGCTGACCAAGTCGAACGGCGGGTTGATGAGCGCCTTCGAGGGGCGCCGCGACTGTGTCTCGATGCTCCTGTCGGGCACGGCCTCGGGAGTGATGGGCGCGGCTTGGCTGGCGCGACAAGCGGGGGCATCGAGGATCCTGACATTGGACATCGGCGGGACGTCGGCGGATTTTGCGCTGATAGTGGACGGAGAGGTCCAGTACGGCTCGGACGAGAAAATTGGCGACTTCCCGCTGCATATCCCGTCGGTCTCGGTGAGTTCCATCGCCATCGGCGGTGGCTCCATCGCCAGTGTCGACAGCCAGGGCGTGCTGCGTGTCGGGCCGGAATCCGCCGGGTCGACCCCGGGGCCTGCATGCTATGGGCGCGGCGGCACCGCACCTACCGTGACGGATGCGATGGCCGTCTGCGGGTGGTTGGGGCAGGTTGAAATGGCCTATGGCCAGTTGAATATCGACCGCGACCTTGCCCGCGCGGCGGTTGCGCGTCTTGCAGGGCCGGTGGGTCGCAGCGTGGAAGAAACCGCTCAAGCCATCCTCGACATCGCGGTGTCGGAACTGTTCGTCGAGGTCGAGAAGCTGGGCTCTCGGGCCGGGGTGGACCTCCGGGATTTCACGCTGATGCCGTTTGGCGGTGGCGGGCCGATGCTGGGTGCGATTCTTGCACGTGAGCTGGGCATGGCGCGGGTGCTGGCGCCACGACGGCCAGGGGTGGTGTCCGCACTGGGCGGCCTCGTGGCAGACATGCGGGGCGATTTCCTGCAGACCGTCTTTACCGGGCTTGATACCGGCGCCGTGCCTCAACTGCGCGCCGCGTTCGAAGCGCTGCGGCGCGACGGGCAGGCGTGGCTCGCGGCGCAAGGACACGATGGCCCGGCGCAGGTTCGGCTGTCGGCGGACATGCGCTATGCCGGGCAGAGCTATGAGATCGAGACGGCGCTGGAGCCTGACTGGCTGACCGATCCGGCACGCATCGCCGGGGCGTTTCATGAGGCGCACCGCCAGATCTATGATTTCGAGGACAGAAATGGCGCAATCGAGATTGTGAACCTGCGGCTTTCGACCATCGGCATCACGCCCAAGCCCGACATGACCGAAGAGGCTGCCACGGACGCGGCGCCCGCGCTGCCCGCGCGGCACGTACAGGTGCATCTGCACGGCGCCCGCGACATTCCTCTGTTCATGCGGACCGACCTTGTGCCGGGGGCGGCGTTCCACGGTCCGGCCGTGGTCTGCCAGGAGGACACTACGCTGGCAATCCCCGATGGCGCCGCGGCGCATGTCGACCGGCATCTCAATATACACCTTGAATTCGCGGAGTGACCCCATGACCGACAAGATGACCCTTCGGGTTCTGGCAAATCACGCTCGCGCCGCGGCCGAGAACATGGCCTTTACCTTGCACCGCACAGCGCATTCGGCCTTCGTCAAGGAGACGCAGGATTTCACCGTCATGATCATGGACCGCCTGGGCGATACCTTTGCCGTGCCGATGGAACTGGGGGCGACGTGGTATCCCGGGCTGACCTACGGGCGGGCCATCGACATGATCGACGACTACCGTCCCGGCGACGTGGCCTTTACCAACGATCCCTATTCCGGGCACGTGGCGACCCACGCACCGGACACGCACCTGTGGAAGCCTGTCTTTTGCGACGACGAGATCGTGGCCTGGACCGGCGGCCATATCCACAACACCGACATGGGCGGCGCTGTGCCTGCGTCACTGTCGCGGTCGCTGACCGAGATCCACCAGGAAGGGGTACGTTTCCCGCCCATGAAACTGGTGAACGAAGGTGTTTTCGATGCGCAAATCCTGCGGATCATGGAGACCAACGTGCGCAAGCCGGGCCTGAATATCGGCGACATCAAAGCGCTGGTGGGCGCGCTCAACACCGGCGAGCGCAAGGTTCATGCGATGCTGGGTCGCTTCGGGCGGGACGGATTTCTGTCAGGCGTCGCGGCGCTCAAGGATCAGGCGGAAGCGCAGGCGCGCGAGATTCTGGAGGCGATCCCCGACGGTGAGTATTCATTCGCCGATTACGCCGACGAGGACAGCGATTTCGCCAATCCCTGCCGTCTGAACCTGACCCTGCGCATCCGTGGCGACACCGCGGAGCTGGATTTTACCGGATCGGACCCGCAACTGGGCTCGTCGCTGAACGTGCCGTCGGGGGGCGACCCGCGGCACACGATCCTGATGGTGGGGGTCTACTATGTGCTTTACACTCTCAATCCGCAGCTGTTGCTGAATACCGGCATCACGCGGCCATTCACCTGCATCGCGCCCGAGGGGACCGTGCTGAATCCCGTCGCACCGGCGGCGGTGGGGATGCGGTCGCTGACCTGTGCGCGGCTGCGCTCGGTCATTTTCGGTGCATTCAGCCAGGCGGTGCCCGAGCGGATGCCCGCCGCGCCCGCGGGCAACAACTGCATCGTCAACGTCATGACCCATGACGAGCGCAGCGGACAGAAGATCATCGCGGCGGTGAACCCCGTGGTGGGCGGCGGCGGTGGGATGCCCGACCGTGACGGCACCAACGGGTCGGGTGCCGATGCGGCCTATCTGCGCAACACGCCGATCGAGATCACCGAGACCGAGGTGCCGGTGGAATTCGTGAAATACGGTCTGGCGCAGGATACCGGCGGGGCAGGGCGCTGGCGCGGCGGGCTGGCCACGGAAATGGCGTTCCGCGTCTTTGCGCCCGACACGCGTATCACGGCGCGCAACCGCGACCGTTCGCGTTTCCGTCCCTGGGGCGTTCTGGGCGGGCGCGCGGCGGGGCTGGCCGAGATGGTGGTCAATCCCGGCAGGCCCGATGCCCGCCGGATGGGCAGCGCCGACACCGCAATCCTGCAGCCGGGCGACGTGCTGTCGCTGCGGTCGGCCGGCGGCGGTGGTCGCGGCGACCCGATGGAGCGCGAAGCCTGGCGTGTCGCCCTGGACGTGCGGCGCGGGCATGTATCCGAAGAGGCTGCCCGAAGCGAGTATGGCGTGGTGATCGTCGCCGGAGAGGTCGACGAGCAGGCGACGACCGGGCTGCGCGCCGCGTCCCGTGCGCATGAGGGGCATTTCCATTTCGGTCCCGAGCGCGAGGCGTTTGAAGCGCAATGGACGGCCCCGGCCTATGCGCGCCTGACCGATATCCTGATGGCGCTGCCCGTGCATTGGCGCTTTTTCGTCAAGACGGAGATATTCCGCAGGATGGACGGACGCGCCGGCGCCGAAGGTGTCAGTGCCGCGTTCGAGGAGACCTGCGTTCGTTTTCCGGATATCCCGCACTTGCAGGCCACTGTCGAGGCCGCGGAATGAGCCAGGCCGGTCCGACGGAAACAGGGCGTCTGCAACGGTTGGCGGAAGCGGATCGTCCCGTTCTGGCCTTCACGTTCGGAGAACGTACGCTTTTCGGTTTGCAAGGCGACACGGTGCTGACGGCGATCCTGGCGTCGGCGTCCTCGCTGCGGGATGCGGAATTCGGACCGGAACGGCGTGCGGGGTTCTGCCTGATGGGCGCGTGCCAGGATTGCTGGCTCTGGCAAGAGAACGGCCCGCGATTGCGCGCCTGTTCGACATTGCTGCAAGAGGGGATGCGGTTGCACCCGGCCCCGCCCGACCGCTGGCCCGGACCATGACCCGCGTTCTGATTGTTGGGGCGGGGCCTGCGGGCATCCGCGCGGCGGAAACGCTCGTCGCCGCCGGTCTGTGCCCGGTTGTCGTGGACGAGGGGGCACGCGCTGGCGGCCAGATCTATCGTCGCCCCCCCGAAGGCTTCCTGCGCCCGCCGCGAACGCTCTACGGATCCGAGGCCGGGAAAGCCATGAATTTACACGAGACATTCGATGCGCTCGTGCGTGACCGGCAGATCGATTATCACCCTCGGTGCAGTGTCCTGGGTCTGCAGGACGGGAGCGCTCAGGTTCTCTCTCCTGACGGTGTCCTGTCGCTGCCATACGATTGCCTGCTGCTCGCGCCCGGTGCGACCGATCGGCTGGCGCCGGTGCCGGGATGGCAGATGGCGGGTGTCTATACGCTGGGGGCCGCGCAGATAGCGCTGAAGTCCCAGGGCGTGGCGCTCGGACGGCGGATCGTGCTGGCGGGCTCCGGGCCACTTTTGACGCTGGTGGCCTCGCAGCTGATTGGCGCGGGCGCGACGGTGGCTGCGGTGCTGGACACCGCGCCATGGCGTGCCCAGGTTCGAGGCGGTATCGGTATGACGCTGGCCCGGCCGGGGGTCACGCTGCGAGGTCTGCGGCTGCGAGCCGGGCTGGGCCGGCGGTACTCGGCCGGTGTCAACCTGACGGGGATCGAGGGCGATGGGAACGGCCCTGCCGCGATCACCTGGCGGGACGCGGGCGGCCGCCATCATCGCACGGCCTGCGATACCGTGGCGCTTGGGTGGCACCTGCGCGCCGAGACGGCGCTGGCCGATCTGGCGGGGGCAGAGTTCGCGTGGTCCGATACATGGGCGCAGTGGCTGCCCCGGACGGACATGGCGGGACGAGTCCAGGACGGGCTGTACCTGGCGGGGGACGGGATGCATCTTTTGGGAGCCGACGGGGCGGAGATCGCCGGGCGGCTGGCCGCGCGTGCCTGCCTTGCCGATCTGGGGCATCCCGTGGACGCGGCGGAGCAGGATGGCGATATTCGAAGGATGCGGCGCATGGCCCGTTTCGCCAAGGCGGTCGCCTCCGCGTTTCCCTGGCCTGCGGAGATGGTCCGGGCCGTGCCGGACGATGCGGTCCTTTGCCGCTGCGAAGGGATTACCGCGGGCGAGCTGCGCCGGAGCCTGAGCCTGTCCGGAACGGAGGCGAACCGGGCCAAGTCGCTCAGCCGTGTCGGCATGGGGCGCTGCCAGGGCCGGTACTGTCAGATTGCGGGGGCCGAGGTGATGGCGGCGCAGGCAGGGTGCGATCCGGCCTCCGTGGGCCGTCTGCGGTCACAGCCGCCCGTGCGTCCTGCGCCGCTTGGCCTGTTGGCCACACGCGCCGACTCGCGCGAATGAGCGACACAATCTTCTGCGTCCCATGATGGCGTTGGCGGCGAAAAATGCCGCCATCCGAACGCTTTCGGCAAGTGTTGCCAATCCGATCAAGTCAGACTGTGGACAACCAACGAGAGGTGACCATGACACTTGCCTTCGATCCCGCGGAGCTGACGCTGCCCCGCGGGCATTACATCGGTGGACGCTATGTGCCCGCCCGCGACCAAATCACAGTGACGGCCCCGTCGAACGGTGCCACGCTAGGCGCAGTGCCCCAAGCCGACATGGCGGTGGTGGACCGCGCGGTCGAGGCCGCGCGCACGGCCCTGCGCACATCCGGCTGGGGGCGTGCGGCCCCGCGCGAACGGTTGCGCGCGCTGCATCGGTGGGCCGACCTGATGGAAGAGGAGGCCCCCGTACTGGCCCGGCTGGAAGCGGTCTGTTCAAGCCGCCCCGTGGCCGACACGGTGGCCGGGGACATCCCCGTGACCGCCGAGCAGATCCGGTTCTTCGCCGAGTTCGCCGACAAGGAATGCGACGCGCTGGCGCCCACGGCAGAGGGAAGCCTGGGTATGATCACCTCGGAGCCGCATGGCGTGGTGGGTGCCATCACGCCGTGGAATTTCCCGATCTCGATGGCGGGATGGAAACTGGGACCTGCGCTTGCCGCCGGCAATGCAGTGGTTCTCAAGCCGTCCGAGATGACGCCCTGGTCTGCGCTTTACATGGCCGAGCTTTCAGTGCGTGCCAGTCTGCCCGAAGGGCTGGTCAACGTCATTCTCGGCGACGGTCCCGAAACCGGCGCAGCGATCACGGGGCATCCCGGAATCGACAAGATCTCCTTTACCGGCTCTACCCGCGCCGGTGCCGCGATCATGGAAAACGTCGCCCGTTGCCGGATCAAGCCGATGACGCTGGAGCTGGGCGGCAAGAGTCCGATGATCGTTTTCGAGGATGCCGATCTCGACCTTGCGGCAGACTGCCTGGAGCGTGGCATATTGCCCAACGCGGGCCAGTTCTGCGTGGCCGGGTCGCGGATGATCGTGGCCCGCAGCATCGCCGACGAGCTGGCCGGGCGCCTGACCGAAAGGTTCAGCCGGCATGAGCCCGCGGCCACCTGGGACGCACAATCCGGCTTTTGCCCGATCATCTCGGAGGCGCAGCTTGGCCGTATAGACAGCCTTGTACGCGCCGCGTGCGAGCATGGGGCCGAGGCGCTGTGCGGTGCTGCGCGGTTCGACCGTGAGGGCAGCTATTACCGGCCCACGCTGCTGGCGGGGCCGTCGCCGGACAATCCGGCCGTCACCGAAGAAATCTTCGGCCCCGTCGCCACCTTCCAGACGTTCGAGACCGAGGAAGAAGCCATCGCCATGGCGGCGCATCCGACATACGGTCTGTGTTCCGGCATCTTCACCCGCGACCTGGCACGCGCGTTGCGCGTTGCGGGCCGGATCGAGGCGGGGACGGTCTGGATCAACCGCTATGGCCGGTCGCGCGACCACATCCTGCCCACCGGCGGATGGAAGGCCAGCGGGCTGGGCAAGGACCTGGGCCGCGAAGCCTATACCGCCAACCGCCGCACGAAATCCGTGCTGGCGACTATCTGAACGAGTAAGACAAAGGAATTTCCATGAGCGAGCACCAGATTGCCTTGATCCCCGGCGACGGGATCGGAGTTGACGTGACGGAGGCGGCCATGAAGGTGATGCACGCCGTCGCCGAAATGGAGAATTTCACGCTGCGCACCGGGACCTTCCCATGGTCCTGCGCCCATTACCACGAGACGGGCGCTATGATGCCGGAGGACGGGATCGAAACGCTGCGCGGCTTCGACGCGATCTTTCTGGGGGCGGTCGGCTGGCCCGAGACGGTGCCGGACGCGGTTTCGCTGCACGGTCTGCTGCTTCCGATCCGCAAGGCGTTCGATCAATATGCCAATATCCGCCCGCATCGTCTGTTGCCGGGCGTGGAAGGCCCGTTGAAATCCGACGCCTTCGATATCCTGTGCATCCGCGAGAACACCGAAGGCGAATATGCCGGGGCGGGCGGGCGCGTGCACCCGGGGCGCGACAACGAGGTGGCCGTGCAGACCTCGGTCTTCACGCGGCAGGGGGTGGAGCGCATCCTGCGCTTTGGCTTCGAGCAGGCGCAAGCACGGCGCGGGCACCTGACCTCGGTCACCAAGTCGAACGCACAGCAGTATTCCATGGTTTTCTGGGATGACATGACGCGTGCGGTTGCGACCGATTATCCCGATGTCACGGTCAGCCATGTGCATATCGACGCAATGGCGGCCAAGATGGTGATGAACCCAGAGGATCTTGACGTGATCGTGGCGTCCAACCTGTTCGGCGACATCCTGACGGATCTGGGCGCGGCCATCCAGGGCGGGCTTGGGTTTGCCGCGTCGGCCAATATCTGTCCCGATCGATCCGCGCCTTCGATGTTCGAGCCGGTGCACGGCTCGGCCCCGGATATCGCGGGCAAGGGGATTGCAAACCCCATTGCGGCCATCTGGTCGGGGGCGATGATGCTGCGCCATCTGGGCGAAGACGGTGCCGCCGATCGGGTGGAAGAGGCCATATCCGCGACGACGGCTCAGGGCATCGGCATTCGCCCCGGCAACCACGGTACGGACGATATTACCAATGCGGTGATTGCCGCGATGAAAGGTTGAACGATGAAGCTTTCCGACCCCGATCTTTTTCGCCAGGCCGCGCTGATCGACGGTGAGTGGATTGCGCGCCCTGACATGGAGGTTGCCAACCCCGCGACCGGCGCGGTCATGGGCACCATGCCCGACACGACGGCCGACGAGACAGAGCGCGCCATCCAGGCCGCCGAGGGGGCGATGCGGGATTGGCGGGCGCGGACCCATGCCGCGCGTGCCGATATCCTGATGCGGTGGCACGACCTGGTGCTGGAGCATACCGAGGATCTGGCGCAAATCCTGACCGCCGAGCAGGGAAAGCCGCTGGCCGAGTCGCGGGGAGAGGTTGCCTATGGCGCGTCGTTCATCCGCTGGTTCGCCGAAGAAGCGCGTCGCATTGACGGGTCGATCATCCCGTCGCCGGTACAGGGCAAGAAAATCCTCGCAATGAAGGAGCCGGTGGGTGTCTGCGCGATCATAACACCTTGGAACTTCCCCATCGCCATGATCACCCGCAAGGTCGCGCCCGGTCTGGCTGCGGGGTGCACCATGGTGGTCAAACCGTCTGATTTCACGCCTTACTCGGCCCTCGCGCTGGCCGTTCTGGCGGAGCGGGCCGGTCTGCCGAAGGGGGTGATGAACGTTCTGACCGGGCGGCCCGAGGTCATTGGCAAGACGCTGACAGCCTCGCCGGTGGTGCGGAAACTGTCCTTTACCGGCTCGACGCGCGTGGGCGCGCTTCTGGCCGAGCAATGCGCCCCCACGCTCAAGAAGCTCTCGCTGGAGTTGGGCGGCAACGCACCTTTCATAGTGTTCGACGACGCCGATCTCGACGCGGCGGTCGAAGGGGCGATGCTGTCGAAATTCCGCAATGGCGGGCAGACCTGCGTTTGCGCGAACCGTATTCTCGTGCAGGCGGGGATACACGACGCGTTCGTGGCGGCGCTGTCAGAGCGGGTGAACGCCCTCAAGGTCGGGCCGGGGGACGCGGAAGGCAGCGACATCGGGCCGATGATCAATCAGGCCGCGATCCAGAAGATCACCGCTCATGTCGAGGACGCCCTGTCGAAGGGCGCGCGGCGCAGTACCGAAATGCGCGAACTGGCAACGCAATATGCCGATCCGATGGTGCTGACCGACGCCACGCCTGACATGCAGCTTGCCGGGGAAGAGACCTTTGGCCCCGTGGCGCCGATCTTCAGGTTCGAGACTGAAGACGAGGCGCTGGCGCTTGCCAACGGGACACCCTTCGGATTGGCGGCCTATTTCTACACGCGCGATCTGGCCCGCGCGTTCCGCGTGGGCGAGGCGCTGGAATTCGGCATCGTTGCGCTGAATACCGGGGTGGTCAGCCATGCCGAGAGCCCGTTCGGCGGGGTCAAGGCATCGGGGCTTGGCCGCGAAGGGGCGCGGGAAGGCATCGAGGAATATCTCGAGACCAAGGCGTTTCACGTGGGCGGACTTGCGGTGTCCTGAGGGACCGGCAGTGCTCCACGGGGTGAATGGTTCTCGGCGCGGATTATCTAGGTTCGCATATTGCGTCGGGAAAGGCAGAGTTGGTCGGGTTGCAATCGATCAATCATTACGCGCGGGTCGATCAACCCAAAGCACTCTGCTCAAGGGGCTGGCATTCGTTCGACGATCTTGATGGGCGTCATGTCCGTGCAGCGTGAAAGCACGTTCTCGGAACGACACAGGATATCTGGGCATTCCCTCAGCGTGCTGGGCTGCGTGCCGTTCTGAATTGCAATCCGCACCTGCCTGTGAAATGGACCAACCTTAGGCAGCCAATCATCCGCTACCCAGAAAAATCAAATCTACTGGGGAATGGATTATGCGCACTGTCACGCCGTATGCGTCGGCTATTTTCATCATCGGAACCGGGAGCGCGTTTGCGCAAGCGCCCGAACCGTTCGTTCTGGGCACGATCTATATCGGGTCGGATGCCACCACCTCCATCGGGATCGACAACGAGGACCTGACGCGGACCACGCCGAAGGATCTGCAGGAGGTCTTCAAGTCCGAGCCGTCGGTATCGGTGGGTAGTTCGCTGCCGATCTCGCAAAAGATCTATGTAAACGGGGTCGAGGAGAACAACCTGAACGTCACCATCGACGGGGCGCGGCAGAACAACCGGATCTTTCACCACAGTGCGACGACCTATATCGACCCGGAATTGCTGAAGGCGGTACGGGTCGATCCCGGCGTGGCGCCGGCGGATGCGGGGCCGGGGGCGATGGCCGGCGCGATCGCGTTCGAGACGAAGGACGTGCAGGATCTCCTGGAGGAGGGGCGCACGTTCGGCGGACGCTTCATCACCGAGTACCAGAGCAACGGCGATGTCTTTACCAACAGCCTGGCGTTGTTCGGCGTGTCAGGGCGGTTCGAATACCTGGCCTTCGGGAAGTATGCCGATGGCGGCTTGCGCGAGGATGGCTCCGGCGTCGATATCACCGGGTCGGGCACGGGGCTGACCAGCGGGTTGGCCAAGGTGGCGTTCAACGCCGACAATGGCGGGCGGCTGGAGCTGGGGTACGAGATCGTGCGCGACGATGCGCGGCGACCGCTGCGGGCGGATTTCGCGGGTATACGCGGCGTTCTGGACACGAGGACCTATACGCTGGAGCGCCAGAACCTGGTGTTGTCCTACGAGTTCGGGAACACCACGGCGATGTGGAATCCGTCGGTGCAGATCGCCTACAATTCGACCGACCTGTACACAGGGCCGATGCCGGGCGCCACGGACGCCTATGCGGGCAAGACCACGAGTTTCACGGGCAAGATCCAGAACGAGTTTCAGGTGGCGAATGGCACTGTGAATGCGGGCCTCGATTTCTACAGCGACGTGGCGGATATCAATGGCGAGGGTACGGCCGTGTTCTTTGCCGAGGAGAAGGCCACGAATATCGGCCTCTTCGTGCAGGCGGAGCTGGACCTGACGGAGCGGTTCCGCCTGTCCACGGGCGCGCGCTATGATTTCCAGGAGTTCGAGGGCGTCGACGGCACGACCTATGACAATGACGGACTGTCGGCGAATATCGCCGGGGATTACGACGTGACCGATGCGATCACGGTCAGCGCCGGGGCCTCGCGCGTGTGGGGCGGTATCGCGTTGGCGGAAAGCTTCCTGTTCGACACCGCCTGGACCTATCCGGCGTCGATCGAGCCGGTGACCTCGGAGAACTACTACCTTGGCGCCAATTACCGGGTCGGGAACTGGGATTTCAACGCCAAGCTGTTCAAGACCGATATCGACAACGCGCGGACCCTGCTGGACCCGACAACGGGCCTGTTCAACGGCGGGCCGGCGCAGGTTTCGGACCTCGACACCGAAGGGTATGAGATCGGCGCGGCCTACACGTGGTCGAGCGGGTTCGCCCGCATCGCCTATGCCGATATCGACACCAAGATAAACGGAGGTCCCGCCGACAGCTACACCGGGCGGTACCTGACCACGCCCTTGGGCGACAACCTGGTGTTCGAGGTGGCCAATTCGTGGGACAGGCTGGGCCTGACGCTGGGCGCGGATGCGCAGATCGTGTTCGACAAGTCGGCGGCGAGCGCGCCCGGGGGCGAGATCGACGGGTTCGAGGTGGTCAACGCCTTTGCCGAGTATACGCCGCGCCGGATGGAGAACCTGACCGTGCGGGCGGAGATCGACAACATCTTTGACGAGACCTACACCGAGCGGGCGACCTATGGTCAGGAATTCGCGACGGTGACGCCGCTGCGGGAGCCGGGCCGGTCCTTCAACCTGCGGGCGACGCTGCGGTTCTGAACGGGGTGCTGACCGTGTGGGCGGGGTCCGCGCTAGGCGTGCTGATGATCGCGACCGTAAGGGTCGCGGTCATCGAAGGGCAAAGGTCTGGTTGGAGCCCTTTGCGGACACGTGTGATCTATAGTTCCGAGCGCCATTGACGGGCCGCGGCGCGGCGATCCGACGGTGGTTCGGCAGCGCTTGATCCAAGCCAAATCCGAAACAGAATTGAGCGATGCACCGAACGTCACCCAATCGCCGGGCCGTGGGAGCGGCCCGTCGATGGCGCGGGGCCTGCGGCCTGACTCCGCGCTGGGGCTGTAGATCAAACGTCTTTCATGTCCCGCTGAGCGGACTTGGCCTGCCCGGACCGATGGGGCCGGGACGCAGCACCAGGTCAGGCCGCGGTCCACTCCATGCCTTCGATCTTTTCGCGGTGTGCGAAGGTCACGAGGTGGCTGTCGATGACGCCCTTGGCGGCGGGCACGTTTTCGTCCTTGTCCACTTCGAAGCGGATGGTGAGCCCCTGGGGGTCCGATTCCATGATCGCCGGGCCGAAGACGAAATCGGCACGGCCGTGGTTGCCGTCCCAGGTGGCGTCGATCTTGTGGGCGAAATGCTTGCAGAGCTGGGTGAGGTATTTGGCGCCGTGCTCGGTTTCGATGCGTCCGATGAGGGTTGGCATGGCTGCCTCCTTTTCGTGAAGTGTTGGGCGTAGACTCTTCTTTTCGCTGCGGTTAAGCACAGCGCGACCGCGCCTGCAAAGCCAGACTTCCCAGCCATGCAGGTTTTTCAAGACAGAGGGAAGACATGCTCCGAAAATTCGCTTTTGTGCTTTGCCTTGCGGCGGGGCCGGCCGGTGCGCAGGACGTGACCGTCGAGACGTATCGTGGCCCGGTCACCGTTGCGCAGACCCCTGAAACCGTCGCCGTCTACGACATGGCGGCGCTCGACACGCTGGAGGCGCTGGGCATCGCGGTGGCCGGCACGATTTCCAACGTCTACCTGGACTACCTCGAGGACGCGGCGGCGGGCGCGGCGCGGATCGGCACGCTGTTCGAGCCGGACATGGAGGCGCTTTACGCGTTGCAGCCGGACCTGATCGTCGCCGGCGGGCGCAGTTACGAAAAGGTGCCGGACCTGGCCCGGATTGCACCGACGATCGATATGACGATCCATGAGGACACGCTGGCGACGGGGCTGAAGCGCCTGGAGGCTTACGGCGCGATCTTCGGCAAGCAAGCCGAGGCGGCGGCGCTGGCCGACACTTTGAGGCGCAAGCAGGCGGAGGTGACCGAGGCCGCCGCGGGCGCGGGACGGACGCTGATCGTGATGACGAACGGGCCTAAGGTTTCGGCCTATGGCCCGTCGGGGCGGTTCGGTTGGCTGCACTCCGCCTTCGGGCTGGAAGTGGCCGCCAAGGAGGTGGCGGGTTCCGACCACGGCGAGGCGATCAGTTTCGAATTCATCCGGCAGGTCGATCCCGATGTGATCCTGGTGATCGACCGTAGCGCCGCGATCGGCGACGTGGAGACGGCGACATCGACGCTGGACAACGTGCTGGTGCGCGAGACGAAAGCGTGGCGCAATGACAAGGTGATCACTCTTGATAGCGCGCCGATCTACATTGCGGCGGGCGGGGTTCAGGCCCTCAATGCCACAATGGACCAGTTGCTCGACGCGTTTTCCGGAAGCTGACCTTTGGGTAGGCTCCTTCTCGGACTGGTTGCGCTGGTGGCGCTGTCGCTCGTGTCGCTTTTCATCGGCGTGATCGACTTGCGCCCCGGGGCGCTGTTGCAAGACCCTGAGGCGCTGCAACTGATCGCGGTGAGCCGGGCGCCGCGCCTGTTCGCGGTGCTGATCACCGGGGCGTCGCTGGCGGTGGCGGGGACGGTCCTGCAGATGCTGGTGCGCAACCGTTTCGTCGAACCGATGACCGTGGGCAGCGGCGAGGGCGCGGCGCTGGGCATCCTGCTGGTCACGCTTTACGCGCCGGCGGCATCGCTCTTTGCCAAGATCGCGATGGGGTCGGCGACGGCGTTTGCCTCGACCGCCGGTTTCCTGCTCATCGCCCGGCGGCTGCCGCCGACGCAGCCCTACATGGTGGCCCTTGTGGGGCTGGTCTATGGCGGGGTGATCGGGGCCGGCGTGACCTTCGTGGCCTACCAGAACGACCTGTTGCAGATGATCGGCGTCTGGATCACCGGAGAGTTCTCGGGCGTGTTGCAGGGCCGGTACGAGACGTTGTGGCTGGCCGCCGTCGCTGCGGTGCTGTGCTTCGTGGTGGCCGACCAGTTCTCGATCCTGGGGTTGGGGCACGCGGCCAGCATCAACCTCGGCCTCAATTACCGGCAGGTGATGCTGTTCGGGCTTCTGGCCGTGTCGCTGGTCAGCGCGCTGACCGTGGTCAGCGTGGGGATCATCCCGTTCGTGGGATTGATCGTGCCCAACATCGTGTCGCGCATGATGGGCGACAACCTGCGCCGCACGCTGCCGGTGATTGCGATGACAGGCGCGGGGCTGGTGCTGTTGTCCGATATCGTGGCCCGTGTGCTGCGCTATCCGTTCGAGATGCCCTCGGCCACGGTGCTGGGGGTCGTGGGCGCGGTCGTGTTCATCTGGCTGCTGTACCGTCCGGCGCGCCATGCCCCGTAGGCGGCTGATCGTTCTTGCGGTGCTGTTCGTGGCGTCGGCGGTGGCCTACATGACGATCGGCGCGCGCGGCAACTGGGGCTTCGTGCTGGAGTTTCGCGGTGCGAAACTGGCGGCGCTGTGCCTTGTGGCGGTGGCGCTGTCGACCTCGACCGTGCTCTTTCAGACGATCACGCAGAACCGCATCCTGACACCCTCGATCATGGGCTTCGACGAGCTGTTCGTGCTGATCGTGGCGATGGGCGTCTTCGTGTTCGGCATGACCGATTACCTTGTCGTCACGTCGTGGGTTCAGTTCGTCGTGTCGCTGGTGCTGATGACCGGCGCGTCGCTGCTGCTGTTCGGAACGCTGTTGCTGCAGGAGCGGCCCGACCTGATGCGGATGATCCTGACCGGGCTGGTGCTGACCGTGCTGTTCCGGTCGCTGCGCACCCTGCTGGTGCGGATGCTGGACCCGAATGAGTTCAGCGTGGTGCAGGTGTCGTCCTATGCCCGGTTCCACCAGATCGAGACCGGCCTGCTGGCCATCGCGGCGGCGACCATCGGCGCGGCGCTGATCGGCGCTTGGGCCATGCGGCACCGGCTGGACGTGCTGTCGCTGGGCCGGGAGGCGGCGATAAACCTGGGCGAGGACGTACGACGCGGCACGTTGCAGGCGTTGTTCCTGATCGGCGTCCTGGTGTCGGTGGCGACCGCGCTGGTCGGGCCGACGGCCTTCTTGGGGCTGCTGGTGGTCAGTATCGCGCATGCGGTGACGCCTACGGGGCGGCACGCGGTGCTGCTGGTCTCGGCCGCGCTGATTTCGGCCACGACGCTGGTCGGGGGGCAGGCCCTGCTGGAGCGCGTGTTCGGGCTGGTGACACCGCTGACCGTGGTGATCGATCTTGCGGGCGGCGTGCTGTTCCTGGTGCTGGTGATGAAAGGATTGAAGCGATGATTTCGGTGACGGGCGTGAGCCACGACCTGGGCGGCAGGGCGGTGCTGCACGACATCGAGCTGGAAATCCCGAAGGGCAAGGTGACCGCGCTGATCGGTCCGAACGGGGCGGGCAAGAGCACGCTTCTGTCATTGATCGCGCGACTGGCGCGGCACTGTGCAGGCCGGATCATGGTGGACGAGCTGGAGGTGGGCGTCTGCGCATCGAATACATTGGCGCGGCGGCTGGCGATCCTGCCGCAGAGTTCAGAGATCGCGCCGCGCCTGACCATCGAGGAACTGGTGGCGTTCGGGCGCTATCCGCACCACCTGGGCCGGCCGGGAAAGCATGACCGCGAAAAGGTCGCCGAGGCGCTGACCCTGTTCGATCTGGACCCGCTGGCGCAGCGGACGCTCGACACGGTGTCGGGCGGGCAGAGGCAGCGGGCGCTCTTGGCGATGATCTTTGCGCAGGATACCGACTACATGCTGCTGGACGAGCCGCTGAACAATCTCGATATCGCGGCGTCGCGGTCGCTGATGGCGCTGTTGCAGAGGCTGGCGCGGGAGCATGGGCGCACGGTGGTGATCGTGCTGCATGACATAAACTATGCCTGTGCCTATGCCGATCATATCGTGACTATGAAAGGGGGGCGGATCGGCCCGCAGGGCGATGCTGAAACCCTGGTGGACGGCAGGCTGATGCACGAGATTTTCGGGACCGACGCAGTGGTGCACAGGATCGGCGGGCGGACCTTCGTGGCGGTCTGAACAAGCCCGTTCGGATGCCTGGCGTCTTCCCGCTTAGGATTCGGAGGCCAGGGTCGCCAAGCTCGTCCAGAACAGGCTGGACGATCGTGGCTTTGCCGCGAAGCTTGAGCGGAGCGTCTCAGCCGTTGCCATGGGGCGGCATGCCGCAACGCGGGCCGTTCA
Source organism: Roseovarius atlanticus (assembly GCF_019802205.1). Taxonomy (GTDB): domain Bacteria; phylum Pseudomonadota; class Alphaproteobacteria; order Rhodobacterales; family Rhodobacteraceae; genus Roseovarius; species Roseovarius atlanticus_A. The sequence goes on from NZ_JAHVHQ010000003.1 coordinate 334,194, forward strand.
TGCCGCTGGCCTGCCGCCTGCTTCGCAAAGCATCAACTGTGATGTTCGGATCTGGGCCGAAGCACCGAGCGGGGCCCCAAAACCTGACGAACGGTCTTCGGTTGTGCGAGCATGTCTTGATTGTGCTATCGTGTCCGTCAGGAGGGTCTCATGGTTGAGCGTCATCATGTTGAAGAGATCGCACAGGTTCTGGACGGTCATGCGTCTGGTCGGGACGGTTACGTGGATGCCTCCTGGCGTCGGTGCGTCGAGCTTTACGGGATGGACCCGACGCGCAGTGATCCGGCCCATATCGTAACGGACACGGAGTTTCGCATACATCGCGATCAGGCTGATTGGATGATCGGCGCGGCGCGCTCCAGCCTGCAAAGCCTGTTTCGCCAGGTCACAGGACAGAACTACGTTCTGTTGTTGACGGACGCAAAAGGCGTCTGTGTCGATTTCTTCGGCGATGATCTGTTTGTCGACGAGTTGCGCAACGCAGGTCTTTACCTCGGTTCGAACTGGTCCGAAGACCTTGCCGGTACCTGCGGTGTCGGGGCTTGCATCTTCACGGGCGAGCCGGTGACCGTGCATCAGGACGATCACTTCGGAAATGCCCACACGGGGCTGTCATGTACCGCAGCGCCGATCTACGACAGCCTAGGGCAACTTGCGGCAGTGCTGGATATTTCTCTGCTGCGCTCTCCGGCCCCGAAAAGCAGCCAGAACCTGGCCATGTCCCTGGTTACGGCGGCCGCCCGGCGGGTCGAAATGGCCAATCTCATGGCGGCCAGCCGTCGCGAGTGGGTGCTGAGGTTTTCCTCCAGCCCCGAATTTCTCGACGTGGACCCGGAAGCGGCCGTATCACTCGATGGGTCAGGGCGGGTGATCGGGGCCACGCGCGCCGCTACACGGATGCTGTCGCGTGGCAAGAGCCTGATCGGTGAAAGGATCGACAGTCTTCTTGGATTGACGGTCGATGACCTGCCTGACCTGATGCGCGATCGTCCCACCGAGGAAAGGGTCGTGGCCTTGGGAGATGGAGGCGCCGTGTTCGGCCATGCCATATCACCGCAGGCTCCGCGCAGGGCGTCCGTGGGAGCGGAGGCTTCGGAAAGACGTGCGCTGAGCGGTTTCCATGCAACCCTCGCTGGAAGCGACCCGACCTTGATCCGGCTCTTGACGCAGGCGGACCGGCTCGCGCCGACGCAGGTGCCGTTGCTCATCTGCGGCGAAAGCGGCAGCGGCAAGACCAAGCTGGCCCGCGCCATTCACATGGCATCCCGCCGCGGGCGCTTCGTTGCCATTGATTGCGCCGGAACGCACCCCGAAGAGATGCGTGACGCGCTTAACGGTCAATCGGGGCCGGGAACGTTGCTGCTGCGTCGAATCGAGGATCTGCAGCCGGACACCGCACGGGTTCTGGCGGGCCTTTTGGATGCGAACCCGGATCTGCGCCCGATTTCGACCACCACATACGCGTCGTCGGACCTGATGGCGCAGGAGATCATGCCATCGGCGCTTTATTTCCGGCTTTCCGGCTCCGCACTGGAATTGCCGCCGCTGCGCGAAAGGCAAGACCTTGGCTGGTTGATCGACCGCCTGCTGAGGCGTCGCCGTGGCGGGGAAATGCGCCTGACGCCTTCGGCGCGGGCCGAACTGACTGCGCGCAACTGGCCAGGCAACTTGCGCGAACTTGGCAATGTGCTGGACGTGGCCTGCGCAATGGCGGAAACCAACGTGATTGATCTGCCCGATCTACCTCCCGCCCCGCAGTCTCGGGCGCACGAGCAGGATCTGGAGGCGGTTCTGGACGCCTGCAACTGGAACATGGCCCGTGCCGCGCGTCGATTGGGGGTCAACCGTTCCACGGTTCTGCGCCGCATCCGCAAAGAAGGGTTGCGGGCGCCCGACTGAGATGTTGCGTCTTGTTGCGTGTGCAACATGCTGGAGCGCGGCAATCACATATAGGACGACATTGATCGGATTTCCGTGGAATGGCCGCAGGGCCATTCGCCACTCTTTGCTCATCACATTGCTGATGAGGAGGAACCGCAATGCTCGATTCGACAGTCACCACGCAGGTGCAAGAGGTGCTCGACAGCCTGAACGCCGCCTTGGAGGAAGGCGACGTGCAGGCAGCAAGCGCTCTGTTTGCCACCGACAGTTACTGGCGCGACCTGGTCGCCGTGACCTGGAACCTCAAGACGGTAGAAGGGCCGTCCGGAGTTCAGGACATGCTGACGGCGCAATTGAAACACACCAAGCCGCACGCGTTCGCTATCCAAGAAGACGAAGCTCCCGGCGAGGATGGCGGTGTCGTCACCGCATGGATCACGTTTGAAACCGCCGTGGGCCGCGGTTGGGGCCTGATGCGCCTGAAGGATGGGCGGATCTGGACACTGCTGACCGCGCTGCAGGAATTGAAGGGCTTCGAGGAAAACAGCGGCAAGCGCCGCCCGATGGGCGCAGAACACGGCGCCGCCAAGAATCGCAAGTCGTGGAAGGAAAAGCGCGAAGCCGAAGCCGCCGAGCTTGGATATTCCGAACAGCCATACACCGTGATCGTCGGTGGCGGGCAGGGTGGTATCGCCCTTGGCGCGCGCCTGCGCCAGCTGGGCGTGCCGGCCATCGTTCTCGACAAGCACGACCGGCCCGGCGACCAGTGGCGCTCACGCTACAAGTCGCTCTGCCTGCATGACCCGATCTGGTACGATCACCTTCCCTACATCAAGTTCCCCGACAATTGGCCGGTCTTCACGCCCAAGGACAAGGTGGGCGACTGGCTGGAGATGTATACCAAGGTCATGGAACTGAACTACTGGAGCCGCTCCGAAGTCACCAGCGCCAAGTTCGACGAAGCCGCAGGCACCTGGACCGTCACCGTCAACCGCGACGGCGAAGACGTTACCTTGCATCCGACGCAGCTGGTGCTGGCCACGGGCATGTCCGGCAAGCCCAACATGCCGGAGTTTCCCGGCATGGACAGCTTCAAGGGCACGATCCAGCACAGCTCGCAGCACGAAGGCCCGGACGCCTGGAGCGGCAAGAAAGTGGTCGTCGTCGGGTCGAACAACTCGGCGCATGACATCTGTGCCGCGCTCTGGGAGGCAGATGCCGATGTGACGATGGTCCAGCGCTCGTCTACTCATATCGTGCGGTCCGATACGTTGATGGATATCGGGCTTGGCGCGCTCTACTCCGAAGAGGCGGTGGCCAATGGCGTGACGACCGAGAAGGCAGACATGATCTTTGCCTCGCTGCCATATCGGATCATGCACGAATTCCAGATTCCGCTCTATGACCAGATGCGCGAGCGGGATGCCGAGTTCTATGCCGGGCTCGAGAAGGCCGGGTTTGACCTCGACTGGGGCGATGACGGGTCTGGCCTGTTCATGAAATACCTGCGGCGCGGCTCGGGATACTATATCGACGTGGGCGCCAGCCAGTTGATCATTGATGGCGAGGTAAAGCTGGTGAAAGGCCAGGTCGAGCGCTTTGACGCGACCGGCGTGGTGCTGTCGGATGGAACGCATCTGGACGCCGACCTGGTGGTCATGGCGACAGGATATGGCTCGATGAACGGCTGGGCCGCAGACCTGATCAGCCAGGACGTTGCAGACAAGGTTGGCAAGGTCTGGGGGCTCGGCTCCGACACCACCAAGGACCCCGGCCCCTGGGAGGGCGAGCAACGCAACATGTGGAAGCCGACCCAGCAGGACAACCTTTGGTTCCATGGCGGCAACCTGCACCAGTCTCGCCATTATTCCTTGTACCTTGCGTTGCAACTGAAGGCGCGGATGGAAGGCATCGACACGCCCGTCTACGGCCTGCAGGAGGTGCATCACCTGTCGTGATGCCGTGACCGGGCAGCACCTAACATGGCGCGCCCAAGCGCCCGGCACCTTCCTCCCGCCGGGCGCACCCCTTACTGACATTGGAGAAAAGAAATGAAAGCAGCACGTTGGCATGGCGTGAAGGATATTCGCGTCGAAGACATCACGGAACCGAAACCGGGCAAGGGCGAGGTGAAGGTCAAGGTCGCATGGACCGGGATCTGCGGTAGCGACCTGCACGAATATCTGGCAGGGCCGATTTTTGTGCCTGTGGATGACGATCACCCCCTGAGCCACGACAAGGCGCCGATCACCATGGGGCACGAATATTGTGGTACCGTCGCGGAACTGGGCGAGGGCGTCACGGATATTGCGGTGGGCGACCGCGTCGCCATCGAACCGATATTTGCCTGCGGGGAGTGCGCCGCTTGTCTCGAAGGTAAATACAACCTGTGTGACAGCCTCGGTTTCGTCGGTCTGTCCGGCGGGCACGGTGGATTTGCCACCTACAGCGTTGTCCCCGCCCGCATGGTGCACAAGATGCCCGAGGCGCTATCCATGGAGCAAGGCGCGCTCGTCGAGCCTGCTGCCGTCGCCCTGCACGCGGTGCGCCTTTCGAAGATCAAGGCGGGTGACAAGGCCGCTGTCTTCGGCGCGGGTCCAATCGGACTTCTGGTCGTGGAGTCGCTGCGCGTTGCCGGCGCGTCAGAGATTCACGTCGTGGAGCCCTCTGAGGTGCGGCGGAAAAAGGCGCTGGATCTCGGCGCGACCTCGGCGATAGACCCGACCGCGACCGAGGCTGTCGCGGCGGTTCGAGACGCTACGGGTGGGGTTCATGTTGCCTTCGAGGTGACCGGCGTACCTCAGGTTCTGCCGCAATGCATCGACGCCACGCGCCACGAGGGACAGGTTCTGGTCGTGTCGATCTGGGAACAGGAGGCCTCCTTCCAGCCCAACACAGTCGTGCTAAAGGAACGCCAGTTGCAGGGCACCATCGCCTATCGCAATGTCTACCCGGCGGTCATGGCGCTGATGACCCAAGGGTATTTCAGCGCCGATCAACTGGTAACCAAGCGGATTCCCTTGGATGAGATCGTCGCAGAAGGCTTCGAAGCGCTTGCCGCGGAGAAGTCACATGTGAAGATCCTGGTCGAAGCGCCCGACTGACGTCCCGCCGCAGAAGAAACCCGGCCGCCCCGATCACAGGCGGCGGCCGGAGCCCCTTACAGGGGTCATTCACACCCCATGTATTGCATCGGTTTGATGTGTTTTGCGGCTGACGGTCGGCACTGCAATTCAAGCGCTGGAAAAAAACTGTGCTGGATGCTGCATCTTCGCGCAGCAGGCTGTCCCTTTTCGCTCGCCCTTAGGTTCGAGAATTCACCAGGGGTTCGGCGCTGTTGTCAGTGCATCAAACGTGCAGGTCGCCGAGGATCCTCACATGGCCCAGAACGCGGTTATGTAGAGGTCGCTTGCCGGAAAGCCCATGGTCTTTGCGGCACTTCGCAGACGGCGTGCAGCTTTCTTTTCACCGGCGAACCAGATCGCCGACGTCGAATGTCGCGGCAGAGCTTCGAGAGCGGCATCCGCGATTGTTTGGCCGGTCTGGCGCGACAGCCATCGGACCGAAACTCCCTCACGCGCTGGGAGCGGGTAGGGGCTTTCGGCACTGCCGGCGGTTTCGAGGATCACCTCGGCCTTGGCCCCCTCGGGCAGTCCTTCAATCAGTCGTGCCACGGCAGGAAACCCTGTCTCGTCCGAGGCGACCAACAGGCTTTGCGCGTCCACCAGCCCGCCGCCCCCGGGGCCGACGATGCCCACACGGCCGCGCCGCAAGTCCCCGGCACGTATTTCCTCGCACCACTCCGTTATGCGTCCACCGTCATGGCGGAACACGTCCATGACCATCACATTCGACGCCGGGTCCAGGCTGCGCACGGTGTAGACCGGAATATGCGGCGCGCCGGGTCCTTTGGGCCATCGCGTCGACCCGTTGGGTGCCACCGTGGGCCAGTCCGGTGTCATGCCGCTGGGCGGCAGAACCAGCCTGAAATGGATCGACTCGTCACCAAACACAGAAACGTCTTCCACCTGCAGGCTGACGCGCAGAAAGGCGTCTCCCAACCGCTCGACCTGCGTCACCTGCCCGAATTGGAAATTCGGGGGAAAGCCCCCTGTTGCGGCACTGTCGGACCAGCGCATCGTCTCGGCCAAATCGGGCGAGACAGTGCGCAACTGCTCGACCAGGGCGTTTTTCATCACGAACAGGGACCGGGTGTCGGACGCCGCGACCATGCCGGTCACGGAGGCATCGACGCCTTCACGCAGCCCAATCAGACCATACCCCGTTTCCACCGTCACCCGGCCCGGTTCGTCTTCCTGCAGGGGCAGGCCGTGCTCCTCGGCTTGGTGCAAGAGCATCCTGCGGATCGAGTCGAAGGCCACGCCCGGCAAGTCGGCGCGGGCTTCCTTAATGTACTGTTTCCGCGTCATGTCGGACGTCTCCGGGCATCGAGCCTGCGATCAGACGTTGCCCGCAGGATTAGCGGAACTGTCGAGAAGGACACCACGCTGGCGATGCAGAAAAAGATGCCGTAGCCCAACCACTCCGCGATCACGCCAGCGGCCAATCCGGCAAGCATGCTGACGGTGGCGTCCATGCATTGCAGAAGGGTAAAGTCGACACCACCCTGCCGAGGGTCCGACCACCGCATAAACTGTGCGTAGAGTGCCACGAAGCCAAACGCCATTATGGCGCTGCTGGTGACCATGGCAAAGGGCGCCACCTGCGCCGGTGCGAAAAGGCCGGTGCCAGCGGCGACAGAGACAAGCGCCAGCAGCGAGGCTTGTGCCAAAACAGCTCCGACAAGCACCCGGCAGCTACCGAAGCGGCGCACCACGGCGCCACCCGTCAGGGCTCCGGAAAGTCCCAGAGTTAGACTGCCGAGCCCGGACAGGAGGCCCAGGTCCCCAAGGCTGTAACCCGCGTCGATAAAGAAGGGACCGAAAAGTCCCATCGCCGTCTTCTGAGCCACCACGTACAGTGCCGCAATCATCAGCCCACGGCGAAGGTCGGGCCGGAGCAGCGCGGACCGCAGGTTGGGCACATGCGCTCGTGTCACCGGCTTGGCCGCGCGACCTGCCAGGAAAACGAAGGGCAGGCAGATCACCGCGATCACGCCCGCCATGCTCCAGGTTCCCACGGCCCAGCCGGCGCGATCCACCAGGATCAGGAAAGCCCCGCCGCCGATGGCCGAGCCGATATACGCGCCGCCCACCTGCGCCGCGTTTCCCCAACCGTAACCAGTCTGCGACAGGGCGGCCACGGCGTAGCCGTCCACCGCGATGTCGACCGTCGCCGTGGCGGCGGCGGCCACCAGCAGAACGCCAAGCACGGCCAGCACCGGAACCGGCCCGATTGCACCGACCAGCGCCAGCATGGTGACGACAACGGCGATACCGGCCATCACCAGCTCCGCCGAGCGGTCCCTGCCCACCGCGGGTAATCGCAGCCGCTCGAAGGCCGGAGCCCACAGGAATTTCAGTGCCCAGGGCAGCACGATCAGCGAGACGAGACCGATATGGTCCAGCGGCAATCCCTGGTCCCGCAGCACGCCGGGCAGCCCGCTCCAGGTCAGTCCGCCCAGCACGCTTTGCGCCACGTAGATCCCGCCAATAGCCCCGACGATCCTGACTTGATCTGCTGCCATTCCTCAGAACCGGCGCTGCACGGCAACGGTCGCGGTCCTACCCTGGTGGCGATAGCAATAGCCGGCGCTACAGGTCTGTCCGTCCTCGTCGAAGACGTTGCGAACATTGGCCTGCAATTCCAGACCTTCATAGCCCTGCTTGGCGAAATCGTAGGTCATCGCCAGATCGACGAAAATCCGGTCGCGATTCTTGTACGTGTTCTGATCGTCGCCGTAGCTTTCGCCGACATAGCGCAGGCCGCCGCCAATGCCGAAGCCTTCCATCATACCGCTTTGCGGTTCGTAGAATGCCCAGAGTGCGGCCTGATGCTTGGGTGTGCCGGACAACTGGTTGCCGACCGTGCCGGTGGTCCCGGCTTCGATTTCGACATCGAGATAGGTATAGCTGCCGGTCATCCGCAGTCCGTTCCCCAGGTTGACCTTTCCTTCAAGCTCGAGCCCCTGAGAGCGCAGGTCATAGGGCACCTGGACCTGGTTCAAGCCGCCGAAGACGGCGCTGTTGACCGGCTGAAAAACGACCCCGTCCTCCTGCTGGATGTCGAAGATCGACGCGGTGATCAGACTGTCGGTTCCGGGCAGTTCGTACTTGAAGCCAAGCTCGGTCTGCACCGCCTCTGTCGGTGCGGCAGGCCTGTCACTGGCAGGATCGGTCGGGTCGGAATAGGTCACGCCCGTGTTGGGCACGAATGTGCTGGAGATATTGGCAAAGGGCGTCATCCCGTTCGCCATCGCGAAAGAGACGCCGATGCGGCCGGTAAGGGCTTCGTCGCGCGTTCTCGTGCCGACGCGCGCCGCATCGAACGTGGTGGTTTCGACATAGTCATACCGCCCACTGACAAAGACCTTGAGCGCGCCTCTGGTGATCTGGTCATGAAGGTAGATCCCCGTCTGTTCGATTTCCTGCCCTTGGCTATAAGGCGCAGGTGAAGCCTCGACCGCGGCGGCCGAGGCGGTGCCAAAGGTGGAGTACGCGTCGAATTCGGACGAGGTGTAATCCACTCCTGCCACGAACTGGTGCGTCAGGGCCCCGGTCTCGAACTCTGCCTCGATGGTGTTGTCGACGCTGAAATTCGACTGGTTCTCGAAATACTTGCCCCACCCGCGCCCGACGACCCCGCCGCCGAAATCATACAGCCCGCTATACCGCAATTCACTGTCCACCTCGGAAAAGCGCAACTTCTGGCGCAGTGTCACCGCGTCGGTCAGCTCATGCGCGATCTCGTAACCGATGCGATACTGCTCGTTGTCGAACGTGTTGTAGGCCGGATCGCCGCTATAGGTCTCCGACGCCACGCCCGGTGCCGGATTGAAATAGGTCGCGGTCGCCCCGACGGTAGAATCCGAGTATTCCGTCAGAAGCGTGATGCGCGTGCGCTCCGTCAGGTCGTAGGTCAGCGACGGCGCGATAAGCACCTTGTCGTCCTTGTAGCCAGGCAACGGCGTGTCCGCGTCCCGCACGAGACCTGTCAGTCGGTACAGCAGGCGGCCATCTTCATCCACCGGACCAGTGAAGTCGAACGCCACCTCTGCGCGGTTGTCGGTGCCCGTCGTGAAACGCAACTCGTTGAACGGCTCGGACTTCGGACGCTTGGACACCACGTTCACCAAACCGCCCGGACCGCTGACACCGTACAGCGAAGAGGACGGTCCCTTCAGGATGGCGATGCCTTCCAGCGTGTAGGGGGCGTTGACATACCATGCCGACGGCCCGTTGACCTGCCGCAAACCGTCCCGGAAGAACCCGTTGTTGAACGCCGGAAACCCGCGCAGGTAGAACGCGTCATACCGGCTGTCGAACCCGAAAGTGCTGGTGGTGGTACCAGCGGAGAACTCCAGGGCCTCCAGAAGCTGACGGGGTTTGCGATCTTCTATTTCGTCCTGCGTGACCGTACCGATCGACTGCGGAATGTCCGCGATCCGGCTCTCCAGCTTGGTCGCCTGCCGACCGGACTGCGCGACATACCCGTCCTGTTGCAGTGTCTCGTCGCTTTCGGATTCCAGCTCGATCGTTCCAAGCTGGACCGGGGTGCCCTCCTGCGCGATGGCCGAGAGGTTCGTGGTCAAAAGGGCGACGGTGGTCAGGCTGAGGTACTTCATACTGTCCTTGATTTGTTTTGAATTTTTCAGTTCGCTTCGCACGTAGAGAGGACCTGATCCAAAGAGTCAAACTGTTTTTGTCAGGTATTGTGTGTGCAGCTAGGGAGGTACTGCCAGCGGCTTTCGAACCAGCAGGCACAAGGACAGAAGAACGGCTCTTCAGGTGCCGAAAGGCGTGGATTGAGGCCGCATAGATTTTGTTAGGGAAAACGGCACCCGCCGGCGCGGCGGAGGTAAGTCCTTGACGAGAAATGCAGAACCATGTGGTGCTGTTCAAGAGGTGGCACGAGTCGAATAGTCCTGCCTCTCGGGCGGGGGAAATGTCGTTTGAAAACAGAAATGCGGAAGCGCGAGATTGCCTCTCTCGTCAGATAGGCTTGCCTCTCACGGGCCGCGTGGTGCTCGTCAGCGCCCGAAGCTGCCGTTCAGGCAGCGTGCGGCGAAGGTCGGCAGCGAGCCCGTATTTCCATATGCTGCGGACAGGCCGAACGGCAGCTATGGCGATCACATACGACTGGCAGCAGGCCCACTCATAATGCGCTTGCGGCGGGCCGGAGATTCTGCAACTGATCTCGGCGTCGGTTTCCTTCGGGAATGAAAAGGGAATCCGTTCCGGCCTTGGCCGGTAAACGGAACTGCCCCCGCAACTGTAGGCGGCGAGTGCCTCTCGAATGCCACTGGGATTGTCCCGGGAAGGCGAGAGGTGCGGAAACCCGCCAGTCAGGAGACCTGCCGACGGACATGAAACCACGACCGGACGGGGTGTGCCGGGGCGGGAAACGCGACGTGGTCGTCTTGGCCTATTCTGTTTCACGTCTTGCCCCTGACGGTCCTATCTGACGGGACGGATCGGATGAGACAGACCCTGATTGCAGCCACTTTGGTGGCCAGCGCCGCACTTCCTCTGCAAGCGCAGGAAACAAACTACCCCCTCAATCTCACGAATTGTGGTGTCGAAGTATCCTTTGACGCCGCTCCGGACAGCGCCGTGACTATCGGCCAGTCTGCGACGGAGATCCTCTATTCTTTGGGTCTTGCGACCAAGGTCTCGGGCACCTCGGTCTGGTTCAATCCGGTCCTGCCGGAATTCACCGAGGTGAACGAAGGGATCGAGCGGATTGCCGATAACGACCCGAGCTTCGAGAGCGTGGTCGCGAAGAAGCCCGGCCTGGTTGCCGTGCAATACGAATGGCACGTCGGCGAAAGCGGGATCGTGGGGACGCGCGAGATGTTCCATGACATCGGTATCCCCACCTACATCATGCCGGCCGATTGTGACACCAAGGACAATTCCACTGGCGGGGACGGCACGCGGACGGGAGCCTTCGAGACGGCGTCCGTCTACAAGGGCATCCGGGAGTTGTCGGCGATCTTCGACGTGCAGGGCGCGGGCGAAACTCTGGTTGCAGAGCTTGAGGCTGTTGAGGCCAATGCGGTCGCCCGGGCCGAGGGGCTCGATCTGCCGGACGATCTGTCGGCGGTATTCTGGTTTTCTTCGGCCGATCTGGAGATCGATCCCTATGTCGCCGGGCGGCTCGGCGCGCCGGGCTACATGATGAGCGCTCTCGGCATCGAGAACGTTATCGACTCGGATGAGGAGTGGCCGACGGTCGGATGGGAGACCATCGCCCGCGCTGATCCGGACATCATGGTCATCGCCTATATGGATCGCCGCCGCTTTCCGGCCGATGATGTCGAGAAAAAGCTGGAGTTCCTGCGCAACGATCCAGTGGCAAGCCAAATGACGGCTGTTCAGGAGGGGCGGATCGTGCAGATCGACGCCCATGCAATGAGCGCGACGATGCGCTCGATCTACGGGCTGGAAACGCTGTCCGAGGCGCTCTCGGAGATGTCGTTCGAATGACGATGGTGTCCGCGCCTCCGCGGGTCGCGCCGGGGCGCGGCCTGTGGGCGGCGCCCCTGATCCTCGGTCTCACCATTCTCGCCGGGACGGCTATCGGCGAGACACGGCTGTCGTTCGCCACCGTCCTTCAAACGCTGGCGAACCACGTTTGGGGCGAAAGCTATCCCGTGGACGGGATCGAGGCGGGGATCATCTGGAGTTATCGCCTCCCTCGGGCCATCGTCGCCGCCTGTTGCGGCGCGGGGCTGGCGCTGACAGGCGTGGTGCTTCAGGCGCTCCTGCGAAACCCGCTGGCCGATCCCTACCTTATGGGCCTTTCGGCGGGAGCCTCGACCGGCGCGGTTCTGGTAACGGTTGCGGGCGTCGGCGGCGGCGCGATTTCCATGTCGTTCGGGGCGCTGACTGGTGCGCTTCTCGCATTCGGGTGTGTCGTGGTCCTGGCCCATGCCGTGAGCGGAGGCGCCGGTGGCGGCCGCGCCACACAGGCTGCGGCCGCAATCATCCTTGCGGGCATTGCCGGATCGCAGATGTTCAATGCGCTCACGGCCTTCACCATCGCCCGCTCGGCCAATGCCGAGCAGGCACGGGGCATCATGTTCTGGCTGATGGGCAACCTCTCTGGCATTCGTTGGGAAGATGTCACGGCCTGCACGCTGGTCTCCCTTGCCGGGGTGGGTCTCTGCCTCTGGCACCGGCGCGGGCTTGACGCCTTCACCTTCGGGGCTGACGGGGCGGCATCGCTCGGGATCAACGTGCCGGCCCTGCGCGGTAGCCTGATCACCGCAACCGCGATCATGGTCGGCGTTCTCGTCTCGAAGGTGGGGGCAATCGGCTTTGTGGGGCTGGTCGTCCCCCATGCCATGCGGTTTCTCGTAGGCACGCGTCACGACCGTCTGGTGCCCGCATCTGCCCTTGCCGGGGCAGTGTTCCTTGTCGCGGCCGATGTGGTCAGCCGCGTCATAGTCCCGGGTCAGGTCCTGCCCATCGGAGTGGTGACCGCACTCGTCGGCGCCCCGGCCTTTGCGTTGATCCTCGTTCGAGGTGCGCAGCGATGAGGATCGAAGTGCAGGCCCTGTCGGCGCGCGTGCATCGCACGCCGCTCCTTCAGAACATCACGCTCCGGATCGAGCCTGGAGAGCTGTTCGGCCTGATCGGCCCTAACGGATCGGGCAAGTCGACGCTGATGCGCTGTCTCGCCGGGCTGCGCCGGGCTTCCGCCGGGCGCGTCCTGGCTGAAGGTGCGGACCTTGCAAGGATTCCGGCCCGGACGCGCGCGCAGCGCATCGCATTCGTTGAGCAGCAGGCCGACACCACGGATCGCCTGACCGTCCGCGAAGCAGTTGAACTGGGGCGGACGCCCTACCTCTCGCCGTTGCGGGGCTGGAGCGGGGTCGACGATGCTGCAGTGTCGGACGCCCTTGGCGCGGTGGAGATGACCACGTTCGCCGATCGCCTCTGGCATACTCTCTCGGGCGGCGAGCGGCAGCGCGTCCACATAGCCCGCGCGCTTGCGCAGACACCCGATCTCCTCTTGCTCGACGAGCCCACCAACCACCTCGACATCCGCCATCAGCTTTCGCTCATGGAACTGGTCGGGAGCCTTCCGATAACCCGCGTCGTTGCGCTGCACGATCTGAACCAGGCCACGGTCTGCGACCGGATCGGGGTGCTCAACGGGGGTCGCCTTTTCGCCACCGGCTCTCCGACCAAGGTTTTGAGCGAGCCGCTGCTGGCCGAAGTTTTCGGCGTGGCGGCCATGCGCCATGCCGCTCCGGACGGCTCGCCACGCCTCCATTTTTCTCATGCTCTGTAAAGGATCGCCCATGCGACTTCTAACTGTGTTGATCACCCTTCTGCCGTCCATCGCATACGCCGAAACCCATGACGTGAAAATGCTTACGCGCGGAGACACCGGCGCGATGGTCTACGAGCCCGCTCACCTGCAGATCGCTCCCGGCGACACGGTCCGTTTCCTGGCCACGCAGCGCGGGCACAACGCAGCGTCCATTCCCGAGATGCTACCCGAAGGTGCCGAAAGTTTTATCGGAAAAATCGACGAAGAGATCTCCGTCAGCTTCGAGATCAAGGGACGCTACGGCATCAAGTGCTCACCGCATTACGCCATGGGCATGGTGATGATTATCGACGTAGGGGACGTCGACGGTGCATCGCCGCTGCCGGATGCAGTGCCGCGACGTGCGCGTGAGCGGATGTCAAAGATTCTCATGACTGGCGAATGATACCCGGAACGCGGTTGTCCGTAGGTGAAGCGGACCCTCGTTCATACCCCAGCGAAGGTCTGTAAAGTCCGCACACGAGCCGTTCTGGACAGACGCGGCGAAGATCGGGACCGACCCCTAACTGCACCATCCGAGATTCTCGCCGCGTACGCACGGAGCGAGAATGACCAAGGCGGGCGCGGAGATTTACGCTGGGTGGCAGCGACAGAGCCGGACCTTCTTGCAGTGTGCAGCATGTCCTTGGTGTCCCTCGCGGTCCCAACGTCAGTATTCCTGGCCGCAGCTAAAATCTCGGGTCCCTCACTCCCTCGCCGCGTCGGCGAGCGGGGAATCGAGGTAGCCCTCCTCGTCTCCTCCGTACCAGGTTTCCTCGGGTGGTACGGGAGCAAGAGGAACATTGCGCCGGAGACGGTCCACGAGATCGGGATTGGAGAGATAGGGCGCTCCAAACGCCACTGCGTCGATGGTGCCGGCGGCAAGGGCGGCTTCGGCCCGCTCCTTGTCGAACCCGCCATTGGCGATGATCGGCCCGTCGTAATGTTGCCGGAAGTGGCGCGCCGTACCGCCGGCCAGTTCGGCGACGGGTGTGGTCGACAGGTCCTCTGCGCTTTCGTAGAACTGGATGTAGGCAAGGCTCATCTCGTCGATCCGCGAGACCAGATGCTCGTAGGTGGGCACGGTCGCCGCGGTCGGCTGGAGATCGGCAAGTCCGATCGCAGGGCTGAGCTTCACGCCGACGCGGCCGGCGCTCCACTCCGAGACCATGGCTGCCAGCACGTCGAGGGGGAACCGGGTTCTGTTCTCGATGCTGCCGCCATAGTCGTCCTCGCGTTGGTTGAAATGGTCGCTGAGGAATTGTGGAACGAGAAAGCCGATGATGCCATGCAGTTCCACGCCGTCGAAGCCGGCCTTTCGCGCCAGTCGCGTCGCGTATGCATAGTCGTCGATCGTGCGGAGGATATCGTCCCGCGACATGGCTTTCGGCACCGGGCTTGTGTGGAACGTGCCATTGGCGAAGACACGCACGTTCAGCCCGATGGGTGACGGGGCGAGGGGCGCCCTGCCGCCGAGCAACGCGGGATGTGAGGCCCCGCCGGTATGTCCCAGCTGAACCGAAATGCGCCCGCCGGCCTCGTGTACTGCCTCCGTGACGCGCTTCCAGCCTTCGGCCTGGGCCTCGCTGAACAGGCCCGGCACGTCCGTGGCACCGATGGCCTCGACGCTCGGCCAGGTTCCTTCCGTCAGGATCAGGCCGGCCGATGCCCGCTGGCGGTAATACTCGGCCTGCATGGGCACCGGGACGTGATCCGGATTGCGCGTTCTGGCCCGGGTCATCGAGGCCATGATGATGCGATTGGGAAGCTCGAGCTCGCCAAGCGTGATGGGATCGAAGAGTGTGGGAGTTCTGGTCGTCATGAGGACACCTTCAAAGTTCGAGGAGGATATTGCCCGGTTTCCCGGGGGAGACCGCGGCAGCGATCGCCGCGGCCAGATGACTCGCCGGAAAGGACCCGGCGTGGGCGAAGAGGTCGGGAACGGTCTGGCCGAGACGGAGCGCGGCCCGCAGGTCGCCCGCCTGGTCTTCGATGCCGGTATCCTGATGCCATGTCCCGATCGTCACGCCGATCAAAGACAGTCCCTTCGCGATGAAGGGCGTATGATCGACTGGCCGCGCATCGAGCCTGCCATAGGACACGATCCGCGCCCCGGGTTCTGCCAGCACCGCAAGTTCGGTGAGCAGCGTGCCACCGACACCGTCGATGATCGGGCCGATCCGGTCATGCGCAAGCTCGCGGACGCGTTCTTGCCAATCGGCGGAAGACGTGTCGACGATGTCGCCTCCCGGCAGGATCGCCGCCAGCCTGTCGGCACTCTGCGCCGAGCGGACCAGCCGGATCGGGGCCAGGCCGGCTTCGAGGGCGAAGGTTGAAATCAGCTTTCCGGTGGAAGAGGAGGCGCCGGACTGCACCAGGCGTCCGCCATTCTGGCGGGCGGCACGCAGGACATGACGCGCTGTGACGGTATTGACGAGGAGTTGCGCTGCAATGTCGTCCGGTACGTCTGGCGGAAGCGCGACCAGGGCCTGCTTCGGTACCACAACGTGTGACTGCCAAGCGGCCGGCGCGAAGAAGGCGACCCGCGATCCCGGCGCCAGGCCCGTACCGGCCAGCGCTCCGGGAGCGGCGTCAGCGACGACACCGGCGCCTTCCAGTCCCGGGACGCGCGGCCACTGTGCCGGATCGCGCACGCCTTGCGCGGCGATCAGTTGCAGATCGCCGGGATGAATGGCGCTGCGTGTGACTTCGACCAGCACCTCGCCAGGTTTCAGTGGTCGAAGTTGCGTCCGCTCGATCCGCAGAACATTTTCCGGCGCGCCCGGCCGGTCGTGGACAATGCGATAGGGAGCTTCCATGGATTGCCTCATCGGGTCCGCTCGGGCGCGCCGTTGAATGCCGGAAAGGATCTGGGTGCCGGCCAGGGCAGAAAGAACTCATGACCGGCCAACGTCGAGCCGACCGCCTGCATCCGCCCGCCGAGAGCCAGAGGGCCAAGGTCGACCGGCGCGAAGCCGAACTGTTCGAGGAGGTCCGCGACCTGTTCGACGGCATCGCCATCGTCTCCGGAGACAAATATCGCCCGCCGGAAGGGGCCGACGGCAGGAGCGGTCTCGAAGTTGGTCATGAAGGTCGCGTTCAGCGCTTTGACAACGCGGGCTCCTGGCGCGAGCGCCGCCACGAGCTCGCTGGAGCTCGCCGCATCGGGAACCGTCCGCCCCTCACCGTCGAAGGCATTGGTGGCGTCGATCAGAATACGTCCGCGCCAGTCCGGCAAGCCGGACAAGGCGTCTTCGACCTGGCTCCACGGCACGGCCAGAAGGACAATATCGCAAGCTGCGGCCTCTTCACGGGCGGCGGCACTCACCGCTGTTCCGATGGCCGACGCCAGGGGGGCGAGATCCTCCGGCCCCCGTCGGTTGCTGAGGATCATTCGATGTCCGGCAGCGGCCGCTTTGCGGGCAAAAGCCTGAGCGACCTGGCCGGCTCCAATGGTTCCGATCTGCATTGTCTTCTCCGTTCGTTGCATCGCGCCCTGGCGGCGTTGAACGGGAAGATGGTTGCCTTCACTACAAAATGTCTAGTACATACAAAAATGTAAGTGTAAACTTTTCCGGGGGCGACGATGGAGCCAAGTCGATACAGATGCGGAATGGAAGCCGCGGTGGACCTTATCGCCGGCAAGTGGAAGCTTCTGATCCTGTACCACCTGGGCCGCGAGCGCCTGCGGTTCGCGGCACTTCGTCGTGTTCTCGGCGACGTGAGCGAGAAGGTCCTGGCCGAACAGCTGAAGGCGTTGGTGGCCGACGGCCTTGTGCGACGGATCGACTTCCGGACGGTGCCGCCTCATGTCGAATACGAACTCACGGAGTTCGGACACGATTTCTGCAAGAGCTTTGCGGCCGTTTGCGAGTGGGGTGACAGGAACATGGACCGCGTCGCCAGGATATCAGCGGCCAGGGTCCGGGAGGACACGCGAGGCGGGCGCAAGCGAGAGGCCGGGGCGTAAGAACCTTGTCCCGTCGTAATCCGTGAAGAATGCCTGGCCCTGGGTGCGTTATGTAGCGACCCGGGCTCTTGCCGTCGCGGCGGGCCCGGGTCTTGCAGGTCAGGGGACGAGGACGACCCGGCCAAGGATGGAGTTTTCCTCGGAATGGGCATGTGCCGCCGCGGCCTCGGCAAGCGGAAACCGTCGTTCGATGGGAGCGTCGATTTCACCGGCGGCGGCCAGGCGCAACATGTCGTCAACCGTCCGGTGGACTTCGGGTTTTTCGAGCTGGCTGCCCATGAACACACCCAGAAGCGTCTGGTTGGCCTGCAGGGCGGGCCAGAGATCCAGTTCCAGCGATGCGCGCCCCGCATTGCCGACGAAGACCAGACGGCCCTCGGGTCGAAGTCCAGCAAGCGATCCCGCGAGCGTGGAGCCGACAGGATCGACGACCAGGTCCACGCCCCGGCTGTCGGTCAGCCGCATGACCGCCGCGGTCACATCCTCGGTGCGATGGTCGATTGCGGCATCCAGCCCATAAGCCTGCAGGCGCGCCGCGCGATCGGCGCCCGAGACGGTCGCCAAGACCTTCGCGCCGGCGCGATGGGCCAGCTGGATCGCCGCGACTCCGACGCTGCCGGCTCCGCCCTGCACGAGCAGTGTCTCGCCCTCGATCAGTTTTCCGCGCGCGAACAGGCTGTGATGGGCCGTCCCGAAGGAGATCGGCAGGGCGGCCGCAGCCGCCATGTCCAGACCGTCCGGCACGATCCATGTCCGCGTGGCTTTCACGGCGCGCAATTCGGCATGGGACCCGCCCATGTCGAATGACGTCACCTTCTGCCCGACGAAGCGGTCATCAACCTGCGCGCCAACCTCGACGATCTCGCCCGAAGCCGCATAGCCCAGAATGTCGCCCGCTGCCTGGAGTGCCGTCGTTGCACGGTTGATAAGGTCGCCGCCCTCTATCGAGATTGCTTCCACCCGAAGGAGCACTCCATCCTCGGGACAGGCCGGTGCCTCGACCTCCGTGTAGCTCAGGACATCCGGTCCGCCTGGAGCTTCATAACGTGCCGCTTTCATGACGTTTCCTTTCTTCGCCGTTTTGTTTGCAAGATGGCAGACCTGCCGGATTTGCCGAATCCACAGTTCGCATGGGCGCTGCTCTTGCCTTTCTGGCACTTAGTGTCATATTATTTGACATTCAATGCCGATAAGGTTTTTACATGTCTCAAGACGAAACGACGCTCCGGCTGGCGCGCCACGCAGCGACGCTCTTTCTCGAACGCGGGGTTTCGGCGACTACCGGCGATGATATCGCCCAAGCCGCCGGGGTTTCCAAAAGGACGGTCTGGCGCCATTTCCGTACCAAGGAAAACTGCGTGGCGCCCCTGTTCTCCAGATCGTCGCTGCAATTCGCCTGCCATTTGCGCGACTGGCCGACAGATCGCGCATTGGAGCCGCATCTGCAAATTTGTCTCGCCCCCGAAAACCAGTCCGCACAAGACATTGCGGACGGTATCCTGGTGGCACGGCTTCTGGCGGTTCTGCCGGGCGAGCCCGATCTTCGAGCTTCGTGGCTTTTGGCGTGTCACGAAGGCGAGGTGCATATGCGCGACGTCATTGCTTTCAGGCTCGACCGCTCCGCGAATGAGTTCGAGATACGGCTCTGCGCAGCCTTGGTTTCGGCCGCCGTTCGCATCGTCGACGAGACGATCAGCCTCGCGGCAATCGTTCACGGTCAGGTCTTGAGCGCCGAAGAGGTCATCGAGCGGCTGGCAAATGCCATCCGCACCGCGAGCACCCTGCCTTTCTGCGATCCCGTGCCCCCCGATCCTTTCGGGGACCGTCGAACCATGGTGACGGAGGCGTCGCGATGACCAACCATTCGCCGACGCGTCCCGGCTGGCCTGAGATCATTGCCGGGCTGACGGGCCTTGTCGTGGTCGGCTTCGGCGGGTCCATTCTCGTGACGCGGTTGCCGATCGATCCCGCCGCCATTGGTTTGATCATGACGGCGATGTCGGGAATTGGCGGGATGGCGGGTTTTCTGGCAGCCTACTGGTTGCGCCGGCTTGACCTTGCGGCCTTTGGTATCCGCGCCACGACCAGGTGCTGGATTCTGATCGGAGTCGTGGGTGGCATCCTTGGTTTTTTAGCGAAGAGCGCGGCGATACTGGCCTATATCGCGATCACCGGCGATGAATCCTCGCCGCAGGATATTTATGCCGACGGCGGCAGCGGAGGAGCGCTCAACCTTGTTCTGGCGACGTTCTTCCTCGCAATCGTCACCCCGTTGGGCGAAGAATTCCTGTTCCGCGGCGTGGTGACCACGGCACTGCTGCGCTACGGTGCCGTGGTTGGCGTTGTCGGGGGCGCGCTGATCTTCGCGGTGTTCCATGGCATCAACCCCATCTTTCCAGCCGCCTTCGTCAGCGGCCTTGTCGCGGGTGAAGTCTTCCGCCGCAGCGGTTCCATCTGGCCCGCCGTTATCGTCCACGCCGTAATTAACCTGCCCACGGTGCCCGTGCTCGTAATGGCCCGCATGGCGGCGTGAATTTTCAGGCCAACGACTGACCCTGACGCGGCTGCAAGTCTCTTGCCGTCGTCAGTCGCTCAACCCCGACACAGCAAGAGCCTCTTCGGGGCCGACGTTCTCTAGATGCAGCCCGCGATCATTGATGAGAACGTTCCGGTAACGTCCGCCTTGGTGCGCGTTCCGCGGAGGACGGCCATCGAGAGCGCCTCGCCCGCGCCGACGAGGCCGATGCACCGCAGTTCCAGTTCTCTGGGGGACAATTCGCTGTGTGGTCCCAGGACGGCGACGAACATCGCAACGGCCTGGGCCAGAAGCTCCTGCAGGACAGCGGCCTTCTCATCGCTCCCCGCCAGTGCAGCGCCGACTGCATGGAACTCTCCGGACGCGTCGGCGGCGCAGTCGATATAAGCAGATGCAAGGTCTTCGATCGCGTCTGCCCTGGTGGGGTTCCGGCTGAGAAGGCCGTTGCGGAAGGTATTCATCCGCTCGGTGTCGATCCACTTGTAGAGCGCGATCAACAGGCCGGATCGATCCCCGAAGTGATCGTAGGCAACCGGCTTCGAAACACCCGCACGTTCGGCGAGGTAGCCGAGACTGAGCCGGTCCGTGCCTTCCTGCCTGACGACCGCCAAAGCGGTGTCGAGTAGCTGCGCGCGGCGCTCGGTCTTGGAAAGCCGCGCTGCCGCCCGTCGTTCGTCGGTTTTCTGCTTTGTCGGCATCTTTGCCATACGTCCCCTTGAAACCTACTATTGGTAGGTTATGTGTATTCCTACGAATGGTAGGTAATAGGATATGGAGGACAAGACAATGTCAATCAACCCGATATTGCTGGTGGGAGGCTCCGGTATAGTCGGCCAGCACACGGCCCGGTATCTTCGGGACGCACACCCCGATCTGCCCCTGCTGATCGGAGGGCGTGATCTCGACAAGGCGCAGCGCGTGGCGGGCGACATCGGAAATGCGGAAGGCATCGCCATGGATCTGTCGGCCAAAGATCTGGGCATAGGCGATCGCCCGGTCAGTGCTGTCGCGGTCCTGTTCACCGATCAGCAGGTCGCAGGCCTTCGCTTCGCCCAGGATCGCGGCGTGCCTTACGTGAATATCTCGCCGGGCATCATCGAGCTGGGGCCGGAAGTTGCGGCCTACATTCACCGCCCCGACGCCTCTGCAGCGGTCCTCGGGACGGAATGGCTGGTGGGTGCGACCAGCGTGCCGGCAATGGCCGCCGCAACCGCCTTCGGTGATGTCGAGGATATCCGTATCGGCGCCCTGCTCGACGAGGAAGATGCATTCGGCCCCGCCGCCGAGGCGGACCTTGAGCGCCAGACTCAGGTGATGGCGGCCGCACTGGAACGCCGCGAGGGTTCCTTTGCCTGGCGGACCGGGGAGGCCACGACCTCGCGATTCCGATCCGTGGACGGGACCGAAATGGAGGCGTCCGCCCTTTCGCCGAACGATCTTCTCGGACTGTCCATGGCGACGGGCGCGCCGAATGTTCGGTTCGACCTGGCGATCGGTGTCAGTTCCAGTCGTCGCAGGGGGGAGCCGCTCTCAGCGGAGATTCTGATCGAGCTCGCCGGGACGGACCCGGAGGGAAGCCCCTTGGCGATGCGGTTTGCCGTCGTGCATCCCGGTGGCCAGATGCCGCTGACCGGATCGGGGGTGGCAATGGTGCTTGAAAGCCTGACAGGGCTTGGCGGGCAGGCACCGACACGGCCGGGCCTCTATTTTCCCTACCAGTTGCTGGACGCCGGGACCTACTTCGCGCGGCTCCGGGACATCGGCGGATCGATTGTCGATCTCCAACCCGAGGGAAAAATCAACAAGACGGTTTCGATGGAGCACCTCGTCGCCGATGTCAGGAGCGCGGCATGAGACTTGAGACTGCAATCCGTGCGGGCGACCTCGCGGTCGCCGTCAGGCTTCTTCGCGAAGGAGCGGACCCGAACCGCTCCGGCCCCGAGGGGCTGACGCCGCTGATGGTAGCGGCCGGCCTCGGGCAACCGAACATGGTAGAAATCCTGTTGACCGCGGGTTCGAACGTTCTGGCAATAGAGCCGCGCATGGGCGCCTCGGCCCTCCACAAGGCTGCGTTGTCGGGAAACTGCGATGTCGCCGAGCTTCTGCTCGACTATGGCGCCTTCATCGACCAGCAATCGCCGATCCTCGGTCACACGGCCCTCATGGATGCCGTGGTCTACAAGCAGACGGGCCTCGTCGCGCTGTTACTGCGCCGTGGGGCGAGGGACTCGATACGGAACCATTGGGGAGAGACTGCGCTCGATATTGCTCAGCGGGATGAGCTTTCGGACATCTCCGGGATGCTCACCGCACACGAGCAGGATCGCAGGGCCTGGATCGACGCGCAGCCCCTGGTCACCGCGCTGCAGAATGGGGACCTGTCCGGCGTAATGCGGCTGATCGATACTGGTGCGGATATCGACATACGGCTGCCGATGATCGGAAGTCCCGACGACAACTACACCCCGCTCGCCATCGCAGCCCGCGATGGACAGGCCGATATCGTTCTTGCCCTGCTGAGGGCCGGCGCCGATCCGCGCCGAACCATCGGCCTGTTGGGCGGGACCGCACTGCACGAGGCTTGCTACTTCGGGCACGGCGATGTTGTCCGCCTGATGGTCGCGAACCACGAGCGCCTCGACAGGCGAGCCTCAGAACTCGATGCCCAGGGTGCCTTGAACGGCATGACGCCCCTTCACGATGCGGTCTGGCATGGGCATCACGACGCGGCACAGGCCTTGATCGCGGCCGGTGCCCGTCTCGACCTGCGAACACATGCGGGATTGACGCCAAGAGAGTTGGCCATCCTCTACGGCTACGATGATCTGGCCCGGAGTCTTGCCGATGCGGAAGAAAACTGCCGTGCCAAAACCACGCAAGATAATCCGCCTCGCGACTCCTGACACGACACGCCGTCGCCGCCCGGCGCGATCTCTTACATCGAAACACCAGTAGAAAGGACGTGCCAATGACGACGTCTCGCAGAACATTCCTTGCCGGCTTGGGTGCGACCGCATTCGCCGGGGCGGTTCCCGCCGTCGCCAAAGGGTCGGACATGCCGCCGGTCCGCATGGTCAGAACCAACGGGATCAACATGGCGGTTCACGAAGCCGGAACCGGGCCAGCCGTCGTCCTGCTGCACGGGTTTCCCGGCCTCTCCTTCACATGGCGGCTTCAGGTTCCGGCCTTGGCCGAAGCAGGGTATCGGGTCATCGTTCCCGATCTTCGCGGCTATGGTCGAACCGACGCGCCCGGCGCCGTCGAGAGCTATGATGTCGGTCAATTGACGGGTGATCTGACGGGGCTTCTGGATGCGCTTCATGTCCGCAAGGCCGTCTTCATGGGTCATGATTGGGGCGGGTTGCTGGCATGGCAGATGCCGCTTCTTCACCCGGGCCGCGTTGCCGGCGTGATCGGGGTCAACACGCCCTTTGTCCCGCATTGGCGGCTCTGGTTGCATACTGATCTGGTGAATGCAGCCTTGCCGGACGGCGCATCATTCGTCGATGATCCGGCGATCGATCCGGTCAAGAAGATGCGCGAGGTCTATTCTCCCGAAATGTACGTTCTGATGTTCCAGGACGGAACGACGGCCGACCAGGCAATGGACGCCGACCCCCGAGGAACCCTGCAGAACGCCTATCGCAAAGACCTCGTCACCTCGGCCGAATGGGACGATTTGCCGCCGGAGGTCACCAACATGGAATACTATAGAAAGCCCTTGCCAGAGGTGCTCCCCGGGCGTGACGTGCTTACATCCCAAGAACTCTCTGTCTATGAAGAGGCTTTCGCGCGAACCGGGTTCACTCCGGCGATCAACTGGTACCGGAATCTTTCCCGGAACTGGCGTGTCGGCTTGGATATCGATCAGACGATCCGTGTTCCATCTCTCATGGTCTCGGCGGCCAACGACGTTGTCCTCAGACCGGGTATGACCGACGGCATGGCATCGCACGTCCCCGACCTCGAACGGCATGTTCTGGAAGATTGCTGGCATTGGACGCCGGAGGAAAAACCTGGCGAGTTGAACCGGCTGACCCTCTCGTGGTTAGGGCAACGTTTCCCCAAGGAATGAGAGCCAAAAGTACTCGCTCGCGCGTAGCTCGACATCGCCGCGCGTCTCGAACTGCTAGCGCATCCTGTGTTGAAACCACGCGAGTTCGCAGTCCTGTTCATCTATTCAGAGCTGGTGATGGCGTCTTGCCGACAGCGAAGCAACTTGACGAGAACAGGCAAGATGGACCGATTTACCCTTCCCGCCAGGCCAAGCCGCGCTGGTCTGGGAGCCGTCGGGGAGTGATTGCCTCCTCACGGCCCTTCGAGAGCACCATTAGCCTGATTATCGGCTCTTTCTCGGGCCTTCTGCCGCAGGATCTCGAGAAACAAGGTGAAGGCGCGGGTCGGCTGGCGCCGGCTGGAATAGAAGGCGTGATAGCCGGGAAACGGGGGGCACCAGTCGGACAGGACCTCGACAAGGCGACCGTCGGCCAGGAAGGGCGCGGCAAGGTCCTCAAGCATGTAGGCCAGGCCCATCCCCGCCAGTGCCGCCCCAACGAGCGCGTCACCGTCGTTGACGGTGACGGAGGGCGACACCTTCACCGTTTCTGCGTGTCCGTCCTTCTCGAACGACCACGGCGACAGGGTTCCGCCGGCATTCCTGAAACCGATGCAGCGATGCGCGGCCAGCTCACGCGGTATGCGCGGCCGGTCGCAGGTGTCGAGATACCCCGGCGCCGCCACCACGACGGCCCTCAGGGGCGGCCCCACGGGCACGGCGACCATGTCCATCTCCAGATCGTCGCGCATTCGTATGCCGAGGTCGAAACGCTCCGCGACGATATCGACGTAGCCGTTCTCCACGCTCAACTCGCCCTCGATCTCGGGATGAGCGGCCAACAGCTGCGCGAAGGCCGGCCAAACGAACGTATCGGCGGCATGTTTTCCGCAGGTTACACGCAGACGCCCGCCCGGTTCCTCGCGCAGCCGTTCGAGTGCGTCCATCTCCGCGCCAAGTTCCGCGATGACAGGAGAGAGCGTGGCAAGCAGACGCTCGCCCGCCGCGGTCGGCGCAAGGCTGCGCGTTGAGCGTGATAACAGCCTGATGCCCATATCCTGCTCAAGGCGCTTCACTGTCTGGCTGACGGCGGACTGGGTGACGCCTAGGCTGCGGGCCGCGGCGGTGAAACTGCGCTCTTCGACAACCCGATTGAAGATGAAGAGGTCGGAAAACTGTCGCGGATCCATTCAGTAGCCTCACTACTAGGGCCTAAAAAATCCAAGGCACTAATGGAAAACTAGATAAATACATTAATCAATGGTCAGCAAACAAGAGGATCTGACGATGTCTGGCAAAACATGGTTCATCACCGGAGCAGGCAGGGGCCTGGGGCACCTGATCGCCCGCGACGCCCTGAAAGCGGGCGACAAGGTCGTTGCGACCAGCCGGACCGTGGACGGGATCGAGAACAGCCTCGGGGCTTCGGACGACAACCTGCTCGTGCTGCCGCTCGACGTGACCGATCCCGAGGCGACGTCGGCCGCGCATGGCGCGGCCATTGAGGCGTTCGGCCGGATCGACGTTCTGGTCAACAACGCGGGTCGCGCGCAGCTTGGTTGGTTCGAGACGATCCCCGACGATGACGTGCGCCGCCAGTTCGAGATCAATCTGTTCGGCGCCATGAACGTGGCGCGGGCGGTCTTGCCCACGATGCGCAAGCAGCGTTCAGGCCTCGTGGTGACGATCTCGTCGGTCAACGGTCTCGTCTCGAACCAGGGCGGCTCGGTCTATTCGGCGTCCAAGTTTGCGCTGGAAGGCTGGATGGAGGGCCTCGCCGAAGAGATCGCGCCGCTTGGCATCCGATCCCTCGTCGTCGAGCCGGGCATGATGCGCACGAACTTTCTCGACCCGTCCACCGCGCGGCAGGGCAACGTCGAGATTGCCGATTATGCGGAGGCCTTGGAGGGTTTCCGAAGCTTCATCGCTCAGGCGAACGGCGCACAACAGAACGATCCCGAGGACCTTGCCGCCCTGATCGTCGCCGAAGCGTCGGCCTCGGACCCTGCGCGACGGCTGTTGTTCGGACCTGATGCGCACGAGTGGGCAAGCGCAAAGTGCAGGAAGCTTATGGAGGAAATCGAGGCGTCGAACGCACGTAGCTGAGCAGGGCAGCGCAACGACCAGGCGCCGCGAATGGGCGGACTAATTTGTGCAGTTTGTCGCCGCAACATAGACCTTCGAAACCAACGCGAGGACCACATCCATGCGAGCTGCCCATGTCATCGTTGCTCAACTGCTTATCGGTTTCACAGCCGCGACGTACGTGAGCGCCCAGACAAGTCATAATTCAGACGGAGGAAAACAGTTGCCGATACAGGAAGATCTGAGCGCACAGGGTCCCTCGGGGACCCTTGCAGGAACCTTGACCCTCCCAGCTCACGGCGGCCCGCTTCCGACGGAAACGCCGGTCCTTCTGATCGTGCC
This sequence comes from Roseovarius atlanticus, assembly GCF_019802205.1. Lineage (GTDB taxonomy): Bacteria > Pseudomonadota > Alphaproteobacteria > Rhodobacterales > Rhodobacteraceae > Roseovarius > Roseovarius atlanticus_A. The sequence goes on from NZ_JAHVHQ010000003.1 coordinate 360,504, forward strand.
AGGTTCGGGCCCCACCGATCGCGACGGCAACTCGCCTCTTGGCGTCGCGGCGGCACCCTACAGACTCCTTGCCCAAGCTCTGGCGGAGCGGGGCTATCCTTCGGTACGGATCGACAAACGCGGGATGTTCGGTTCGGCGGGGGCAACATCGGACCCGAACGACGTGACGATTGCAGCCTACGGGGACGACCTGCTTTCCTGGACGAACGCCATCCGGGAGCGGCTGCCGGCGAAGGACGGTGCACGCTGTGTGGTCCCCGTGGGGCACAGTGAGGGCGGACTGGTTGCATTGGCCGCCATGGCACGTCTTCCAGACCCATGTGGGCTGATTTTGCTCGCGAGCATCGGTCGACCGTTCGACGAGGTGATACGCGAGCAGCTGCGCGCCAATCCCGCGAATGCGGCATACCTCGAAGAAGCGGACGCGGCGCTCGCGTCACTGAAGCGCGGCGAGCGGGTCGATGCGAGTGCATTGAACCCCACGCTTCAGCCCCTTTTTGCACCGCAGATTCAGGGCTTCCTGATCGACGCGATATCTTACGATCCGGTTGAACTGGTGGCCGCGGTCGATGTGCCCATGCTGGTCATTCAAGGCACGTGCGATATGCAGGTGAGCAACGCGGACGCGCGCCTGCTTGCGGATGCCACACCAAATGCCGAACTGGAACTTCTCCCGGACGTGAACCATGTACTCAAGTCCAAGATTACCTGGGAGCGCGAGCTGGTCCGACGTGAAGCGGTCGGCATCAGCGACCTGCCGCCACCTCTGCCGCACCCGGATCATGTGCTGGTCGATGTACGAAACGGAACGATCCGGATCGCCGGGCCTGCAACAAAGGCAGAAAAAGCAGAATAGGATGCCATACTCCACGAGAAGGCCGTGCTCGAAGACAGCGTCGCCAAGCTGATCGAGGCCAACAAGACCGAGACGGATTCCGGCCAGATCGAGGACAATCTCAGATATATCGCCATTGGCCAGGAGAAGCTGGCGAGATTGGGGAGCTGATGCCGAAGGCATGATTTGAAAATGGAGCGGGCTGTGGCGAAGCCGCGGCTCACTCGCTTTGCTACTCAGCTCCAATATATCTGGGCCTGTGCGTTTTTGAGGCCTAAAGGTAACCCGGGCAAACTATCTAGCTTCTTAGCAGCGAAGGTTAGAAGGGCGGGAAGCGGAAGTTCGCTGCAGTTTGGTCATATTTCAACTCTACAGGAAGAACCTGACGTTCGATATCTATGGTCGGGAGATGATCATGCGCTTTGTAGATATGTCCGCTAATGGGTTGGATCAGCCTTTTGGCGCAAGCGGCTTCCGGGCAAACAACTTTCCAACCTGCTTGCGCAGGTCACCGGGAGGATGCTGTGGCCCTCAGAGCGGCCAGGGCCTCTGCGTGCAGTGGGCGGCTGGCGGCGGCGATAATCTTGCCGTCCGATGCCAATTTGAGAGGCTCGCCGTCCCAGTCAGTGATCACACCTCCCGCCCCTTCGACCACCGGGATGAGCGCCATGTAGTCATAGGGGTGCAAGTTCATCTCGAACAGGAGATCGACATGGCCCGAAGCCAAAAGCCCGTAGCCGTAGCAATCGCCGCCGAACCGTCGCATGGCAGCCTTTTCCGATAGCGTCTCGAACTGCGCCAGTCCGGTCCCGTCGAAATTGTCCGGGCTGGTCGTGTAGAGGATCGCATCGGCCAGAGCCGTTCTCCCACTGGTCTGACAGGGCGTGCCGTTGAGTGTTGTGCGATGACCGCGCTGGCCGGTCCAGCGTTCGCCGGTGGGCGGAATGGAGATCACCCCGAGTTCCGGCGTGCCATCGGAGAGGCAGGCGATCAGCGTGCCGAAGGTGGGCATGCCGGACAGGAAGCTCTTGGTGCCATCAATCGGGTCGATGACCCAGATATGCGAGGATTCCAGTCGCGCGCTCTCCTGTTCCTCTCCAAGAATGCCGTGAGTCGGGAAGGCTTGCGTGATCTGCCGGCGCATCTCTGCCTCGATGGCGCGGTCGGCCTGCGTGACTGGCGAGTCGTCGTCCTTTGCCTCGATTTCCAGCGGCTTGCGGAAATAGGTCATCGCCATGGCGTCAGTGACGTCGGCCAAACCTTCGGCGAACTGTGCGAGCCGGTCCGTTTCCGGAAAGGTCGAGAGAGATTGCATGATTTTTCCTCAAATGCGGCGAGCGGTGGGCCGCGAAACATATGCTTTGAAAATTTATCGTAGACAAATGCCACAAAAACGCAAGACTACACAAATAACCCCAGACTCGTATTTCATGTCGGGCAACCAGAACGGGCCATCGCAAGGGTCCGCAATCTTCCGGATACAGGTCCGGGCCAACAGAACCGAACCAACAAGGAGATCACCATGAAAACCTGGACACAGACCACTGCGCTTTCGATCGCGGCGCTTGGCCTTGCCGCGCCGGCGCTGGCCGATGAACTGACCGTCTATACCGCCCTCGAGGAAGAAGAAATCGCGGCCTACGTCGAAGCGGCACAGGCCGCCATGCCGGACACCGAGATCAATGTCCTGCGCTTGTCCACCGGCAAGCTCGGTGCGCGGCTGCTGGCCGAAGCGGAGAATCCGCAGGCTGACGTGATCTGGGGTTGGGCCGTCAGCGCGATGATGGACCCGCAGATCCTCGAAATGCTGGAACCCTACGAGGCCGCCGGCTCCGACGTGCTGCCCGAGAAATTCCGCAGTGAAGAGGGCAAGTGGTTCGCCCCCATCGGGTATATGGGCGCCTTCTGCGTGAACACCGCACGGCTCGAGGAAAAAGGCCTGTCGATGCCGTCAAGCTGGGCCGACCTGGAGGACCCGGCATTCAAGGACGAGATCCTCATGCCCGATCCGAACTCCTCCGGCACCGGGTACCTGCACGTCAACGCCGTGCTGCAAAGCATGGGCGAAGAGGCAGGCTGGGCACAGCTGGACGCGGTCGATCCCAACATGGCGCAATACACCTCTTCGGGTTCGAAACCATGCAAATCCGCCCGCGTGGGTGAATACACCGTCGGCATTTCGCTGGCGTTCACCGCGATGCAGTCGATCGAGGAAGGCTATCCGCTGGCGATGGTCTTTCCCGAGGGCGGGGTGGGCTACGAGTTGGAAGCGTCGGGCCTGATGGCAAGCTCGGACAACAAGGAAGCGGCGAAAGCCTTCCTTGACTGGACCATGTCGGACGAGGCGATCGGCCTTTACCAGACCTACAAGGCGCTGATCACCGTGCCGGGTGTCGATGCGTCGGAGGCGGCCGAGAAAGCCGGCCTTCCCGCGGACATCTCAACGATCCTGGCGGATATTGATTTCATCAAGGCGGCAGAGGATCAGACGGCCGTAAAAGATCAGTGGAAAGAAAAATTCGGGCGCTGAGCCCGAGACCGGGGCGGCCTCGGCCGCCCCGACACTTGACGGGCCGGTCGCGACCCTCCCCAACGAATGAGAAAGCACGCCCCACATGTACCTGACCGTCCGCGATGCCACCAAGACCTACGGCAATTTCACCGCGCTCGACCGCGTGTCGATCGAGATCGAGAAAGGCGAGTTCGTCTGTTTGCTCGGCCCGTCTGGATGCGGCAAGACGACCTTGCTGCGGCTGATCGCAGGGCTGACCGAGCTGGACGGAGGCACGATCACGCTGGAGGACGCGACCCTTTCGGATCTTCCGGCGCGCAAGCGGGGGTTCGGGATCGTGTTCCAGTCGTACTCGTTGTTTCCGAATATGACGGTGGCCGAGAATATCGGTTATGGCCTCAAGATCCGCGGCGTTCAGAAAGACGACATCGCCGCACGGGTGCAGGAGTTGCTGGCGTTGGTGAAGCTGCCGCAGGTGGCCGATAACCTGCCGGGGCAACTGTCAGGCGGACAGCAACAGCGCATTGCGCTGGCGCGGGCCATTGCCGTGGATCCGCGCGTTCTGTTGCTCGACGAGCCGCTATCGGCGCTCGATGCCAAGGTCCGCTCGGTGCTGCGCGACGAGATCAGACAGGTGCAGCGCTCGCTCGGCATACCGACGCTTATGGTAACGCATGATCAGGAAGAAGCGCTGGCTCTGGCCGACAAGATCATCTGCATGAACCACGGGGTCGTGGTGCAGGCGGGCACACCGGAGGATCTGTACCACCGACCCGCCACGCGCTTTGTCGCGGAGTTCATGGGGATCAGTAACCTGCTCTCTGCCGACCCGGTCGCGCGGCATTTTCCCGACCTGATGTCGACCCGTCCCGCGTCTGAGGACAGCTATCTTGCCTGTATCCGACCCGAGCAGATCGGGGTGACCCCCTCCGAAACCGGCGCGGCCGTCGTCCGCAGCATCAGTTTCCTGGGCAACCTGCGGCGCCTGGAAGTGGACGGCCCCGCCGGGCCGCTTTGGGTCGAAACGCATGGTGGCAGTCCGTATCGCCCGGGCGACCGTGTAGAGCTGAGCATCGCACCCGAAGCCTGCACATGGGTCGTCGACGACACTGCAGGAACCGGGGCAGTCTCGGCATGAGCGTCGCCGAAACGTCATCCCGCGCCCGTACGCGCCGCCGATTAGACGCCGATCGCCTGCTGACGCTGGCGTGCATCGGGTTGCCGCTGCTGGGCCTGATCCTGTTCTTCGCCTACCCGATGGTGATCGTATTTCTTCGCTCGATCACGGTCGGCGACAGTTACGGGTTGGGCAATTACACCGAAGTGCTGGGCTCGTCCGGGTTCTGGCGGGCCACGCGGCATTCGCTGGCGATGGGTGGCGCGACCACCGCGCTGAGTGTGTTCCTGGGGTTCATCATCGCGCATGGCCTTTACCGTTGTGCATTTCGCGGCAAGTGGCTGATACGCAGCGTTATCGTTCTGCCTCTGCTGGCCCCCTCGCTGGTACAGGCGCTCGGGCTGATCTTCCTGCTGGGCCGCAACGGCGTAATCAGTCGCATGCTTGGGGTCGAAATCGAGATTTACGGTTTCTGGGGCCTGTTGATCGCGAACACCCTCTACGCGCTGCCACAGGCCGTAATGATCATCGGCGCGGCGCTGGTGCTTCTGGACGCCCGCACCTACGAGGCCGCCGAGGTCATGGGAGCGCCGCCGTGGCGGCAATTCCGCGATCTGACCCTGCCCGCCGCGCGCTTCGGCATCCTGAACGCGGCCTTCGTCTGTTTCACCATCACCATAACCGATTTCGGCAATGCGGCGGTAATCGGCGGCGACTATTCCGTGCTGGCGACCGAGATCTACAGCCAGGTCGTGGGGCAGCGAAACTTCAACATGGGGGCCGTGGTGGGCATCATGCTGCTGCTGCCCACGGTGATCTCCTACAGTATCGAGCGGCAGGCGATGAAACGGCAGCAGGCCGGACAAGTCACCGGCCAGGAACCCTATCGACCCAGTTTCGCTCCGCTGCGTGACATCAGCATGGCGGCGCTGTCATTGCTGATCTGTGCCGGGATCGTTTCGGTGATCGGGATTGTGGTCTATGCCAGCTTCGTCACACTGTGGCCCTACAACATGGCGCTGTCGCCCAAGCATTACGATATCACTCTGGCGGGCGGGTATTCTTCGCTTTGGATGACGGTCGTGATCTCGCTGGCTGCCGCTGCGGGCGGGACCATCGCGGTTTTCCTGCTGGGTCTCGGTCTGCGACGCCTGCCCAAGGCAGTGGCGCAACCGATCCAGATCCTGGCCGCGATGCCGGCGGCTGTACCAGGCATGGTTCTGGGTCTGGCCTATATCCTGACGTTCAATTCCACGGCGACGCCGCTTTATCTGCTTTACGGTACAGCCGCGCTGATCGCGATCATCAATTTTTACCACTACCACACGCAGAGCTTTCTGACGCTGATGACCGGCTTCCGCCAGCTGCCTCTGGCGCTGGAGGAAGCGGCCAATAGCCTTGGTGCCGGGCTGGGCAGGACGGCACGGGACATCGTGGTGCCTTTCATCGCGCCGATGCTGGTTTCGGTTTTCTTCTTTCTCTTCATGCGCTCCATGGTGACGCTGTCTGCAGTTGTCTTTCTGACGACCCCGGACCTGAGCGTGGCCGCCGTGACGATCATGCGACTGGACGATGCCGGGCTGACGTCGCAGGCGGCGGCCTTCTCGACTTGTGTAATGGCGGTTGTTTGCTTGGCCGTCCTGTCTATGAAGGCGGTACTGGCGCTTTTGCGACGGCGTGGCGGCAACAGGGGGGCGGCCTGATGTGGGCGAAGGAGCGTCATCAGCGGATCGTGTCGATGCTGGCGGCCAACCACCAGGTGAGCGCAAATGATCTGGCCGAGATGATGGGGGTGTCGCGTGAGACCGTGCGCCGCGACCTGCTCGACCTTGAAGAGGCGGGAAAGGTGGCACGGGTGCATGGCGGTGCCGTTCTGCCCGAGGCGCGGACAGAGGACCCGTTTCAAAAGCGCATGGTGAACCAGATCCGGGCCAAGTCCGAGATCGCGAAGAAAGCGGTCGGCCTGATCCAGCCGGGGCAAACAATCATGGTGGATGCCGGGTCGACCACTGCCGTGTTCGCTCGGGAGCTTTCGAAGGTGCCCGGCGTGTCGGTGATCACAAATTCGCTGGATATCGCCGCGACGTTGCAGGCCGCAAACATGGATGTACTCCTTGTGGGCGGTCGGATTGCAGCTGATGTGCCCGCCACGGTGGGCGAACTGACCCTTTCGGAAATACGGCGTTTCGAGGTGGACCTGTGTTTTTCCGCGCCGGTCGCTGTGCATCCCGAGAAGGGGACATTTTTCTACGACCTGCAAGAGGCCGAAATCTCTGCCGCAATGGCAGCGCAGGCAAGCCGGGCGGTCTTGCTGGCGGATCATTCCAAGCTGGGAGGCACCAGCCGAGTGCGTTCCTGGGAGGTGGAGACGATCGGAGCGCTGGTGACAAACCGTGCCGCGACCGACGCGCAGCTCGACGGGTTTCGAACGGCGGGGGTCGAGATCGTCTGACCACATCATTCGGCGAAAGCCTGAAATTAATCAGGAGGGCCGGTGTCTCCGTTCGGGCAGGGGAGGGCGGAGAGCCGACATTCGCTGCACTTAGCCCTAACGTCCGACATGCATGTAAAAGTGCTGTCGATCAAATGCAGAACGGTAGGTACAGCCCGTCTGGATGCCATCGGTCAGTTGGAGTGGGAGTTTCTAATGCTTTCCCAGAACCGATTGGTGGCTTAAAGGCACAGCGCTTCAATGAAATGGGCTCAATACGGGTTGAACTTACAATAGCTTCCCCCGGAGAGAGACGGGGGAAGCTTGGCAGGCGAGGCCCGAACTGGCACGTTTTGCGCCAGATCGGTGCGGTTCGTTAACTGGACTGCAAATAGCCCAAGATGTCCGCGTTGATCGTTTCAGCCATCGTCGCCGCCATGCCATGAGAGCCGCCGTCATAGACCTTGAGCGTCGCGTTCGGCATGATCTCGACCGTCCTCGCGGCAGAGGACTTTATGGGCACGACCTGATCGTCGCTGCCATGCATCACCAGCGTCGGCAGTTGGATCGCCTTGAGGTCCTCGGTAAAGTCGGTTTCCGAGAACGCCTCTATGCAGTCGTAGTGCGCCTTGGCGCTGCCCTGCATCCCCTGCCGCCACCAGTTGCGGATCAAGCCGTCGCTGACGTCCGCATCCGGGCGATTGAAGCCGTAGAACGGGCCGGACGCCACGTCGAGGTAGAATTGCGGTCGGTTCGCGGCAAGCGCCTCGCGGAAGCCGTCGAATACGTCCAGCGGCGTGCCGTCGGGGTTGCTGTCCTTCTTCACCATGACCGGCGGCACGGCACCGATCAGCACCAGCTTCGAGACGCGCCCGGCCTTGGCGCGGGCGGCGTAGTGCACGACCTCGCCACCGCCGGTGGAATGGCCCACATGCACGGCCGCCTTGAGGTCCAGCGCGTCCGCCAGGGCGATGACATCGGCGGCATAGGTGTCCATCTCGTTGCCGGTTTCCGTCTGGTCCGAGCGCCCGTGCCCGCGCCGGTCGAAGGCGATGACGCGAAAGCCCTTGCCGAGGAAATAGAGCATCTGGGCGTCCCATTCGTCGGCCGTCAGGGGCCAGCCGTGGTGGAACACGATGGGTTGCGCGTCACGCGGGCCCCAGTCGCGGTAGAAGATCTGCGTGCCGTCATCGGCGGAAATGTAGGTCATGGTGTTAGGTCCTTTGATGGAGGAGGTTGTTTCGGCCCGCAGGCCGGAGACGGCCAGGAGGGGTGTGGTCGCTGCAATCAGCATGCCGGCGCCACCGGCAATCGCGCAGCGACGGGTGAGGCGGATTGGTTCAGGTCCGGACATGGCGTTTTCCCGATATGATCAACTGACACGGGTCGGATTTGGGCATCTTGCAGGTACGGTTGGCCTGGACGTGACTGCCGGTGAAACTGTCTACGTTGACGATCCAGGAGGCGACGGCGACGGCCGCGACCGAGATGAGGAACAGGATCGCGCTCCAGGAAAGTATGGATTTCACTTTCATATGGGACATGGTGTGGCTCCATTGCCGAGGTGATTTCCCCAGGTGAGATTTTCTGTGAACAGGTTTCGGGTTCCTGCGGCGAGGCGGGTCCTGCCGCAGGAGATTGCTAATTCAGCTTCCGCCGGAGGCGCGCGCAGCCTCATCGATCACGTCGGCGACTTCGTCGGGCTTGGTCAAAAACACAACGTGGCTGCCGGGTACGTCGATTGATACAGCACCAATCCGGTCGGCCGTATGGCGCAGCAGTTTCGGGTCGATGGCATTGTCCTCGGTCGCGATCACGGCCCAGCTCGGCTTTTCCTTCCAGGCGGCGTGTTTCACCGGCGTTCCGAAGATATCCATATTGATGGGCACCTGGCTGTCCCGAAGGAAAGCCGCGTCCGCATCGGCGGTGTCGCCGGCAAAGCCGGTCTTGAACTCTTCGAGGTTGACGAAGCCGAACCCGTCGTCGCCGGTCTCGATGATGAATTCGGGCGGGGCGGGGATGTCGGCGAACTGGCCGCCCGTGGTCTCGCCCACGTCTGGGGCCAGCGCGGAGACGTAGACGAGGCCTGCAACCTTGGGGTTGATGCCCGCCTCGGTGATGACCGTTCCGCCGTAGGAATGCCCGACGAGGATCGCCGGACCGTCCTGACGGTCGAGGATACGGTCGGTGGCGGCCACGTCATCTGCGAGAGAGGTCAGCGGGTTCTGCACGATGCTGACACGGTAGCCGCGCGCGGTGAGGATGTCGTACACGCCGCGCCAGCCCGACCCGTCGGCAAAGGCGCCGTGAACGAGCACGACGGATTTGACCGGCTGTTCGGGCGGGATCGTCTCTTGCGCGTTTGCGCTGGTCGTGATGGTCGCGGCGGCGGCAGCGGCGGCGACGGCAGTTCTGAGTTTCTTGGACATTTGAAGTTCCTTTGGTTGATATTGGCAGAGATCCATAAAGGCCGTGGGAGGGCGGCTTTCCGGTTTGTTTTACTGGATTGCACCCCTGTCGCAGGCGTCGGCATCGTAGCGTTTTGGCGCTGATGGGTGCTTGCAACTTTGGCGTATGGTTTGCGGGATACGCTGCAGCATGATTGAAGATTGGCGTGTCTCCGGCCAAGGCTTACCCAAAATTTGAAAGAATATTTCATGTTCGGCTCACTCGAATCAGCGCCGGTCCGGGTAAGTTTTTGTGCGGTCTGCTCCTTTCGGTCAGTTGATGCGTGACCGTAAATTAAGCTTTTGACGGCGTTTTGATAATTAGGATAAAGTGAGATGTTGGGTTACGGAATTCAGGACAATGAAAAACTACAAGCTGACCGACTTCGATGCCGTTCTTGCGATCAGCCGCAGAGGATCGTTCCGGGCTGCGGCACTCGACATGGGAATGTCAACGAGTGCGCTCAGCAATGCGATTTCCAAGCTGGAAGGACAACTGGGCGTGCGCCTGTTCAATCGCACGACGCGCAGTGTCTCGCTGACCGAGGCGGGGCACAGGTTCGTCGATCAGGTCAGCCCGGCGGTGCGGGATATCCATCAGGCTCTGGACACGGTCCGATCGCAACAGGAGACACCGTCCGGCACCGTGCGCATCAACACCTTCGTCACCGCTGCCCAGGAGATTCTTGAACCACTGATACTGGAGTTCCTGAAGCGGTTTCCCCAGGTTCAGGTCGATCTCGTGACCGAGGGGAGCCTTGTGGACATCGTGGCGGACGGGTTCGATTTCGGGGTGCGCAGCAAGACCCTCGTGCCGTCGGACATGATCGCGATTCCGCTGGGACCCGCGCGCAGACACGCCGTCGTGGCCGCACCGTCCTATTTCGCGAACCGGGATGTGCCGCGCGTTCCGGCCGACCTGAAGGCGCATACCTGTATTCGCGTCCGCCTGCCGAACGGCGCGCTGTACCGCTGGCAGTTCGAATCCGAGGGCCAGCCGGTGCATGTGGACGTGGACGGGCCACTGACCCTGGATGAGGCCAGCCTGGCGCGCGCCGCGGTCCTTGATGGCGTGGGCATCGGCTATTTCATGGAGTCGAACGTGCGCGAAGATATCGCGGCGGGCCGACTGGTGCGGATTCTCGACGATTGGACACCGCCGGTTGCGCCGCTGTGCCTGTATTACCCCAGCCGGCGCAACCCGCCGGCCGCCTTCAAGGTCTTCGTCGACCTTGCGCGCGAGCTGGCGCGCTCGGCGCGGGCGGTGTAAAGATTGGCCGGGCTATCGCCGGAATGGGGCGATGGCGAAGGCGCGTGCAAGGTGGTCTATGAAGGCGCGAAGCGCCGAGGCCCTTGCGGTGTCGCGTGAGAACACAGCGTAGATCGTGCCCTCGACGGTCGAGATGTCCGGCAAGGCCCGCATCAGCTGGCCGCCTGCAATATCCGGCGTACAGGCATGTTCGGGCAGCAGGGCGACGCCCAGCCCCGTGATTGCGGCGTGCCGCAAGGTGGCGATGTCGCTCGTGACCAGCCGCGGAGAGACGTCGATGGTATGGGCTGTGCCATCCCGGTCGAAAAGTTCCCACACGCGGTTGTCGCCGGGCAGGCACAAGGTCGGGATGGTCTGCAGATCCCGAGGTGTTCGCAGCTGGCTTGTACCGGCAAGGGACGGCGCCGCGACAAGGATGCCACGCGACACCCCGAGCCGCCGCACGACGTGCGAGGCGCCGGCCTCGACCTGCGACCGCGCGCGGATCGTGATATCCACATCGTCCCTGACGAGGTCGAGCGGGCCCGCCATCGCGACCAGTTCGATCCGGACCCTGGGAAAGTCGGTGAGGAAATCGGCGATGACATCATCGAGCAGATCATCCAACAGCCCCGGCGGACAGCCGACGCGGATGCGGCCCGAGGGCCCGTCGCTGTCGCTGGCTGCAAGCCTTGCCGCGTCGAACGCATCGACCATCGTCTTGCCGTGACCCGCAACGATACGCCCGATTTCGGTGGGTCGCATGTTGCGCGTCGTCCGCTCGAGCAGGCGCACGTCCAGATCCTGTTCAAGCCGTGCGATGGCCTTGCTGAGCGTGCTTTTGGGAATGCCGAGATCCCGCGCGGCGGCGGCAAACGAGCCTTTGTCGACGACTTTTCTGAAGCGGGCGAGATCATCGAGGCTGGGCGTCTTAGACATGTGATTGTCCATATGGGCAGACAGTGAAACGAAATCTGACGCCGTAGTGCAGACGGGCACGCGCACATAGTTTTCCATGCGTCAAACAAAGGAAAGCGACATGACAGATCAAGATCCCGTCCGGCTGGCAATCGTCTATTACAGCAGTACCGGCAACACATTCACGATAGCACAGGAAATCGCCGCCGGCGCCGAAAAGAACGGCGCCGCGGTCAGGATACGGCGGGTCGCGGAGCTGGCGCCCGACACGGCAATAGATGCCAACCCGGCATGGCGGAAACACCTTGAGGCAACGCGTGAAGTACCCATTGCCACCCACTCGGATTTGGAATGGGCGGATGGCTTCGTTTTCGGCACGCCGACGCGTTTCGGCCTGCCGGCGGCGCAGCTGAAGCAGTTCCTGGACACCTGCGGCGGCCTGTGGATGAACGGGAAGCTGACCGACAAGGTCGTGAGTGCCTTCACAGGGGCTGGGAACGTGCATGGTGGGCAGGAATCCACCCTGCTGGCGCTGCACAACGTGTTCTATCACTGGGGCGCAATCATGGTGCCTCCGGGGTATACGGATCCTGCGATTCATGCCGCCGGGGGTAACCCGTACGGCACCAGCTTCACCGACGGACAAGGTGCGCCCCTTTCCGAGGCGACGTTGCGTGCGGCGCGGCACCAGGGGGCGCGGATGGCCAAATGGGCGCAGGCGGTGCGACGGGTCAGGGCGGCGTGACGGTTCGCGTGCGATCCGGTGGCCGCCGGGTCGCAAGGGGTCCATGCAACAGGGGCGGGTCATGCCGCCCCTCGGGTCCGACCGCACCGCTCCGGGACGCGGGCCACGGGTGGCTCTGTCAGAATGCCAGGGGCGCGTTGTCCTTGACCTCTTTCAGCACGAAGAAAGTGCGGATCTGGCGAACGCCCGGCAGAGTGATGAGTTTGCGGCCGTGCAACAGGTTGAAACCTTCCATGTCCCGTGTCCTGATCTTCAGCAGATAGTCGAAATCCCCGGCAACAAGGTTGCAATCCAGGACCTCTTTCATACCTCCGACGGTCTTCTCGAACTCGGAAAAGCTTTCGGGTGTGGACCGGTCCAGCACGACTCCGACCATCACGAGCGTCCCGAGCCCCACGCAGGCCGGAGCGATCTGCGCGCGGGCGGCCGTGATGTATTTCTGTTCGATCAGACGCTGGGTGCGGCGGTGGCATGTCGCGGCGCTGACGTTCACCAGCTGAGCCAGGTCGGAATTGGCCATCCGGGCATCTTTCTGAAGCGCACGCAGAATGTTTCGATCGATCCGATCGAGGTCCGGGCTGAAATGATCTTCCGGCATTGTTCGGGTTTCCGCAGGTCTCGGGCGTTCTGATGCGCCTTGCTGCATCATCTAAGGCACAGTTCCGGATTCGAAGAAAGTAGGTTGTCAGTGCGTGGCCATGCGGCATGGAGGGCGATGTCGGCTGGCACAGTCCGGCCTCGGACGGTGTCATTGTCCGCTTGATCTGGAAGCGCCGGATCATGCAGTCCGGGGGATGTCGTGCCCCCGATCCGCGTCGATTTTGGTTCATGCCCTGGCTGCGAGGGGCTGTTCGGCGCGAGTCAGACCGTGTTGCTGGCGGATCATGTCCGCGGCACGCTCTCCGATCACCACGCAGGGGGCCATCGTGTTGCCGGTGGTGATGCGAGGCATGATCGAGGCATCAGCGATGCGCAGGTTGTCGATGCCGTAGACCTTGAGTTGATGATCGACGACCGACATCTCGTCCCGTCCCATCTTGGCGGTGCAGGACTGGTGCCAGTATGTGACCGCGGAGTTGCGGATGAAATCGGCCATCGCCTTGCGATTCCGGCTGCCAGGCGCGACCTCCTGCCGGACGAGCGGACCAAAGGCCGCGTGGTTGCCGATCTCGCGGCACATCTCGACGGCGACAACGGCGGTTTCGAGGTCCTCGGGTTCGCTGAGCGCATTCGGCTCGATCAGGAGCGGATCGTCGGCATCTGGCCCCGACAGCCGCAGGCGGCCCCGGCTTTTCGGCTGGGCCAGCCCGGCGAACATGGTCCAGCCATGGGGCGGCGTCTCGATGCCGGCTTCCTCTGGGGCGGGCACCGGGAATTCGAGCTGGCATTGCAGGATGTCGGGCTGCTGGAGGCGCGCAGAGCTTTGCCAGTAGAGCGTCGCCTCGCATCCGCCGCCGCCGACGTCCTCGGGCTTGTGATAGGCCCAGGTGCAGCCGAACGCGAGGTGGTCCTGGTGATTGCGGCCGACGCCGGGAAGGTCGCGCACGGTCCGGATGCCATGTGCGGCAAGCTCGTCCTGGGGTCCCATACCCGATTGCATCAGGACTTTCGGGGTCTGGATTGCGCCAAGCGACAGGATGGTCTCGCAGCGCGCGCGGAACTGCCGGGGCTGGCCGTCCAGCAGGACTTCGACGCCTATCGCCGACGTGCCATTCAGCAGGACGCGGGAGACGACGGCGCCGGTCAAAACGGTCAGGTTGGGTTGGTGCATGACGCGGTGGGTGTAGGAGCGGAAAACTGACTGGCGCCGGCCGTCGCGGATGCGGAGATCAGCGATAGCGGCCCCGCCGGGGCCTTCCATCATAGTCCCGTTCGGGCTGTCGAAGACCGGGATGCCCATGTGCCCGGCAGCCTCGAGCATCGCGCGGGCGACGGGCTGGGGCGAGGCGGGTTGTTCGACGTGGACAGGGCCATCTGTGCCACGCCGTTCGGGGTCGGGTGTGCCCTGCCAATCCTCAATGCGGCGGTAATAGCCAAGGATGGACTGGTACCCCCAGGCGGGATCGCCGGATTCGGCGGCGAAGTGATTCCAGTCTTCTTTGTGGCCCCGGGCACAGACCATGACGTTAATGCTCGATCCACCGCCCAGGCCCTTGCCCATGCTGAGCGGAAGCCTGCGGCCGCCGAGGGTCGGGCTGGGTTCGCCCGAGAACCCCCAGTCGCGCTCGCTGCCGAGGTTCAGGGGCCACAAGGCCGGGTTGGTGACCGTGTCTGCCGTGTCGTCGCCGCCGGCCTCGAGCAGGAGAACGCTGACTTCCGGCTGTTCGGCCAGCCGAGCCGCGACGACCGAGCCGCTGGACCCGGCGCCACAGACGATGAAGTCATATTCGGGGCGAAGCGCTTGTCGCAGGGTTTTCTGGTTGTCCAAGACGGCGAGGTCGTGCCGCGTCAGGGTCGGATCGGTGTCCATGCAGGGTTCTCCGTCGAATGGCTGTGTTGATGTCGAAAACGGTTTTGGTCGCGATGACGTGGTTGTTGCGGCACACCGCGAACAGACCACCGTTGGTGGTTTCACCGTTCACCGGAATGGAAGATGCAACGCCGCAAGTTGGCCATGCGGCCCGGCGTCGGGGTTATGGAATCCGACGCGCAAACGGGCCGGCGCTCAAACGGTCGGAACGGTCCCGCCGTCGATGGTGTACTCGGTGCCCGTGATCGTGGCCGCGCGGTCCGACGCCAGGAAGGCGATCAGGCTGGCGACCTCTTGGGGTTTGGTCGGCCGGCCTATGGGGATGCCGCCGAGCGACTGCATGATGATCTGCTTGCCGCCCTCGTAGTCGGTTCCTTGCTCTTCGGCGAGGCGCTGGGCGAGACGCACCGATGCCTCGGTCTCGATCCAGCCGGGAGAAACGCGCAGGACCCGGACGCCTTTCGGAGAGACCTCTTTGGACAGACTCTTGCTGTAGGCCGAAAGAGCTGCTTTGGCCGCGGCATAGGCTGTCGTGGCCTCCGGCAAAGGCAGGAGACGCTGGATCGAGGTGACGTGGATGACGACACCGTGGCCTTGAGCCACCATCTCGGGCACCAGCACCCGATCAAGCCGGACCGAAGGAAAGAGGTTCAGATCGAGCTCCATTTGCCATTGACGGTCATCGAGTGCCGCGTGGCCGCCGCCCGGCGCGGACGACCCGCCGACCATGTGGACGACGATGTCGATGCCGCCCAGTTCTTCCCGGACCGCATCGGCAACCTCCCTGCAGCCTGCGGGTGTCGTCAGGTCTGCGGCGACGAACACGTCTGCATTCATTTGCTCCGGGCGCGAGCGCGCGGTCGTCAGGACCGTTGCACCGAGCGTTCGCAGCACTTCGACAGTCGCGGCTCCGGCACCTTGGGTGCCCCCGGTCACGAGTGCGCGCTTACCAGTCAGGTTGAGAAAATCGGTCATGGTTTGAGCTCCAGATTTATTGCTGAATGTTGCTTTCTGGAAATTTAAGGGACGTCGTGTGTTTGGAAAATACGGATTAAATAGCATGTTCTATCTTGAAAAAAGGGATAATGTCCGTGGGGTTCCGGCAGGCCGATTATCCCGAATTCTGGAATTCGGCGTGTTGTTTTATCCCTATTATCGAATTTTTCATCCTCACTTAAATTATCTGTTGGCGCGGCGGTCAGAGGGTTGTCGCGCCTTGGATCGCAAAAGGAGAATGATGATGAAACTCGAACTACCGGCAGTGATCGCCCAGTATTTCTCGGCCGACAAAAAGGGCAACGCGCACGCGATAGCGGAATGCTTTACCGATGACGCGATCGTTGTCGATGAAGGCAATACGTACAAGGGTCGGGAGGCGATCCGGCAGTGGATGGCCAACGCCTCAACGCAATACACCTATACCGTGGAACCATTCTCGCTGACCGAGGAAGGCGGTCGCACTATCGTAACCAGCCATCTCGTTGGCAATTTTCCGGGGAGCCCGGTCGATCTGCGGTATCTGTTCCGTCTGGAAGGAGACAAAATAGCCGAGCTGGAAATAGTTCCCTGACGCGACTTGTTGCCCGGAGCGGTACCACCGGAAGGTCGGCCGTTCGGTGGCCCGCGCGACATAATCGGCGAGGTTGGGGAAGGCTTCGACGAGGCCCTCACCCTCGATGATCCGCAGAAAATTCGGCAGATCGCCTCAGGTCCGCGACCGGCAGGTTCACGAAGATCATTTACGGTGATCTGCTCCCCTGAAGAGTCCTCGATTTGAGGATAGCCTGTTCTCCAACGAAGGAGACAGACGATGAAGAGAATCCGTTTCAGCGAAGAACAGATTATTGGCATTCTAAAGGAGCACCAGGCAGGACTTGGCGCGAAGGAGCTGTGCCGCAAGCATGGGATCAGCGATGCGACGTTTTACAAATGGCGGTCGAAGTACGGCGGCATGGAAGTGTCCGATGCCCGGCGGTTGAAGACGCTCGAATCTGAGAGCGCCAAACTGAAGAAGACGCTGGCCGAGCACATGATGGATGTGGCGACGCTGAACGAGATGCTTGGAAAAAACTTCTGAGGCCCGGTTCGAGGAGAAATGCCGTGAACTGGGCGATGAAAAGCAAAGGCTACAATCAGCGCCGGGCGTGTGCGCTCGCTGGTATCGATCGGCGTGTGTATCGACGAAGCTCGAAGCGTCCTGCATACACGCAACTGCGGGCAAGGATGAAAGAACTGGCGTCCGAGCGGCGTGGGTTTGGCTATCGACGGCTGCACATCCTGCTCAAGCGCGAAGGCTGGCCCCCTCTCGGCAGATTTGCTCTGCAAATCGCCTGCCGGGCAATGGGTGAACTGGAAGAAACTGTACCGGCTTTACCGCGAAGAAGGGTTAACCGTTCGTAAACGGGGCGGACGCAAGCGGGCTGTGGGCACCAGGACGCCCATGGCGATCCCGCAAGGCCCTAACCAACGAAGTTCGCTCGACTTCATGTCGGACGCCCTGGAAGACGGGCGCCGGTTCCGGGTGCTGAACGTCATTGATGACTTCAGCCGGGAATGCCTGGCCGCCGTGGTGGACACATCCATTGGCGGCAGGCGTGTCGCCCGTGAACTGGATCGCATCGCAGAACTGCTCGGGTATCCCTGCATGGTGGTCTCAGACAACGGCACGGAACTGACCAGCAACGCGATGCTCAAATGGCAAGAGGGCCACAAGGTCGGCTGGCACTACATCGCGCCAGGCAAGCCCATGCAGAACGGCCTAGTCGAAAGCTTCAACGGACGGATGCGCGAGGAGCGCCTGAACGAACACCTTTTCCCGTCTTTGCGCCATGCCTGCCGCATGATTGCGGCATGGCGCGCCGACTACAATCACAGCCGGCCTCATTCCAGCCTCGCTGGCCTGACGCCAAACGAATATGCTAGCCGGTCAAAAGAAGACCAAAACCTGAACAGAACTAACCAATAAACGCGGACTCTGAGGGGAGCAGATCACCGGTCCGACATTGTGGCGCTCAGCAAGAAGCTGGGCTGGCAGACCCATACAACGCGCGCCGCGCTCACCGGTTTGCGGAAGGCTGGCTTCGAGATCTCGGCGACAAAGTCGGAGGACGGCAAGCCTACGCGCTATCGCATCGCCGCGGAGCCGGAAAATATGCAACAGAACTCGAGTTCCGCGGAGGTCGCCCATGCCGGGTAAGCCACACCCAGCCCGAGATGACGTCAAGGCGCGTTGGGCGGAGGTCTTCGGATCTCCTCCTTCGCGGTATCTCTCGGTGACCTTCATGAGAAGGCGCTGGCCCATGAGGCGCAGTGCCGCCGCCACGGAGGATTGTCTCCGGCGACGCGCAAGGCCCTGACACTTGTTGCCCTTGGACAGCCGGTCGCAGAGGCCTCGCGTGGCAGTCTCAAGCCCGGAGCCCATCTCGTTCGGGAGTGGAACGGCCGGACCTACCAGGTTGACGTGACTGACACAGGCTATCACCTTGACGGGCGCAGTTTGAGATCGCTCTCGGCGATCGCGAGACACATCACCGGAACCAATTGGTCCGGACCGCGCTTCTTCGGCCTCGACGGCAGGACAGGGGGCAGCGTATGAAGAAGATCCGTTGCGCCGTCTATACCCGTAAGAGCTCCGAAGACGGGCTTGAACAGGAGTTAAACTCCCTCCATGCTCAGCGGGACGCCTGCAGCACCTACATCACCAGCCAGAAGCACGAGAGCTGGGTGATGTTGCCTGATGCTTATGGCGATGGTGGCCTCTCCGGTGGCTCTCTCGAGCGTCCAGCGCTGCAACGTCTCCTAGAAGATATGCGCGAGGGCAGGGTGGATCAGATCGTCGTCTACAAGATCGACCGGCTCACCCGGTCTCTGGCGGACTTCGAGAAGATCTTAGATGTGCTGGATGACGCCGGCACCTCCTTCGTCTCGGTCACCCAGTCGTTCAATACGGCCACCAGCATGGGGCGGCTGACGCTGAACATGCTCCTGTACTTCGCCCAGTTCGAACGGGAGGTGACGGCGGAGCGGATCCGGGACAAGATCGCCGCCTCGAAGCGCAAGGGGCTCTGGATGGGCAGACAGGTTCCCCTAGGGTACGACCCCGATGGCCGGACGCTCAAGATCAACGAGGCCGAAGCCGGCACGATCAGAATGCTCTACGACCTCTACGCGAGGCTTGGCACGGTCAGGGCCGTCGAGGATGAGGCGGACCGGCTGGGTCTCAGGAGCCGACGCCGGACGAGGGCATCCGGGCAAGTGACGGGCGGCAATCCCTTCGACCGGGGCCACATCCATCACATCCTGACGAACCCGATCTATGCCGGGCGGATTCGGCACCGCGACAAGGTCTTCGACGGCGCTCATCCTGCCATCATCGAGCCGGACCGCTGGGACAAGGTGCAGGATCAGCTTCAGGCAGGTGCCGCCCGCAGTCGCCGCTCTTCATCGGCCAGTCGCAACAGCCTGCTTTGTGGCAAGCTTTTCGACGAGGCCGGCGACCGGCTCACACCGTCGCATTCGAAAACCAGGAAGTGCGTGTGTCTGTGGTATTACATCTTTCATCGACTGGTCGCGCAGGCGGGCGAGGCATCACTCTGATGCGTGGCGTCTGCCTGCCGAGAACCTCGAGACCAAGGTCGGCGGGCTCGTCCAGATGATGCTTGCTGAGCATGGCTTCCCTGCGAAGCTCGTGCGGGGCGCGTCCGCGGATGCCATCGGTCGGCATGCCGAAAAGCTGGCCGCTCATGCTGCCGATGCAGATCCCGCGACGCTTCTCGGCCTGGTGGGGCGGATCGACATCATGCCCGGGCAGATTGAGCTGCGGCTTGACCCATCAGCATTGCAAGAGTTGCTCGGCAACGATCCAGAACATCTCGATACAACACCTCACGACCGATCCTTTCCGTTCCAGCTGCGCAAGCGCGGAATCGAAACGAAGATCATTCTCAACGATGCCCAGTCAGGGAAAGATAACACTCTGATCCGCAACATCGAGAAAGCGCATACTTGGTTCCAGCGGATCAAGGCGGGCGAAACTGTCTCGGAGATCACTACCAGCGAAGGCACCTCGAAACGGCACGTCCAACAACTCGTCGGCCTCGCGCTCCTCGCGCCCGACATCGTTCGCGATGTTCTGGATGGCACGCAACCCATCGGCTTCACATCCGAGTGGTGTCTCCGGCATGACCTGCCGTCGGACTGGTCCGCGCAACGCCAGCGTCTGGCGACTCTCTGATACCACTCTTCTCAACCTCGTATGGTGAAAATGGCGACCTGAGACTTTGTCGTATTTGTCGGCGAATTGCGCGATGATTTCCGGTCTCAGGAGACGTCGACATCCAGCAAGATTTTGAAACCACGGCAGAATGGCGAGCGAACCTTGCACGATCTTGATTGCAAGATGTGCGTGGCTGGGGTGGTAGGATTCGAACCTACGATACACGGTACCAAAAACCGATGCCTTACCACTTGGCTACACCCCAACGGTGCCGCGCTAATTACTCTGCTCTTCGGTGCGGTTCAAGGGCTGAGATGAATTTATTTGGCGGTTTCTTGATGCCCGTGGCCGGGCGCGAGATCACTCGAGAATTTCGCCCGATTCCACGCCCCACAGGGCCGCCTTTTCCGCCCAGCCGCGATAGCCGCCGGCCATCAGACGGCACCAGTCGATCGCGCACTCGTCGATCCGTGCGACCACGCCCATTTCCAGCTGCGCCACCATCATCGCGTCGGGGTCGGGCTTGGAATAAAGGTTTGCCATGTCGGACTCGACGATCACCGTGCGCGTGCCGGACAGAAGCGAATAGTGAATCCAGCCGCCCTGGCCGTCGCGGTCGCGGACGCGGCGCCAATGGCCATGCTCTGCAATGATCTCCAAAGGCAGGTCGCGCCGCTTGAACACCCAGTCGATGCGGTGTGTCAGGCTGGGTCCGCGCCGGACGTTGGCCTCGGCGGCCTTCATCGATACGAAACGCGGCAGGGGAAGGTTCGTGACCGGGCCGCGTTCCTCTGTGTCCTGGGCGAGGGCGGGCATTGCCAGCACCGCGATCAGGGCGGCCCCGATTGAGGCGGAAAACCGTTTCATGGCGTCGATACTGCTCACTCATATGACCCGGGGTTCTTGTGCCCTCGGTCGTCCTGCGGCACTGTACAGAAGAACACGCATTATGGAAGACGGGGGAAACGCTATATGCCATCTGGTCGACTGAGTGTTGTCGTAACGCGACGCCTGCCGGAGGCTGTCGAGCGGCGTATGCAGGAATTGTTCGACGTCACGCTGCGCGAGGACGACAGGCCGATGAGCCGTGACGCGCTGGTCGAGGCTGTCAAGTCGGCAGATGTGCTGGTGCCGACGCTGAGCGACCAGATCGATGGCGGGCTGATCGGGCAGGCGGGCGAACGGTTGAAGCTGATCGCGAATTACGGCGCGGGGGTGGACCATATCGACGTGCATACCGCCCGGCAGCGCGGCATCCTCGTGTCGAACACCCCGGGTGTGCTGACGGACGACACCGCCGACATGACGATGGCGCTGATCCTGAGCGTGACCCGCCGCATTCCCGAAGGGCTTTCGTTGATGCAGAAGGAGGACTGGCCCGGCTGGTCCCCGACCGCCATGCTCGGCGGCCGCATCGCCGGACGGCGCCTGGGTATCCTCGGGATGGGCCGGATCGGGCAGGCGGTGGCACGGCGTGCCGCGGCGTTCGGGATGCAGGTGCATTATCACAACCGGCATCGCCTCCGGCCCGAAGTCGAGGATGAGCTTGGCGCGACCTACTGGGAAAGCCTCGACCAGATGGTGGCTCGCATGGATGTGCTGAGCGTGAACTGCCCGCACACGCCGTCGACCTTTCACCTGATGAATGCCCGGCGCCTGAAACTGATGAAGCCCGACGCGGTGCTGGTGAACACCAGCCGGGGCGAGGTGGTGGACGAAAACGCCCTGACGCGGATGCTGCGCGCCGGCGAGATCGCCGGGGCGGGGCTGGACGTCTACGAGAACGCCGGCGCGATCAACCCGCGCCTGCGGGAGCTGAAGAACGTGGTCCTGTTGCCCCACATGGGGTCGGCCACGGTCGAGGGGCGGCTGGAAATGGGCGAGAAGGTCCTGCTGAACATCAAGACCTTCGACGACGGCCACCGCCCGCCGGACCAGGTCGTACCGTCCATGCTGTAAGGCTTCGCGCGAGCGTCGCAAACACCGGAGAATGCCCATGCGCCTGCTTCTTGCCAGTCTCGCCGTGTTTCTTGCCGGTATGGCGGCGGCCCAGCAGGCCGCCGACGGGGTCCAGCCTGAAGGCGAAGGCGCGGGCGCGGTGGTCACCTCCGAAACCGTGGCCGCGGCGCTGGAGGCGAAACAGGCGGGCCGTCCGGTCGAGGCGAAAGACTGGATGGTGGCGGCGGCCAATCCGCTGGCCGTCGAGGCCGGGGCACGGGTTTTGCGCGAGGGGGGCACGGCGGCGGATGCGCTCGTGGCGGCGCAACTGGTGCTGGGGCTGGTGGAGCCTCAAAGCTCTGGCCTGGGAGGCGGGGCGTTCCTTGTCTGGTATGACGCCGAAAGCGCAGCGTTGACCACGCTCGACGGCCGCGAGACCGCACCGCTGGCCGCCTCGCCGACATTGTTCCAAGATAAGGCGGGTGAGCCGTTGTCCTTTTACGATGCGGTCGTGGGCGGGCGGTCGGTGGGGGTTCCCGGTACACCCGCGCTTTTGCAGGAAGCCCATGAACGCTGGGGGCGCGCACCTTGGGAAAGCCTGTTCACCGAGGCCACGACCCTTGCCCAGGACGGGTTCGAGGTGTCGCCAAGGCTGGCGGCGATGGTGGTGCAGGACGCGGTTCGCCTGTTCCGGTTCGGGGCGACGCGGGATTATTTCTTTCCGGCAGGCCAGCGTATCGAGCCCGGCGATCGCCTGAAGAATCCGGCCTATGCCGAGACCTTGCGCCGCTTTGCCGAAGACGGGGCGGCGCCGTTCTATACCGGAGATATCGCCGCCGACATCGTGACCGCCGTGGCGCAGGCGGAGGGCAACCCCGGGGTGATCGCGGCAGTCGACCTGGCGATCTATCGCGTCAAGGAACGTGCCGCGGTCTGTGCGCCCTACCGGGGCTTCGACGTGTGCGGGATGGGCCCGCCGTCCTCGGGTGCGTTGACCGTCGGGCAGATCCTGGGTCTGCTGGCACCGTTCGATATCGGAGATCTGGGGCCCGACAGCCTGGACGCATGGCGGCTGATCGGCGATGCCAGCCGTCTCGCCTTTGCCGACCGGGGACGGTACATGGCCGACAGCGATTACGTGCCCGTGCCAGTGAAAGGCCTGCTGAATCCCGGATACCTGGCCGGTCGCGCGGAACATCTGAACCGCGACACCGCCTTGCCGGACGTCTCGGCGGGAGACCCCGAGTTCGACCATGCGCTCGATCTCGCGGACGATGCCTCGATCGAGTTTCCCTCGACCTCGCATATCTCGATCGTGGACCGCTTCGGGAACGTGGCGTCGATGACCACCACGATCGAGAATGCCTTCGGCTCGCGGCTTATGGTGCGGGGGTTCCTGCTCAACAACGAGCTGACGGATTTCTCGTTTCGCAGCCACGAGGATGGCCGGCCCATCGCCAACCGGGTGGAGCCGGGCAAGCGGCCGCGCTCTTCCATGGCGCCGACCATCGTGATGAAGGACGGCGCACCCGTGCTGGCCGTGGGCAGCCCCGGCGGCAGCCGCATCATCGGGTACGTTGCCAAGACGATCATCGCGCATCTGGATTGGGGGCTCGATGTGCAGGCGGCGGTGGAATTGCCCCATCTGGTCAACAGGTTCGGCACCTATGACGTGGAAGCGGGGACCGGGGCGATGGAGCTTTTGCTGGGACTGGAAGCGCTGGGTTTCGAGATGGCACCGCAAGTGCTCGTCTCCGGGCTGCACGCGATTTCCATTGGCGAGACGTTGCAAGGCGGGGCCGATCCGCGGCGCGAAGGTATTGCCCTGGGCGAATAAACTGCGCCGGGAAATCGCCCCGCAGCCATCCCAATCCTGCCCGAATTGACTGGCATGCCATGTCGCAAACACGTTGCGGAGCAGGGCATGATTAACGCATATTCCATCGGGTTCGTTCTGACCGCCGGGACCATCCTGGCCGGTGTGGATTATTACGATCAATCGAACAGGGCCGGCTTTTCGTTCGGACAGATGACACCCGGGGCCTATATCGAGACCATTCCGAACAGGTTCAACGCCGCCAAGGATGAAAAGCTTGCCGAGCAGGCCGAGCGCGAGCGCCAGAGCCGCTGGCGGCAGGGCGGCCAGGTCTATCTGCCAGACGCGCCCGAAGGCTGGGAGCGGCGCGCCCTGCTGGAAGGCGACGACAGTGCGATCCTGCCGCCCGAGGCCGGGCTGGACGGCTCCATGAGCAACTCTGCCGGCAAGGGGTTTCTGCAACAGATGGAGGCGCGCGACCACGTCAAGCAGCTCAAGGAGCGCGCCAAGCAGTCCTGGATCTATCAGCGCGGTACCGAAACCGTCCTTGTCGAGGTGCGGCTGGTGAAGCGGCCCGGCTCGAACTCGCTCTTCGGTGTCGTGGCCAGTGCGATGGATGGCGCCATGATGAACGCCTTCGAGCGCAATGTGGGGTACGGCGTGACCGGCGGTTTCGGCCTGACCGAGAAGCTGGCCCATGACGGCGAGCGGCCCTATCACTTCCGCTATCTCGAAGGGTCGATCGGCTTCGGTAACGAGGTTCACCTGCGGGTCCACGCCAACGCGTCGCGCGACGCCACGCAGGAAATCCTGAGCCGGATCGACTATGACGGCCTGAACAGCCTGCTGCCGCGCCCGGTGCCGAGCGTGGGCAATGACGTAGGCTTGCCCGACGGCATCGACCCGGTCGCGCTGAGCCTGGAGTTGCGCCGTCTGAAAACGGAGTTCCTGGGGCTGCGGGCGCTGGAGGCGCAGTACAAGATCGAGAATATTGACACCGGCGCCATGGTTCTGAGTGCCTATTCGACGCGCCTTGGCGGCATGGGCGGTGACATCGACATCACAGGCGGCAAGGTCACCGACCTGAGCGGGTTGATCGAGCTCGGCTATTACCGGGGCCGCGAGGCCGTGATGGCCGGCAAATCCGCCGAGGAGGTGCAGGCCGAGGTCAAGCAGATGGTCGACACCGTGATGATGGTGGCCGATGCCGAGACCGCCGCCGCGGCAGCCCGCGCCGCCAATGCGCCGGAGCCGGAAATGTCGCCCGAGCTGCAGGCCGAGCTTGGCGCGCTGAGCGAGGCCACGAACATGCCGCTCAAGACCGCTCCGGCATCGAACGCGCTCGACACGAAAGCGATTGCCGCCGCCAACCGGGCACGGGACATGGAGGCATCGGCGGGTGGCAAGATCCTGATGCAGGTCGACGAGGAAAACAGCGACCGCGCCGCCGGGATGATCTTTTCCAAGGCCATTGGCCTTGTCGAGTTCGAAACATTCCGCGCCGCGCGCAATGCCAGTGACGAGGAAATGGAGATGGGCATGGCCATAGCCGCCTCGGGTTTCGAGAGCCGGCACGACCTGCCGCAGGGCAGTTGCGGCTTTGACATGGCTGCGCTGCGGGTGGAATGCGACACGTCGAAGGGGATGCAGCCCAGCGGCCTGCTGTCCAAGCTGATTACCCAGGTCACCGGCGGCGAGGAAGCCGCGTCGTTGACGCCCCAACCCACGGAACCCGCGGCCATGCCCAAGCGGCTCGAGTTGTCCAGCGGCGGCGGAAAGTCCGGCCAACGCTGCGTCGGAAGTTTTTGCGACTAGACCAGAGCTGTCTTAACGAATCCTGAAGGCGCCGTGCCCGAGTATGGGTGCGGCGCGTCGTTTTTGTTCGGTGACATGTCGGATGGACCCGCCGCATGTTTACAGGCGTGATACAACGCACGCCAGCATGCCTGCCAAGGGAGTCGGATGTCATGAAAACCCAAGTAAAAGCACTGATCGTGGGCGGCGGTGCCGTCGGGACCTCGATCGCCTATCATCTGGCCCGCGCAGGCTGGGAAGACGTCATGCTGATCGAGCGTGACGAGCTGACCTCCGGCTCGACGTGGCACGCCGCGGGTCTCTTGCCGTATTTCAACATGTCTTATGCGACGACGCATATTCATGACTACTCGATCAAGTTCTACAAGACGCTGGAAGAAGAGACCGGGCTGAACGCCGGCTTTTCCGTCGTGGGCAACCTGCGCATGGCCCAGAGCAAAGAGCGTATGGATGAATATATGCTTTACGCCTCGACCGCGGAGACCTGTGGCGTGCCCTATGAATGGATGACGCCCGCGCAGATCAAGGAGCGCTGGCCGCTGGTCAATACCGACGATCTGGAAGGCGCGATCTATCACCCGACCGACGGCTACATCAACCCCGCCGACGTGACCATGGCGATGGCCAAGGGCGCGCGCCAGCGCGGCGTGATGATCGAGCGCAAGTGGCAGGCCGACGGCTTTGAATGGAAGGGCGATCACTGGGATGTCACGCTGACCAAGATGGTCGAGAAGGGCGGCAACCTGGTGCCCTCGGACGAGCAGATTGTCGTGTCCGCAGAACATGTTGTGACCGCCAGCGGCAACCACGCGCAGCGCACCGCGCGGATGCTGGGCATCAAGATTCCCGCGATCCCGGTGGAGCACCAGTTCATCGTCACCGAGCCCGATGCCGAGCTGGTCAAGTATCGCCAGGAGGGTGGCGAAGAGCATCCGGTTCTGCGCGATGCCGACGCCAAGTGGTATGTCCGCGAAGAGCGCGGCGGCTGGATCCTTGGCCCCTATGAGCTGAACGCGCCGGCGCGGTTCGAATACTCGGTGCCGGACACGTTCCGTGCCGACCTCTTCCCGCTGGACCTGGAGCGGATCGAGGAAGAATACATGTCGATGATCCACCGGATCCCGTCGACGGAAACCGTTGGTCTGAAAGACGATTACAACGGTCCGATCTGCTATACCCCCGACGGCAACCCGCTGGTCGGACCCGCGCCGGGACTGCGCAACATGTGGCTGGCCGAGGGCTTCAGCTTTGGCATCACGGCGGCTGGCGGCACGGGCTATTACCTGGCGCAGCTGATGGTCGAGGGCGAGGCCGAGATCGACATGGCGAGCCTTGATCCCAAGCGGTATTCGAGCAACTGGATGACGACCGAGTTCGCCGCGCGCAAGAACGAGGAAGCCTACGAACACGTCTATATCCTGCACCACCCCGACGAGGAACGGCCCGCCTGCCGCCCGCTGCGCACGGCGCCCGCCTATGACCGGCAAAAAGCGCGCGGCGCGCAGTTCGGGTTCGTCAACGGATGGGAAAGACCCAACTATTTCGGGCCTTTGGATGCGCCGGACAGTTTCGACCACGACGCGCGGTCCTTCCGCCGTGGCGGCTGGTGGGAGCACACCAAGGCCGAGGCGGAAGCGGTGCGTAACGGCGTGGGCCTGATCGACGCGACGGCGTTCACCAAGCACGTGGTGAAGGGACCCGGTGCCACCGCGTTCCTCGATTGGTTCACCTGCAACAAGCTGCCCAAGGTGGGCCGCATCAATCTGACCTATGCGCTGACGGATCATGGCACGACGCGCACGGAATACACCATCGTGCGGACCGGCGAGAACGCGTATTATTGTGTCTCCGCAGGGGCCTGGACGGAATACGATGCCGATTACCTGCGCAAGGCGGCCGCCGACAAGGCCGAAGAGTTCGGGTATATCGAGATCCAGAATGTGACGAGCCAATGGGGTGTCTTCGCCATCGCGGGGCCGAAATCGCGTGACGTTCTGAACGAGGTGATCAAGGACGCCGATCCGGCTACGGCCTTGAGCAACAAGCGTTTTCCGTGGCTGTCCTGCCGCGAGATCGAGCTGGGCATGTGCCCGGTGAAGGCGATCCGCGTGGCCTATACCGGCGAGCTGGGATGGGAGCTGCATCACCCGATGGAGATGCAGAACTACCTGTTCGATCTGCTGGAGAAGGCGGGCGAGAAGCACGGCATGAAGCTGGTCGGGGCACGGGCGCAGAACTGGCTGCGGCAGGAGAAATCCTATCGCGCCTTCGGCAACGAGCTGGGCCGCGACGCGACCCCGCTGGAGGCTGATCTGCCGCGCTTTGTCGATCTGGATAAGGACTTCCACGGCAAGGATAAATTGCAGGAAACCGGCGTGCGCTCGAAGTGCTGCACCGTTCTGATCGACGGGCCGGAGGATGCCGATCCGTGGGGCCGCGAGGTGCTTTACACCGCGGACGGCACGCGGGTCGGGCGGCTGACCTCGGGCGGCTATTCGGTGCATTTCGGCAAGTCGATCGGGATGGGCTATGTCACCCCCGATCTGGCGGTGGAAGGCACCAGGCTGAAGGTCAAGATGTTCGATAAGCTGTGGGACGCGACCGTGACCTGCGACAGCCCGTATGACCCGAAGAACGAGACCATCCGCAAGGATGGGTGAGGGGCGCGCGAATCGGTTCGTTAACGGCTAGAACCCGCGTCGGTAACACGTCGGTATTTCAGTGGTAACGCGTCGGTGCCTTGCGCACCGGCGCGTTTCTTAATGGAGCGTCCCCAAAGCGGTTAAAACTGTGTTAAGACTCGGGGGAAAACCAGACCCCGGGAGGACACCATGACACGCCGAACAACCAGCGGGCGCGGCCGCCGCTATGACAGCGTTCTGGACACGGTGGGCGACACGCCCGTCATCCGCGTGAACCGCATCGCGCCCAAGGGCGTGACCGTCTACGTCAAGGCCGAGGCGTTCAACCCGGCGGCGTCGGTCAAGGACCGGCTGGCGCTGAACATCATCGAGGCCGCCGAAGCCG
The DNA here is from genome assembly GCF_019802205.1 of Roseovarius atlanticus. Classification (GTDB taxonomy): domain Bacteria; phylum Pseudomonadota; class Alphaproteobacteria; order Rhodobacterales; family Rhodobacteraceae; genus Roseovarius; species Roseovarius atlanticus_A. The sequence continues at coordinate 389,039 of NZ_JAHVHQ010000003.1, forward strand.
ATGGCAGCCTGACGCCGGGGCAGACGGTGGTGGAGGCCACGTCGGGCAATACCGGGATCGGGCTGGCGATGGTCTGCGCCGCCAAGGGCTATCCGCTGGTGGTGACGATGGCGGAGAGTTTCTCGGTCGAGCGGCGCAAGCTGATGCGGATGCTGGGGGCGAAGGTGGTGCTGACGCCGAAGGCGTTGAAGGGGTTCGGGATGTACACCAAGGCCAAGGAACTGGCCGAGGAGAACGGCTGGTTCCTGGCGAGCCAGTTCGAGACGAAGGCCAACGCCGATATCCACGAGGCCACCACCGCGCGCGAGATCCTGGGGGATTTCGAGGGCGAGCGGCTGGACTACTGGGTGACGGGCTATGGCACCGGCGGGACGGTGACGGGCGTGGCGCGGGTGCTGCGCAAAGAGCGGCCCGACACGAAGATCATCCTGAGCGAGCCTGCGAATGCGGCGATCATCTCTTCGGGGTATGTGAATACCCGCAACGACCGGCATCAGCCCACGGAAAGCCACCCGAATTTCGAGCCGCATCCGATCCAGGGCTGGACGCCGGATTTCATTCCCTACGTGATCCAGGAGGCGATCGACAACAGCTATTATGACGAGCTGATCCCGGTGGCCGGGGCCGATGGCGTGACATGGGCGCGTCGGCTGGCGGCGGAGGAAGGCATCTTCACCGGCATTTCGGGCGGCGCCACCTTCGCGGTCGGGATGCAGGTGGCCGAGACCGCGCCGGAAGGATCGGTGATTCTGGTGATGCTGCCTGATACCGGCGAGCGGTACCTGTCGACGCCGCTGTTCGAGGGCGTGCCGGAGGAAATGACCGAGGAGGAGGCGGAGATTTCCCGCTCCACCCCGTCGGCGCAGATGGGGTAGGGGCGTCGTCGATTCGGAAGTGGGCTGTGCGGGACATGAAAGACGTGCACGGAGGAGGCCAGCGTCAGCCCCTGGGATGGCGATCCGACGGCAATTCTGAAGCACTTTATGCCTGCCAAATACATCCTCGGAATGATCGGTGCGCCCAGCCCCGCCAAATCGCCAGCCCAAGGGAGGGGCTGACGATGGCCGGGCCGCTGCGCGGCTGTTAACCGGCTGGGTGCTCGACATGCAAGTCTCACCAGGGCTCGAAGCGAACGAACACCTCGCCGATGATCGCATCTTTGGTTTCGTGACGAACATATGTGCATCGGGTGCGTTGGTTCATGCCTTGGCCGCCCGAGCTTGTTGCGGAAGTTTCACGGTCGACATTGTCCTACCCTCCCGCTGTTGACGTGATCCTTGTCCTGTCAGCAATGTCGGGAAAGAGACGCGTGACTTTAGGGGATTTGACTGGGGCGCGCCTTATCGCGTGCGCGCCCGCAGCCAGCGCTGCCAGGTGGCGCGGTTGCCGGCGAAGACGTTGATGTCGACGCCGCCCCCGACGCCCGGCACCACGCCGGTGCCGGTATATTGCCAGAAGCTCCAGCTTTGGCCGGGATAGGTGGTGGCGAGCGTGCGCGCGGTGGAGCGCAGCCAGAATTCCTCGTTCAATTGGCCGATGCCGGTCTGGCGGTAGAATTCCAGCGTGGTGTAGATGATCGGGCGCTGGCCGTAGTGACGTTCCAGGATGTCCATGAAGACACGCGCCTGGCGGCGCACTTCGGCCCCCGGCGGGCGGGTGGTGCAGGTCGGGGAATAGGGATTCCACTCCAGGTCGATCACCGGCGGCAGGGCGCCGCTTTCGCGGGGGACGTTGCGGATGAACCAGCGGGCCTGCACCTCGGGCGGGGTGCAGAAATAGTAGAAATGGTAAGCGCCGCGCGGGAGGCCGGCCTGACCCGCGCCAGCCCAGTTGCGGGCGAACTTCGGGTCCAGCCGGTCGCCGCCTTCGGTCGCCTTGATGTAGGCGAACTCGATGCCGGACTGGCGGACGCGGGCCCAGTCGATGTCGTTCTGGAAACGGGCGACGTCGATGCCGTGAATGTCGTAGGCCCAGGGCGGGGGTCCGTCCCAGTCGACCGGATCGTTGTCGCCGAATTGGGGGCCTGCGCAGGCGGAGGTCAGGGTGAGCAGGCAAAGGGTCAGCGCCGCGACAAGAAACCGGGTCATGCAGTGTCCTTTGATCGTACCATTACCAGGGCGAGGTTGTTGGCCGGCATCTCGGTGCGCGCGACGACGTCCAGACCTGACTCGCGCGCCCAGCGTAACATGTCGGCGTCGTTCTTGTAGCCCGCGTCGGGATGATCGGCGCGGATCGCGGCATCGAACCGGGCGTCGCCGTCAGAGGTCGCCCGGCCATCGCGCAGGAAGGGGCCGTAGGTGATGAAGCGGCCCTGCGGGGCGAGGGCCTGGCCGGCCTCGGCGATCAGCGTGCGGGCGGCCTGGGTCGAGACGAGGTGCAGCAGGTTGACCAGCAGGACGAGGGCAAATCCATTATGGGTGGCGGACCAGCCGGGTCGGGTGGCGTCGAGGGCAAGTGGCGGCAGGATCGCGCCCCGGGGTGCATCGGCGGACCATGCGGCGATGGAGGCGAGGCGGTCTTCGGTGATGTCGGTGGGTTGCCAGGTGAGACCGGGCAGGTGGGTGGCGAAATGGGTGACGTGCTGGCCGGTGCCGCTGGCGAGTTCGAGCGCCGTGCCCGACGCCGGAGCGTGGGTCTTGAGCAGGTCGAGGAGTGCGCCCGCGTTGCGCTCGGCGGCGGGCGCGTGCAGGCGGGCGCCTGTGCCCTCGTGGGCGACGGAGATGCGGGGGGGCGTGTCTGTCATGAGGACAGTTGGGACGGGATCGCGCCCTGGTGCAAGGGTGATCTTGCGTGCGGGAGGTCCCGGGTCAGGCCCGGGACGGGGCGCGCGGAAGGTGGTTGGATTTGGCAGATGGCGAGGCGCGTGGGTTCCACCCACCAAAGAGGTGGGTTTCACCCACCCTACGAAAGCGCGGAGGTCATTCCCGATTGGACCCGAGGATGACCGTGGGCCCCGCCGGGTTGGGCGGGGCCTTGATGTTTATTGCGGGATTTCGGCGGTGATGCCTTCGACGAAGAAATCCATGCCCAGCAGCGTGCCGTCATCGGCGACTTCGCCCTCGGCCAGCCAGGCCGAGCCGTCCTGCCGGTTCAGCGGGCCGGTGAAGGGGTGGTACTCGCCTGTCGCGATGGACTCTTTCATCGCCAGCGCCTCTTCCTTGACCTCCGCGGGTACGGCGTCGGTGATCTCGCCGATCTCGACCATGCCGGGGCCGATGCCGTCCCAGGTCTCGGCGCTTTCCCAGCTGCCGTCGATCACGGCCTGGGTGCGGGCGATGTAGTAGGGGGCCCAGTTGTCGATGATCGAGCTCACGCGCGGTTTGGGCTTGTACTCGGCCATGTCGGACGCCTGCCCGAAGGTGATGACGCCCTCGGCCTTTTCCGCCGCCGCCTGGGGTGCGGTGGAATCGGTGTGTTGCAGGATCACGTCGGCGCCCTGGTCGATGAGCGCGGTGGCGGCGTCGGCCTCTTTCGGGGGGTCGAACCAGGTGTAGGCCCAGATCACCTTGAACTCGACGTCCGGGTTCACTTTCTTGGCGTGGATATAGGCGGCGTTGATGCCGCGGATCACCTCGGGGATGGGGAAGGAGGCGATGTAGCCGACGATGTTGGAGTCGGTCATCTTGCCGGCGATATGGCCCTGGATCGCGCGGCCCTCGTAGAAGCGTGCCGAGTATACGGAAACGTTGTCTGCGGTCTTGAAGCCGGTGGCGTGCTCGAACTTCACGTCGGGGAATTTCTGCGCCACGGCCATGGTGGCGTCCATGAAGCCGAAGGAGGTGGTGAAGATGAGATCCGCGCCCTGCAGGGCCATCTGGGTGATGGCGCGCTCGGCATCGGCGCCTTCGGGGACGCTTTCCTGGAACACGGTTTCGACCTGGTCGCCGAAATGCTCCTCGACCGCGAGGCGGCCCTGGTCGTGTTCATAGGTCCAGCCGCCGTCGCCGACGGGGCCGACATAGATGAAGCCGACCTTGGTCTTGTCCTGCGCCGGAGCGGGCAGGGCGAGGCCGAGCGACAGCGCCGCCGTGGCCAGAATTCGGGTGAGGATCATTGAGGTCTCCCTGTTGAGGTTTTTGGCCTCATTGCGAGGCGTGGAACGTGCGGCCCAAAGAGCCGGGCGCGCGGGATTTGTCGCCGGACATGATGACCAGCACCAGGATGGTGATCAAGTAGGGCGACATGGAGAGGTATTCGACCGGGATCGGGATGCCGGTGGGCTGAAGGTTGAGCTGCAGCACCGAGATGCCGCCGAAAAGCCAGGCGCCCAGGAGGACGCGGCCGGCCTTCCAGCTGGCGAAGACCACGAGAGCCAGCGCGATCCAGCCATAGCCGGCGGTCATGCCCTCGGTCCATTGCGGCACGCGCACGAGGGAGAGATAGGCGCCGCCCAGCCCCGCGCAGGCGCCGCCGAAGAGGATGGCCAGAAGGCGCACGAGCACGACCTTCAGGCCCAGCGCATGGGCGGCATCGTGGTTCTCGCCCACGGCGCGCAGGATGAGGCCCGCGCGGGTGTACTTGAGCATCGCCCAGACGGCGGCGACAAGCGCGAGGGCGAGATAGACCATCAGGTCGTGGGAAAAGAGGATGCGGCCGACGACGGGCAGGTCCGACAGCACCGGGATGTCGAGGCTGCGCGTGGGGGGCGGCTTGATCCCTTGGTAGCCCTGTCCCAGGAGCGCGCTGAGCCCCAGGCCGAACAGCGTGAGGGCAAGGCCCGAGGCGACCTGGTTGGCGAGCGCGACCTGGGTCAGGAGGCCGAAGAGCAGGGAAAGGACGGCCCCGCCGAGGGCTGCCGCCACGAAGCCGATGAAGGGCGAGCCGGTGTTGACCGCGATGGCGAAGCCGCAGATCGCGCCGGTGATCATCATGCCCTCGACGCCGAGGTTCAGGACCCCGGCGCGCTCCGCCACCAGCTCGCCCAGCGCGGCCAGCAGGATCGGGGTGGAGGCCACGATGAGCGAGGCCAGAAGCAGGATGGGGTCGATCGCGGAGAGGTCCATCAGGCCACCTCCGCCGATTTCCACCGCAGGCGGAAATGGGTCAGCACGTCCACGGCCAGCAGGAAGAAGAGCAGCATTCCCTGGAACATCTGGATGGCGGCGGCGGGCAGGCCGAGGTTCGATTCGGCAGCCTCGCCACCGATATAGGTCAGCGCCATCAAGAGCCCGGCCAGCAGGATGCCGATGGGATGCAGGCGCCCGAGGAAGGCCACGATGATGGCGGTGAAGCCGTAGCCCACGTTGAACTCGATGTTGATCTGTCCGGCGGGCCCCGCGACCTCGAACATGCCGGCAAGGCCCGCCAGCGCGCCGGAGATCCCGAGGCAGATCAGCACCAGCCGGGCGGGGGCCACGCCCGCGAAGCGCGCGGCGCGGGGAGCCTGGCCTGCCAGCCTGATGTGAAAGCCCAGGAGGTGCCGGGTCAGCAGGATATAGGCGAAGATCACGGCGATGGTGGCGGCCACGACGCCCCAGTGGATGCCGGTATCGGCGAAGATCTCGGCATTGTGGGCCGACGGATAGTCGCGCAGGTTGCGCGAGCCGGGAAAACCGCGCCCCTCGGGGTTGCGCAGGAGGCCCAGGGACATCTTGGCCAGCAACTGCTCGGCCACGTAGACCAGCATCAGCGAGACGAGGATCTCGTTGGTGCCGAAGCGGACCTTCAGAAAGGCCGGGATCATCGCCCAGGCCCAGCCGCCCAGCGCGCCCGCGAGGACCATCAGCGGGAAGATCAGGGCGGACTCGGTCGGATAGAAGGCCAGCCCGACGCCCGCGCCGGTGAGCGCGCCGATGATGTACTGGCCCTCGGCCCCGATGTTCCAGATGTTCGCCCGAAACCCGAGCGCGAGGCCGATGGCGATGAGGATCAGCGGTGCGGCCTTCACCAGCAGTTGCGGGCGGTAGTAGAAGGCGAACTCGCCGAAAAGCGGCTCCCAGAAGATCGTGCGGATGGCCTCGACCGGGTCTTGTCCCAGCGCGGCGAACATCGCGCCGCCGGCGATCATGGTGATCAGCACGGCCAGCACCGGGGCCAGCGCGGACCAGGTGCGGGATGGCTGGGGGCGGCGCTCCAGTTTCAGCACGGGGCACGTCCCGAGCGGAGGGCGGGGGGCCGTGTCTTCCTCTGGCCGAAAATATCCCCGCCGGAGGCAAGAATCTCTTTCTGCGCGGGGTCAGACATGCGCCACCTCCATGTCATGCGCGCCGCCCATCATCAGGCCGACCTGCTCGGTCGTGAGGCTGGCGGTGGGATGGATGTCCGACAGGCGGCCGGCGTTGAGCGCGGCGAAGCGGTCGGAGATCTGCATCAGCTCGTCGAGGTCCTGGCTGATGACCAGGATGGCCGCGCCCTTCGCGGCAAGGTCCATCAGCGCCTGGCGGATGAAGGCGGCGGCGGCGGCGTCGACGCCCCATGTGGGCTGGTTGACGATCAGCACCTCGGGGTCGTGCGCCATCTCGCGGCCGATGACGAATTTCTGCAGGTTGCCGCCCGAGAGCGCGCGGGCGGCCACCTCGGCGCCGGGGGTGCGGACGTCGAAATCGGCGATCACCTTTTCGGCGAAGCTGCGGGCGCGGGACCAATGGAGAAAACCGCGCTGCGAGAGGCCCTGCCGGGTCGCGCCGGTCAGCAGGGTGTTTTCCGTCAGGCTCATCTCGGGGGCGGCGGCGTGGCCCAGCCGTTCCTCTGGGGCGGCGAAGAGGCCGAGATCGCGGCGGGCCTGCGGGGGCAGGCGGCCGATGGGGGTGTCGTCGAGGCGCAGGGCGCCGGGCGTCACCGGCAACTCGCCCGAGAGTGCGGCGAGGAGTTCGTCCTGCCCGTTGCCCGCGACGCCGCCGATGCCGAGAATCTCGCCCGCGTGCAGCGTGAGCGACACCTTTTTGAGCGACGTGCCGAAGGCGGAAGGCGCGCGGACCGAGAGCGCGTCGAGCACGAGGCGCGCGTCACCGCGCTCGGTGTTGCGCCGGGCGGGGGCGGCGAAGGCGCTGCCGACCATCATCTCGGCCATCGCCTGCGCGGTGGTCTGCGCCGGGTCGCAGGTGCCCACGTTGCGGCCCCGGCGCAGGACGGTGGCGCGGTCGCAGAGCGTGCGGATCTCTTCCAGCTTGTGGGAGATATAGAGGATCGCCACGCCCTCGGAAGTGAGTTTGCGCAAGGTCTCGAACAGGATCTCGACCTCCTGCGGGGTCAGGACGGAGGTGGGTTCGTCCATGATCAGCAGGCGCGGCTCCTGCAAGAGGCAGCGGATGATCTCGACCCGCTGGCGTTCGCCCGCCGAGAGGTCGCCCACGATGCGGGTGGGGTCGAGCGGCAATCCGTAGGTTTCCGAGACCTCGCGGATGCGGGCGGCGAGGGTGCGCATGGGCGGCGGGTTTTCCATGCCGAGGGCCACGTTTTCGGCTACGGTGAGCGCGTCGAAGAGCGAGAAATGCTGGAACACCATGGCGACGCCCTGTTGCCGCGCGTCGCTGGGCTCGGACGGTGTGAAAAGTGATCCATGCAGGTGCATCGTGCCGCTGTCGGGCTTGACCAGCCCGTAGATCATCTTGACCAGCGTGGATTTGCCCGCGCCGTTTTCACCCAGGAGGGCGTGGACCTCGCCCGCGCGGATGTCGAAGCTGACGTCCTCGTTGGCGACCACGCCGGGATAGGCCTTGGTCAGCCCCTCGATGCTGAGCAGCGGTTCCGTCACGCGCCGTCGTCCCCCCCCGGTTTCGCGGTTCCCCGTCCCTGTTAGCGCAAGCCGGGCGGGCACGGCAATGGCACGCGTGGGATACGCGGCGTCGGGCGGGTGTGGGTGATGCGGATTTGGGCAGATGTCGGGCTTGGCGGCGGGGGCGGCGCTGGATAGTGTGGTGGCATGAGCAACTCCCCCCGATTCATCCATCTTCGCGTCCATACCGAGTATTCCCTGCTGGAAGGGGCGGTGCGGCTGAAAAAGCTCGCGGACCTCTGTGCAAAGCACCAGATGCCCGCGGTGGCGGTGACCGACACCAACAACATGTTCGCCGCGTTGGAGTTTTCCGTCACCGCGCAGGGGGCGGGGGTGCAGCCGATCATGGGCTGCCAGATGGACCTGGAATACATGACGCCCGAGCCGGGCAAGCGGCCGGTGCCGCCCGCGCCGGTGGTTCTGCTGGCGCAGAACGAGGAAGGCTACGAGAACCTGATGAAGCTCAATTCCGCGCTGTACCTGCGCGGGGACGGGCAGCTGGCGCATCTGACGGTGGAGGACCTGGAGGCGCATGGGGCGTCGGTGATCTGCCTGACCGGCGGGCCGGAGGGCGCGGTGGGCAAGCTCTTGCAACTGGGCCAGCGCCCGGCGGCGGAGGCGTTGATGCAGAAGCTTGCCGGGATCTTCGGGGATCGGCTTTACGTGGAATTGCAGAGGCATCGGGGCGAGGCGGGCGTCCCGGAGGCGGAGGCCAAGACCGAGCGCGGCTTTGTCGAGATGGCCTATGCCATGGAGTTGCCGCTGGTGGCGACGAACGACGTCTATTTCCCTGAAGCGAAAATGTACGAGGCGCATGACGCGATGATCTGTGTCGCGGAAGGCGCTTACGTGGACCAGTCCGAGCCGCGGCGGCGGCTGACGGCGGAGCATTACTTCAAGTCGCCCGCCGAGATGGCGACGCTCTTTGCCGACCTGCCCGAGGCGCTGGAGAACACGGTGGAGATTGCGCAGCGCTGTGCCTTTGGCGCGTATCGGCGCGATCCGATCCTGCCCAGGTTCGCCGACGACGAGGTGGACGAGTTGCGGCGGCAGGCGCAGGAGGGGTTGAAGGCGCGGCTGGCGGTCATTCCGCACGCGGCCTCGGTCGAGGAATACGAGGCGCGGTTGGAATTCGAGCTGGGGATCATCGAGGGGATGGGCTTTCCCGGCTACTTCCTGATCGTGGCCGACTTCATCAAGTGGGCCAAGGATCATGACATCCCGGTGGGGCCGGGGCGCGGCTCGGGCGCGGGGAGCCTCGTGGCCTATGCGCTGACGATCACGGACCTCGATCCGCTGCGGTATTCCCTGCTGTTCGAGCGGTTCCTGAACCCCGAGCGTGTGTCGATGCCCGACTTCGACATCGACTTCTGCATGGATCGCCGGGAAGAGGTGATCCAGTACGTGCAAGGCAAGTACGGGCGCGACAAGGTGGGGCAGATCATCACCTTCGGTGCGCTTTTGTCCAAGGCCGCGGTGCGCGATATTGGGCGGGTCTTGCAGATGCCCTATGGCCAGGTGGACCGCCTGTCGAAGATGATCCCGGTGGAGGGCGTGAAGCCTGTCAGCATCGAGAAGGCGCTGGCGCAGGAAGAGCGCCTGCGCGACGAGGCCCGCAACGAGGAGGTCGTGGACCGCCTGCTGAAATACGGGATGCAGGTGGAGGGATTGCTGCGCAACGCCTCGACCCACGCCGCCGGGGTCGTGATCGGGGACCGGCCGCTGGACGCGCTGGTGCCGCTGTACCAGGATCCGCGCTCGGACATGCCGGCGACGCAGTTCAACATGAAATGGGTTGAGCAGGCGGGGCTGGTGAAGTTCGACTTCCTGGGTTTGAAGACGCTGACGGTGATCCAGAACGCGATCGAGCAGATCCACGCGGGCGGGCGGGATCTGCATACGGCGGCGGATGGAGCCCAAATCTACGAGCCGAACGAGGGGGCCGAGAACGATATCGGGCAGATACCGCTCGATGACGAGAAGACCTATGCGCTTTACGCCAAGGCGAAGACGGTCGCGGTGTTCCAGGTGGAAAGCTCGGGCATGATGGATGCGCTGAAGCGGATGAAGCCCACCTGCATCGAGGATATCGTGGCGCTGGTGGCGCTCTACCGGCCCGGGCCGATGGAGAACATCCCGAAATATTGCGAGGTGAAGAACGGGCTGAGCGAGCGCGATTACCTGCACAAGTCGGTGGATCATATCCTGGACGAGACGCAGGGCATCATCGTCTACCAGGAGCAGGTGATGCAGATCGCGCAGGAGATGGCCGGGTATTCGCTTGGCGGCGCGGACCTGTTGCGCCGGGCCATGGGCAAGAAGATCCAGGAGGCGATGGATGCCGAGCGGCCCAAGTTCATCGCGGGGGCCAAGGAAAACGGGGTGGACGACGCCAAGGCGCTGGAGGTCTGGAACCTTCTGGACAAGTTCGCCAACTACGGCTTCAACAAGTCGCACGCCGCCGCCTATGCGGTGGTCAGTTACCAGACGGCGTGGCTGAAGACCAATCACCCGGTGGAGTTCATGGCCGGGGTGATGAACTGCGATATCCACCTGACCGACAAGCTGGCGATCTATTTCGAGGAAGTGAAGAAGGGGCTGGAATTGCCCTGGGCGCCGCCTTGCGTGAACCGCTCGGACGCGACGTTCCAGGTGAAGGACGGCGTGCTGCATTATGGCCTGGGCGCGCTGAAGAACGTGGGCGTCGAGGCGATGCGGCTGATCGTGGCGGCGCGGCGCGAGGGCGGCGAGGAGGCCCCGGATCAGGTCCGAGGCGGGGGCGACGAGAAGCCGTTCGTGACGCTTTATGATTTTGCCCGGCGCGTGGACCTGAAGGCGGTGGGCAAGCGCCCGCTGGAGATGCTGGCGCGGTCGGGGGCGTTCGACGCGCTGGACCGCAACCGGCGGCGGGTGTTCGACAGCCTGGAGGCGCTGATGCGCTATTCGGCGGCGATCCACGAGCAGAAGGGCTCGGCCCAGGTGTCGCTCTTTGGCGAGGCGGGCGAGGACCTGCCGGAGCCGCGATTGAGCCCGGTCGAGGACTGGCTGCCTGCCGAGCGGCTGACCGAGGAATATGCCGCCGTGGGGTTCTACCTCTCGGGGCATCCGCTGGACGATTACATGGCGGCGCTGAAGCGCAAGGACGTCAAGACGCTGGACGAGGTCAACGAGCTGGCGGCGCGGTCGGGGGCCGTGGTGGCCAAGATGGCGGGTGTTGTGGCCGGGCGGCAGGAGCGGAAATCGGCGCGCGGCAACCGTTTTGCCTTCGTGCAGCTGAGCGACGTGACGGGCGGCTACGAGGTGACGATGTTCTCGGACACGCTGGAGGTGGCGCGCGAGCATCTGGAGACCGGCAACCAGGTGGTGATCGTGGTCGAGGCGACGATGGAAAGCGACCAGCTGAAGCTGCTGGCGCGGTCGGTGCAGCCCGCCGATGCGGTGGTCGCGGATGCGGGCGCCAGCGGGCTGAAGATCTTCGTCGACAGCGAGGCCGCCATCGGGTCGGTCGCGCAGGTGCTGACCAACGCACCGGCGACGGCGGCACGGGGCGGGCGCGGGCCGATCCGGTTCTGCCTGATGGATCATGCGCTGCCCGGCGAAGTGGAGATCGACGCGGGCCGGGAGTTTCCGGTGACGCCGCAGATCAAGGGCGCGATCAAGAGCCTCGACGGCGTGGTGATGGTCGAGGACCTCTGAACCGGGGCCGAGTGATTCGGATCGGCAACACTCCACCGGCGCGGCGGCGGGCCAGTGGACCGGGTCGCGGTTCTGGGCTAAGTCGTTGACGGTATGCGATGGGACCCCGGGAGGACCATGCGGAAAATTGCGTTGATTTGCGTGCTGGCCCTGGCGGGCTGTGGCGCGCCCGAGGCCGAGATCGGCCGGTTGTCCGAGCAGGACCTGGCCGAGGATGCCCGGACCATGGGCGCCGTGCCCGGACCCGAAGCGCGGGCAGAGGCCGAGAGCGGCGGGTTCCTGGCGCGCCTGCTGGGCGGGAACGCGCCCAAGGCGGAGACCGCGGAGGGTCCCGAAGACGCGGAGGCCGGTGCGTCGGTGGAGACGGCCAGCCTGACACCGCCGGAAACCTATGGCGCCACGCGCGAGGTCGAGCGGACACCGCAGCGTCGCGGTCTTTTCGGGCTGCTGGGCGGCGGCGGAAGCAATGCCCCCGTCGAGGGCGCCACGAGCGAGGTCGCGCCGGGCACGGTGCTGCCCTATGGGCGCGTCGCCCGGATTTGCGGGCTGAGCGACAGGCAGATGGGCAAGCGGGTCGAGACCCTGCCGGAAGGTCGGGGCAAGTACGCGCTTTACGACAGCGCACCGGGCAGCACGGGGTTGCGGAGCTTTTACCTGACCGGGTTCGACGACGGCTGCGCGCGGCAGTTCTCGGCCGCCGTCGCGGTGCTGGCCGGGGCCGAGTCGCACGAGCAGCTGCGCTATGGTCTGCCCGCCGAGGTGCAGCCCTACAGCACGACCGACAAGGCCTATGAGGAGCTCAAGTCACGCGTGTGCCGGGTGGGACGGGGCAAGCCCTGCGGCACCCGGATCAACCGGCTGGAGCGGGACACGGTGTTCGTCAGCATCTACGAGCGGTTCGGCAGCAATGCGCAGTGGAACACGGTGCTGGTGCATGACGGCGCGGTGCTGGCGCAGGATCGCAAGGGCGGCTGAGCGCCCTTCGCATCCGGTCTTGCCTACCAGTGGGGCGGGCGGCTGTCGCCGACGACGCTCTGGCCGTCCAACGTCGACTCGCGTTCGGCCTCGCGCTCCAGCAGCAGCTGAACGCGGCGATTGAGCAGGGCGATCACGGTTTCCTGCCGGGCGACCGTGTCGGACAGGTCGTCCACGGCCCGGATCAGGTGGGCGATTTTCTCTTCGAGTTCTTGCATATGCGACCCTGGGGCTGTGTGCCAAAACATGATCAAACCTTGTCTGCCCGCAATCAAGGGGAAAACAAGTGACGCCAGGTCACAGTCGGGCCCGCGCCGTGCTTGCCCCGCAACCCGCCTTCGGCTAGACCGCGCCGCAAAGACCCCAGCCAAGGAACAAGGGACATGGCGAAGACCAAGAAGGCCCCGCGCCCCAAGGCGGAAACGCCCAAGGGGTTCCGCGATTATTTCGGTGTCGAGGTTTCCGAGCGCGCCGAGATGCTGCGCAAGATCGCCGGGGTCTATCATCGCTATGGCTTCGACGCGCTGGAGACGAGCGCGGTTGAGACGGTCGAGGCGCTGGGCAAGTTCCTGCCCGATGTCGACCGGCCCAACGAGGGCGTCTTTGCCTGGCAGGAGTTCGACGAGGACGACAAGGGCGACTGGATGGCGCTGCGCTATGACCTGACGGCGCCGCTGGCGCGGGTCTATGCGCAGTATCGCAACGATTTGCCGACGCCGTACCGGCGCTATGCGATGGGGCCGGTCTGGCGGAACGAGAAGCCGGGGCCGGGGCGGTATCGGCAGTTCTATCAATGCGACGCGGACACGGTGGGCACGGCCAGCATGGCCGCCGATGCGGAGATCTGCGCGATGCTGGCGGATACGCTGGAAGAGCTGGGAATCCCGCGCGGGGACTACTTGATCCGGGTGAACAACCGGAAGGTTCTGAACGGGGTGCTCAATGTAATCGCACCTGAGCGCCCCAACGAAAGCGGAGAGACGACACGAGAAACCATTAGGCGTGTTTGGGATATATCGACACGCGATGCGGTGCTGCGGACGATCGACAAATTCGACAAGGTTGGAGAGGCCGGCGTACGCGAATTGCTGACCACGGGACGAAAAGATTCCTCTGGTGCCTTCATTGAAGGCGTTGGGTTGAATAAACAGCAAGCTGAGCGTGTCGTCAGATTCTTAGTCGCACGCGGTTCAACCAATGCTGACACGTTGAAAAACCTTCAAGAGGCCGTTGGTGATAGTGCTGATGGCGAAGAAGGTGTTTATGAACTTCAGCAGATTGCCGAACTCTTGGCGGCGCAGGGCTATGGCCCGGACCGGATCGTGATCGACCCGAGCGTCGTGCGGGGGCTGGGGTATTACACCGGCCCCGTGTACGAGGCCGAGCTGACCTTCGAGATCTTCGACGAGAAGGGGCGCAAGCGGCAGTTCGGCTCGGTCGCGGGTGGGGGGCGCTATGATGACCTCGTGAAGCGGTTCACCGGGCAGGCGGTGCCGGCGACGGGGGTCAGCATCGGTGTGGATCGCCTGCTGGCGGCCTTGCGCGAGAAGGGGCGGATCGGGGGCGCGGTCGAGGGGCCTGTGGTCGTGACCGTCATGGACCGGGACCGGATGGCGGATTACCAGACGATGGTCGCGGAGCTGCGCAGTGCGGGCATCCGGGCGGAGGTCTATCTGGGCAATCCCAAGAATTTCGGCAACCAGATGAAATACGCGGACCGGCGGGGCAGTCCCGTCGCGGTCATTGCGGGCAGCGACGAGTTCGATGCGGGCAAGGTGCAGATCAAGGATCTGGTGCTGGGCGCGCAGATCGCCGAGAACGCCACGCTGGAGGAATGGAAGGAACGCCCGAGCCAGTTCGAGGTGCCGCGCGACCATCTGGTGGCGAAGGTGCGCGAGATCCTGGACGGCCAGGAAAGCGGACAGGGCTGATGGGACCGACCCCGGACAACCGCGCGGCGGTCAAGGCCGAGGCGGCGCGGCTGCGCGACATGTTCCAGGCGGCGGGGGCGGTGCCGGTGGAAACCTCGGTGCTGCAACCTGCGGACACGCTTCTGGACCTTTATGGCGAGGATATCCGGGCGCGGGCCTACGTGACCTCGGACGCGCTGCGCGGCGAGCAGATGCTGCGGCCCGATTTCACCGTGCCGGTGGTGCAGATGCATATGGCGCACGGGGCGGAACCGGCCTGTTATACCTATGCGGGCGAGGTGTTCCGGCGGCAGGAAGAGGACCCGGATCGGGCCAATGAATTCCTGCAAGTGGGGTTCGAGATGTTCGACCGGCGCGCGCCCGAAGAGGCGGATGCGCGGGTCTTCGCGGTGATCCACGAGGCGGTGAAGGATCTGCCCTTGCAGGCGGTGATCGGCGATATCGGCATCCTGATGGCCGCGGTCGACGGGCTGGAAACGACCGAGCGGCGCAAGGTGGCGCTCCGGCGGCATATCTGGCGGCCCCGGCGGTTCCGGGCGCTGATCGAGCGGTTCTCGGGCCGGGCGCCTGTGCCGGAGAGCCGGGCGGCACTGTTGAAGGCGAAGGACCCGATGGCCTGTGATGCGCCGATGATCGGGCTGCGCGGGCCGGACGAGATTGCGGCGCGGATCAAGGCGCTGCGCGAGGATGCCGGGACCGCGCCGCTGGCGGCGCCGGAGGTCGAGTTGCTGGACGCCGTGCTGGCGGTGCGCGAGACCGCCGACAACGCGCTGGAGCAGTTGCGCGACATCGCGGTGGACATGCCGGCGATTGCCGGGGCGGTGGAGGTTCTGGCCAAACGGCTGGAGGCGCTGGAGCGTGCGGGCGTGGCGCCCGATAGCCTGGAGTTCGAGGCCAGCTATGGGCGCACCCAGATGGAATATTACGACGGCTTCGTCTTCGGCTTTTCGGTGCCCAAGCGCCCGGACCTGCCCCCGGTGGCCACGGGCGGGCGCTATGACGCGCTGACCCGGCGGCTGGGCGGGGGGCACGAGATCCCTGCCGTGGGCGGCGTGATCCGCCCCGACCAGGTGGTGGCGCTGGGAGGCGGGGCATGAGCGTGAAGATCGGTGTGCCCTCGAAGGGCCGGTTGATGGAGAAGACCTTTGGCTGGTTCGCGGACCGGGGCGTGGAGCTGGGCCGGAGCGGCGAGGAGCGCGAATACGCAGGCTTCGTGCGCGGGGTCGAGAATGTCGAGCTGGTGCTGCTGTCAGCGGGGGAGATCCCGCGCGAGCTGGCGGCGGGCCGTATCCACCTGGGCGTGACCGGGCAGGACCTGGTGCGCGAGAAACTGGGCGGCTGGGAGCAGGTCGTGGAAGAGGTCGAGGTTCTGGGCTTTGGCGCCGCCGACCTGGTGCTGGCGGTGCCGCAGGCCTGGGTGGACGTGGGCACGCTGGATGACCTGGATGCGGTGGCGGCGGCGTTTCGGGGCAAGCACGGGTATCGCCTGCGGATCGCGACGAAGTATCACCGGCTGGTGCGGGAATTCCTGCGCGACAACGGCGTGGCGGATTACCAGCTGGTCGACAGCCAGGGCGCGACGGAAGGCACGGTGAAGAACGAAACGGCGGAGGCGATTGCCGATATCACCTCGTCCGGCGACACGCTCAGGGCCAATCACCTGAAGACGCTGGAGGACGGCATGATCCTGCGCAGCCAGGCGACGCTGTTTCGCTCGCGCCGGGTGGCGCATGACCCGGACGATCACGCGGCGCTGAAGGCGCTTCTGGATACGCTGGGCGTGGACTGAGGACGTCTCTTGAGTATTTCCGGGAGAGTGACACCCCGCCGGCGCGATGATCCGGCGGCGGTGCGGGACGTGGGCGGTGGGGTTGTGAGTATTTTCGGCAAGAAAAAGCCCGGGCTGCGGTGATGCAGCCCGACGCGCGGCAGCCCTATTCGTTTCGGGACGATCCGGCGGTGCCGGCCTTCGATGACGGGCGGATCGTCGTGGTGATGGATGCGGGATGTGCGCTTTGTTCCCGCGCGGCGTGTCGGATCGCGCGGCTGGACACGGATGACAGGGTGCGGATCGCGCCGATGCAAGGCGGGCTGGGGCGGGCGCTGCTGGAGCATTACGGGCTGGATGCGGATGACCCGGCGTCGTGGCTGATGATCGAGGAGGGGCGGGCCTGGGGCTCGCTGGACGGAATGGCGCTGCTGTTTCCGCGACTGCATTGGGCTTATGTGCCGATGCGGCTGGCGTGGGTCTTGCCGGTGGGCCTGCGCGACTGGATCTATGCGCGGATCGCGCGGAACAGGTACGCGGTGTTCGGGCATGGGGACTTGTGCGCCCTGCCGGACCCCGAGGTGCAGAAGCGGCTGTTGCTGTGACGGTCTACGCGCGGCTTCTGGGCGCGGACGAGATGGCGGCGCTGGCGCCGGAATGCCGGGCGCTGCACGCGGGCGACGGGGTGTTTCACGGGCGGATCACGGTGGAGGTGGCGCGCAACCCGGTGCTGCGGGCGGGGCTGCGGCTGGCGGGGTTTCCGCTGGAGGTGGAGGATGCGGAACTGCGGTTCGAAAAGCGCGGGCGCGGTGACCGGGATGTGTGGACGCGCGGCATGGCGGGGCAGGTGATGGAAACGGTGCAATGGGCCACGCCCGGTGGGCGGCTGGCCGAGCGGATGGGCGCGATGGTGGCCATCAGCCGACTGGTGCCGGCGGAGGGGGGACTTGATCTGGTGGACTGGCGGTTCCGGTGCCTGGGGCTGCCGGTGCCGGGGTGGATCGCGCCGAAGGTCGCGGCGCGCGAGCGGCCCGACGCGGGGCGCTACCTGTTCGAGATCTCCATCGGTCTGCCCTGGGGGCGCGCGCCGGTGCTGCGCTATCACGGGTGGCTAGACGTGGCCCAGGCGGCGGACGAGGGCGGGTAGGTCGGCGATGGTGTCGATGACGTGATCGGCGCCGGCGTCTTTCAGCAGGGCGGTGGCATGGGCGCGGAGTGGCGCGATCTCGGCCTCGGTGAGGGCGGCCAGGTCCTCGGGCGACTTGCCGACCGCGTTGCCGGAGAGGGCGACGCCCACGGTGACGCAGCCCGCCGCGACGCCTTCCTTGATGCCGGGGGCGGTGTCGTCGACCTTGAGGATCGTTGAGGGCGGGTAGGCGACGAGGTCGATCATGCATTTGTACATGCCAAGCGGGCCGGGGCGGCCCTCGGGCAGGTCGTCGGAGCACACCAGGTTGTCGGGGGTGTAGCCCTGTGCCGCCGCGACGGGCAGGACGTGCTCCATGATCGACCGGGTATAGCCGGTAGTGGAGCCGATCTTGAGGCCCATGGCGCGCAGCTCGGCGATGGCCTCGGCGCAGCCCGGCACCAGGGTGGCGTAATCGGCCGCCACCTTCTCGTTCATCGGCACGAAGACCTTGTAGACCTCGTCGACATCGGTGTCGGTGGGGGCGCGGCCATGCCGATCCTGCCACTGGCGGGCGAGGTCGGGCATGTCGAGCATGGTGCGGATGTG
Source organism: Roseovarius atlanticus (assembly GCF_019802205.1). GTDB lineage: Bacteria > Pseudomonadota > Alphaproteobacteria > Rhodobacterales > Rhodobacteraceae > Roseovarius > Roseovarius atlanticus_A. The sequence continues at coordinate 406,858 of NZ_JAHVHQ010000003.1, forward strand.
GTCCCACTTGGGCGCGCCCATCGGGGCGCGGGCCTGTTCGATGCTGGCGGTGAGGCCGAACTGCGCGAAGGCCTCGACGAAGACGCCCATCGGGGCGAAGGAGCCGAAATCGACGGTGGTGCCGGCCCAGTCGAACACGGCGGCGGTGAAGCGGGTCATGGAAGCGGTCCTTGCTGGCGGTTCGCCCGGGTCTAGCGGGCGAGTTTGATGGTTTCGTGACAGGTGTCAGAGCCCCGAGAGGAAGGCCGAGAGGTTCGTGCCCAGATGGTCGGAGACATAGCCGCCTTCCTGAACCAGCACGAGCGGCAGGCCGGTGCCGGCAAGGGTGCGGGCGATGCGGGTGAAGCCGGGGGTGGTGAGGGCGAGTCCCTTGAACGGGTCGGCTTCGTGCGCGTCGAGGCCGAGGGCGACGACAAGCGCGGTGGTGCCGAAATCGGCGATGCGGGCGAGGGCCGCGTCGAGGGCGGGGGCATAGCCGTCGTCGCCCGTCAGGCGCGGCAGGGGCAGGTTGAGGTTGGCGCCGAGACCGGGGCCGGTCCCGCGTTCCTGCGCATGACCCCAGAAGAACGGGTAGAAATCGGCCGGGTCGGCGTGGATCGACACGGTGAGCACGTCGGCGCGGTCGTAGAAGATGCCCTGGGTGCCGTTGCCGTGGTGCACGTCGATATCGAGGATCGCCGGGCGGTGGCCCGCGTCCAGCAGGCGCTGCGCGGCGATGGCGGAATTGTTGAGAAAGCAGAAGCCGCCGGCCTGGTCGGCATAGGCATGATGCCCCGGCGGACGGCTGAGCGCGTAGGCGTGCGGCGCCCCGGACGTCACCGCGTCGGCGGCGGCGATGGCGCATTGGGCCGAGGCGTAGGCGGCGGCCCACGTGTGCGGGCCGATGGGGCAGGCGGTGTCGGCCTGGTGATAGCCGGCCTGGCCCACCGGCGAGGTGGGGTAGCTGTCGCCGCGCGTGCGCGGGTGGATATTGGGAATGACCTCGGGCGCGGCGCCGTCGAGGGCGGACCAGCGGGCGTGGATGGTGCGCAGGAAGGCGAGGTATTCGGGGGTGTGCACAGTGGCGATGGGCGCGAGACCGGCATCGGGTGGGTCGGCAAAATTGCAGCCCGCGGCCCGGGCGGCCTCCTGAAGGATGCCGATGCGTTCGGGCGCCTCGGGCGAGGGCTTCGGCACGCCTTGGTGCAGGAAGGTTTGCGGCGCGTGGTCGGATTGGGCCGTGGCGAGGTAGGCGTGCATAATCATATCCCGGTCGAGGTGGTGCGGCGTGCAGATTAGCCCGGAGCGTGGTGGAATGACACCGGAAGGCTCGGCAGAAAAATGCACAGTTGCGCGCGGGTGTGGCAGGTTCGTAGCCGTTTCGACGGTTCACGATATTGTTTGCGCCAGTGAGGAAGTTGCAAGGAAACCTGCCTGAATTGGAGAAAAAATATATTTTTTTCAAAATACTAGGGCGTATCCATGTCAAGCCCCCGCAATTGTGCAGACCGTGACCAACCGTACAAATTCACTCGTGCAAGAAATTTTTGGGAACTCGTACGGGGGCACGTGGTTCTTACCCCAGATCGCAGCACGGTGCTGCACTAGCGAAGGAGATTACCATGTTTAACCGTACGATTGCACTCGCAGCCGCATTCTCGACCGCAGGCGCCCTTGCCGCCTACGCTGATTCCACCGTCGGCGAAGATGTGACCAACAAAGGTCAGGTTCTCGAAAACGCCGCCGAAGTGACGGACGGCAAGACCACCGTCGAGACGAAAACTTATTCCGAAGATGGCGACGACATCGTCGTGATCGGATCGCAAACGTCGGGTTCGGCCGACGAAGGTGTCGACGACGAGGTCGCACAGGACGAAACCGGCTCGGAGAACACCGAGGGCGAAAACATCCTGCTGATCGCAGAGCCGGGCACGAAGATCTTCACGGTGACGGGCGAGCCGGTCGGTACCGTGTCCTATACCGAAGACAGCGGTGAGATGGGCGGTCTGGTCTTTGTCGATCTCGACCCTGAAGCCGGCTACCAGGTGCCGACCGTCGGCATTCAGGTGAAGTCGCTGCAGACGACCAACCAAGGCAAAGCGCTGGAATACGCGTTTTCGGTCGACTACCTGCGTGACCGTATCGCGGACGCGTTGAGCCGCGGCTAACGCCCGCTCAACCGCTTAGAGTGACGAGTTCGAACCGGGGTGCTTCGGCATCCCGGTTTTTTCGTGTTCAGAGCGCGGTTTTGCCGGTGTTCTGGGCCCGGTGGCGACGGCAAAGATATTGCGGCCAGAGCGGAACCTCTGACGGGTGGGGGCGTTGTGAGAGCAATACAGATCGCAACACGTTACACCTACGTGAGGAGACGGAAAAATGAACGCCAAGACCAAAGTCAAAGACATGGTGAACGACGGGAAAGAAGCCGTCACCAAGGAGGCCGAAGCCCGCATGGATGACGTGCGCGACGACGTGGCCGAACATGCCGATACCGTATCGAGTGCGGCCCGGAAGGCCGCCGGCGAGTTCGAGGATTACGATGCCGTGAATTCGATCCTGACCCAGGCGAGCGAAGCGGTGGAAAACGCGACCAACCGCCTGCGTGAACGCTCGATCCCCGATCTGGTCGACGATGTGTCGGCCTTTGCCCGCCGCAACCCGCTGCTGTTTCTGGGCGGTGCTGCCCTGGCGGGATTCGCCGCGGCGCGCTTCCTGAGTGCAAGCGCACCGGCGGAGGACGAACCGGAGCTGATCACAGCGGATGAAGACGTGTGGTCGGGCTATCTGCCCGAAGCGCCGAAGGCGGAAAGCCGCGACTGATGATGGATCGACCGAAACAACCGCTTGGCGTGGTTGTGGCCCGCATCCTGCGCGAGGCGCGGGGATTGCTGGCGGCCCACGCCGACCTGGCCGGGCGCGAGATGCGTCAAAGCGTTCGCTCGGCCAAGGCGGGTCTTATCCTGCTTGCCGGTGCGATGCTGTTCGCCCTGGTCAGCATCCACGCCCTTGGCGTCGTTGCCGTTCTGGCGCTGGCGGACATGGGCCTGGGGCTGGGTACGGCGGCGGCGATCGTGTTCGGCGTGTTCGTCGTGGTGACGGTCGTGCTTGCCATGATCGGGATGCGGCGCCTGTCTGCCCGCGCGATGATGCCGCGGCGGACGATCGACAGCCTGAAGTCAGATATTGCAATATTCGAGGAGAGTCACAATGACCGCGAAGTCTATGGAAAAGCTTGAGAAAGATGCAGAAGAGCATCGCACCGGCCTGGCCGATGCGATCGGTGATTTCGCCGACACAGTGAACCCGGCGCGGTTGGGCCGCCAGACGGTGCACGACGTCGCCGAGTACGGCCGCAGCGCCACGCACAGCATCGCGCAGTCGGCCAAGGACCATCCCGTGGGCCTCGCGCTGGTCGGCATCGGTGCCGCCATGCTGGTTGCCGGGGGTGCCGCGCATCAGAAAGGTGCGTTCTCGAACCTGCGGCGCAACAGCGAGTTGAGCCAGGACGAGCGCATTGCGCGGGCCGCCGACCGGAACGCCAAGCGCGCCCAGGTCGCGGTGGGCCGCGCCAGCCCGTCCTCGTCACGGATGCGCCGGATGCTGGACAGCGGACTGGACCGGCTTGGACCCGAGGCGCGCGACCGCGTGATCTCGATGCGGCTGAAAGCGGTCGACGCACAGGAAGCGGCGGAGCGCTATGCCCGCGGTGCCGCGAAGTCGGCGGTCGACACGCACAATTCGCAACCGCTGGTGACCGGGCTGGTCGCTGCCGGGATCGGCGGGCTTCTGGGCGCCCTTCTGCCCAGCACCCGCCGCGAAGCCGAGATCATGGGGGCGCGTCGCGATGCGTTTCTGCGCGCCGCCGAGGAACGGCTGAGCGCCGAGATCGCCGAGCTGGAAACCCGGGGCAAGGCGGCCGTCAACGAAGCGGTTCGCGCCGGTTCCGAGCAATTCCAGACCAAGGCAGGGTAAATACCAAAGGTGGCCATGGATCATGCGTCGTCAAAGCTGGTTCGCGCCTGCCTTGTCATCCTGACCTTCATCGCAGCCGTCGCCGCGGCCAGACAGGCGCAGAACCTGCTGGCTCCGGCGACGTTCGCGATCGTGCTGGGCGTCGTTCTGTCGCCCGTCGCCAGTCGACTTCACGACCTTGGCGTGCCGCGTTCTGTCAGCGCGGCGCTTGCGCTGATCATGGCGGCAACGCTGATCTTTATGCTGATTGTCGCGTTGGGGCCGCTCTTGTCGGCACTGATCGAACAGGTTCCGCGCATCCAGCAGCAGTTTCGCGGCTGGATGAACGAATTGACGTTCATGCTGCGCAGTTTCGGCGGGATGACGATCGACCTTGAGCGGACGATCTCCGAAGGGGGCGAGGACGCGGTCGAAAAGGCGATTCCATCGGTTGCGGAAGCGTTGTGGCTGGCGCCGAACCTTCTGGGCCAATTGCTGATCTTTTCGGGTACGCTCTTTTTCTTTCTGCTGACCCGCGACGATATCTACAGTGCGGTGCCGCAGTACCGGGTGGCGTTGAAGCAAGCGGACCGCGCCGTGTCGCATTACTTCGTGACGATCACGCTGATCAACCTGGGTCTTGGCACCGCGCTGTGCGGCGTCCTGATGCTGATCGGGTTGCCCAATCCTATGCTGTGGGGGGCGGCCGCGTTCCTGGCCAACTTCGTGCTGTACCTGGGGCCGCTGGCCATCATGCTGTCGCTGCTGCTGGCGGGGTTGATCGCCTTCAGTTCGGCCTATGCGATGGTGGCGCCGGCGTCGTTCCTGTTGCTGAACGCGATCGAGGCGCAGTTCGTGACGCCCGCGCTGGTGGGCGCACAGTTGAAGGTCAATCCGCTTGTCGTTTTCCTGTCCATCGTATTCGGACTGTGGCTTTGGGGGCCGCTTGGCGGTATCGTTGCGCTGCCGGTGGTGATTTGGGCCTATGCCCTGACCACCGCGCAATCCAAGCGCGGGACCGCGTCCGAATACAAGATGGAACAGGTTGCATGACATGTCAGGACGCTGACGCATATCATTTCTCGCCTCTGCCCATCGAGAAGAACGCGCAAGGCGCGGCGCGGCGTGTCGGCGTGGAGGTGGAGTTTTCGGGGTTGAGCGAGCGCCGCGCCGCGTCGATCCTGCAGGAGACCTTCGGCGGAGAGCTTGACGACAGCAACCCTCATCAGCTGTTCGTGCGCGGCGGTGCGCTTGGCGACCTGGAAGTCGAGCTGGACACCGTGCTTGGCAAGACGGGGATGGGGGCGGAGAGTCAAAGTCGGCTGAAGGACCTGCTGCGCGGGCTGGTGCCGGTCGAGATCGTCACTGAACCGTTGCTTCCCGACCAGGTGGCGCTGTTCGACACGGTCATGCCGGTGCTGCGCGAGGCGGGCGCGAGCGGATCGCGGGACGGGGTGTTCCTGGGCTTCGGCGTGCATCTCAACGCCGAGGTGGTGGCGCCGGCCGACCCGCACACGATGCGCACGGTCCGGGCCTTCGCCCTGCTCGACCCGGTGCTGCGGGCCGAGAAGGGCATTGACGTGACCCGCCGCGTGCTGCCTTTCGTGACATCCTGGCCAAGGGCGCTGGTGGATCTTCTGATCGACGAGAAGCCGGATCGCCTGGCGGCGCTGATCGACCTCATCGACCCGTATGTGCGCAGCCGCAACCACGCGCTGGACCTGCTACCCCTTCTGAAACACGCCCGGCCGAAACTGTTCGAGGCGAGCTATCCCGACGAGCAGAGCACGACGGCGCGGCCGGCCTTTCACTTTCGCCTGCCGGACAGCCGGATCAACGAGCCGGGCTGGTCGCTGCGGGAGCCGTGGGAGATGTGGCGCATGGTCGAGGAGGTGGCGGCGTCGGATCGGCTGGAGCGGTTGGAGGAGGCGTGGACCGAGCGACAGCGGGCGCACGGCGTGTTGCGCCGCGACAGCGCATGGGTGCGCGTCGCCAGCGATATCCTGAGCCGCGACGACGCATGACGACAAAGCCGGTCATTGCAGTGACGACCTCGCAGCGGTCGGGGTGGCGGATCTTTCCGCTGGTGTGGTTCAACCTGTGGCTGGCCGGTGGCGGCGCGGTGCGCTGGGGCGTGGGACGTCCGGCGAACCTGGAAGAGGTCGACGGCCTGATCATCGGCGGCGGGGACGACGTGGGACCGGAGCTTTACGGTGGCACGATCAACCTGTCGGCGGAGCTGGATCGCGACCGCGACGACCTGGAGCGCGGACTGGCGACCGAGGCGCTGGAACAGGGGGTGCCGGTCCTGGGCATCTGCCGGGGCGCTCAGATGATGAACGTCGCCTTCGGCGGATCGCTTGACCAGAATGCGTGGCAGACGTTCGGCAAGGCGGAGAAGATCAAGACGATCCTGCCAAAGCGCGATGTGGACGTCCTGGAAGACACCCTTCTGGCGCGGATCTGCGGGCCTGAGCGGATGCGGGTGAACGCGCTGCACACGCAGGCCGTCGACAGCCTGGGGCGCGGATTGCGGGTGGGGGCGCGCGACACCTGGGGCATGATCCAGGCGATAGAACGCCCGACGGACCCGTTCGCGGTGGGGGTGCAGTGGCATCCCGAGCACCTGTTCTACGCCAGGCGCCAGCGGCTGCTGTTCAAGGCGTTGGTGGCGGCCGCACGGGCCTATCGCGCGTCACGCGCGCAGGTCGAGGCGGTCTTGAAGGACGCATGAAAAAGGGCGCCGCGAGGGCGCCCTTTCCGGGTCGTTCGCGGGCAGATCAGTAGCCCGAGAGAATCTTGTCCACGTCGCGGCGGACCTCGTCCTTGTCCTTGCCGACCTTGGCCTGCAGCTTGCCGATCATCTGTTCGCGCTCGCCGCGCGCTTCTTCCAGGTCGTCGTCGCTGAGGTCGCCGTAGATCTCGCGGAGCTTGCCTTTGATCTGGGTCCAGTTGCCTTCGATGCGATCTTGGTCCATCTCGAATTCTCCAATAATCCTTGGGGTTTGAGCCGTCCCACCGCGGGGCGGCCCGTCATCTCGTCTGTATAGGGAAAACGCAATCCGCTGGCCGGAGTTCCAGCCGTTGCCGCCGTCAGACGATATTTTCCGTCACGCCGGGCAGGTTGAGCCAAGTATCGCGCAATTGGGCGCTGTCATGCTGGACCAGGAAGCCGTGACGGTTCTCGGGGGTCATGACGCTGTTCTCGGCAATCTTCTTGGACCACCAGGGGAACATGGTGTCATGGGCGCGTGCCTCGGGCGGCAGGTCCTCGAACCACCAGTGCGCCATGAGCCGTTCGCGCAGGGTCTGGATGCGCTCGGGCCGGGTGATGCGCACCGCCGCCTCGGTATCCCAGTAGAGCGAACGACCGTTGAGATTGGCCGATCCGACCAGCGCGAACGAGTCGTCCTGCACGAGGATCTTGTTGTGGACGTGGATCAGCGGCGAGCCCGAGAGCGTCTGGATCGTGTCGCGGGCGGCGAACCGGGGCTGCACCGGCGTGGCGACGATGATGCGGTCGCCGAAGCTGTCGCGCACCATTTCGATCGCGTCGTGCTGAAGCGACATGCCATAGCGGGCGTCGACGCCGATGTCGCTGGAATAGGCGACCTCGTCGGGCAGACCGGGCAGAATGAGGATGGCGTGCAGGTCGGGCCGCCGGCGCCCTTCCTTGGCCAGCCGCCGGGCCAGGCCGCGGGCGCGGAAATACTGGGTCTCGATATAGACCATGTCCTTGGCGCGCTTGAAAGCGCGGACATGATCCTCTTCGATCTCGTGCAGCAGGGTCTTGGGCGAGACGTAGGGCAGCTGCGTCGGACGCGGGGCCGAGAGCGTGCGCCGGATGTATTTCATCGGCGCGGGCTTGCGGCAGGCGTCGATGCTGGTGAGGAAGGTCTTGACGTGATGCGCCGCCTCGATCGCCTCGGGACCGCGCACCAGAAGCTGGACGTCGGACCAGGTATGGGCGGCGATCCGGTCATGCTGGGGCGTGTCGTAGCGCCGTTCGTTGAGGTCGAGACCGCCGACGTAGACCACCTCGTCGTCGATCACGGCGATCTTCTGGTGATGCGACGTGGTGTGCAGCTCGGGCAGGGCGCCGTTATCCAGGCGCACGGCCTCGCGCAGTTTCTGGTCGTCGCTGAGCGCCATCAGCCGCTTGGACCGGCGCCGCAGGACAGCGGGCAGGAAGGCCAGCCAGGGCAGGCGCCCGGCCTTGGCCGGATGGAGGTGCGGGGTGACACGCAGATTGTGGATCGAGCAATCGGAGACTTCGGCCAGCGCGGCGGCCTGGCGCACGGTACGCCAGGTCAGGCGGTGCAGTTCGGTGGCGAAGATCGGATCGAAATCACTGACGGTGATGTGGATGCGCACGCCGCGGCAGAGGACGTGTTCCAGTAGGTCGAACCACGTCTCGCCGATTTCGCGGGCCTCCGGGCTGCGCAGCTGCGTGGCCAGGTCGAAGATGCGAAAGGAGCCCCAGATATGCGACTTGGCAGCAAGCACGGCGCGCTCGAACACGGGCCACGCCTCCTGCGCGGTTATCATCACCTGGAAGTCTGGATCGTCGCCATTCTGTATCACGTTGCCGACTCGAAGTCCTTTCGTTCGAACGTGACGTGCAGACCGTAGTGGTCGTCGTCTTCCGTCACCTCCTGGTGGCCGTCAAGCTGGCTGACAAACGCCTTCATCAACTTGGTGCCAAGGCCGCTGATGGTTTCGACCTCGGGGATGGGTCGAAGCATGACCGGGCCCTTGGAGTTGATGACGCTGAGCTGATATTGCCCGCCGGACTGTTCTTTCAACGTAACCCGGACGGACGGGGTTTCATCCTTTTTCGCCCCGACATATTTCAGCGCGTTGGTCAGTGCCTCGGCAAGCAGCATCGAGAGCGGCACCGCCTGGTCGGGGTAGAGCGGCAGCGCATCGAGTTCGCGCTCGATCTTGATGCCGGGGACGGTCATCATGGTGGAGATGTCGGTGACGACCGCCTCGAGCAGCTCGTTGGCCTCGATCGTCAGCAGGTCGGGCGTGGTGTAGAGCGTGCGGTGCAGCATGGCGAGGCCGTTGACCCGCCGTTGCAGGCTGGCCAGCATGAACTTGGCCTCGGGCGTCTTGGCGCTGCGCAGTTGCATGTTCATGATCGAGGCGATCATTTGCAGGTTGTTCTTGACGCGGTGGTGCACCTCTTTCAGCAGCACCTCCTTGTCCTTCAGGTCCTTGTCCTGCCGCGCCTCGGATTCGGCGATGATGATCGCCATGCGGTTGAAGGCGCGTTCGGCCTCGGCAAATTCCTCGGGCGGGTTTTCCAGCCGGAGGGGGAAGCCGTCACGCTGGCCCAGCGCGAAGCGGCGCATGGCCGAGCGCAGATCGCGGACATGGCGGATCACGACGCGGCGCAGTTCGTACCAGGCGAAGGCGAGCCCGGCCGCCCAGATCGCGAAGGGAAACAGAAGATTCAGCACGTAGTATGCAAATGCGCCGCCCCAGACGGAGGTGCGCGCGGGCCAGCTTGCGATGACGCTGACCTGGTCCTGGAAGATGCTGGCCACCGCGTAGATGCGTTCCTCGCCAAGGCCGTCCTCGCCGGTGAAGGTGGTGCCGACATGGCGGGTGAGATCCTTGGGGTCGATCATCTGCGGCAGGATGTCTTCGGCATTGTCGCGGCCGCCGCTGGCGGAGATGGTCTGGCCATCGTTGGTGAAGGTGACGAAGCGCAGTTCATGGTCGTACCGGGGCGACGTGAGCGGCTGGTAGGTCAGGCGCAGCGGCACCGACAGCGAGACGATGCCCGTCAGGCTGCGATCGACATAGACGGGATGGTTCACGACCAGCACGGGTTGCTGGCTTATGGAGCCGAGGGGCGCCACATAGACACTGGGACCGTCCGCGTCGAGCGCTCGCTGCAGGCGTTCGAGCGTGCGGAAGTCGCGCACCTCTTCGCCCTCGGAGCCGCATTCCATGATGCCCGAAAGCTTGGTGTAGCCGGCAAAGGCGATGTGGGCGTTGCTTTCGGCGAATTCGCGCATGACCTCGCGGCAGGCGGGGGCGTCGTCGAGGATCGACAACGCCGCCAGGCCTTCGGCAGAGCCGAGCGTCTGCTGGATCAGTTCGCGTTCGTCGCGGGCGGCCGAGGTGGTTTCGAAGAATAGCGCGTTGCGGCGCAGGTTCTCGGTCTCGTCCAGGACCTGGTCGGTCTGATAGACGGCGATGACGCCGAGCGGGAACAGCGCCAGCGCCAGCAACGCAAAAAGACGGAACGACAGCCGGTTGACCATCGTTCCGTATGCGTCGAGGAGGGCTTTGGACTTCTTAGGCAACGCTTTTGTTCGCCGATACGATGCCCGCGGTGACCGCGTCCGTCGTTTCGAGTACCTGATCCTCGTCCAGATGCATCAATTCCACCAGTCGCGCACGGGCGCGGTTGACACGGCTCTTGATCGTACCCACGGCGACACCGCAGGTTTCCGCGGCTTCCTCGTAGGAAAAGCCGCCGGCACCGACCAGCACCAAGGCTTCGCGCTGTTCGTCGGGCAGCTTGTCGAAGGCGACGTGAAAGTCGCGCATCTGCAATCTGCCATCGTGATCCGGCTTTTTCGCCAGCGACGCAGCCAGTTCGCCGTCGGTGTCGGACACCTCGCGGCGCGCCTTGCGGTGATGGGAATAATACGTGTTACGCAGAATTGTAAAGAGCCAGGCGCGCATGTTCGTGCCGGGCTGAAACTTTTCGATATTGGTCCAGGCCTTGACCAGGGCGTCCTGCACCATGTCGTCGGCCAGCGCGGAGTTGCGCGTCAGGCTCATGGCGAACGCGCGCATCGGCCCGAGGTGTTCGACCAGTTCTTCGCGCGGGTCGCTCATGAATTGTCGTCCGTCCCGGAAGATTTGTCCGCGCCGTGCCCGCTCGTCTTGAGCTGCTCCAGCAGGTCAGTGAAGCGGGACGGCAAAGGCTCACTGGCCACATCCTCGAATGCGCGCTTGAGGTTTTCGTCGATGGTATTTTGCACTCTTGAATTCCGTTTATCTCGAGTCATTTTGTCTTTTGGCCACATTTGTATAGTGTGTCTGGAACTTAACCACGCTATGCGTGTTGGGTTCCATGAAAGTAGAATAAAACTGGAAGCTATCAAATGAGCGAAACCAACTCCGCGGAACTTAGCGAACAGATCGGTGCAAATTTGCCTTATTTGCGCCGTTATGCACGTGCACTGACCGGCTCGCAGGAACGCGGCGATCAGTACGCGGTGGCAGCGCTGGAAGCGGTATTGAGCGATCCCAGCGTTTTCGACGCCTCGATCGCGTCCAAGACGGCCCTGTTCAAGGTTTTTCAACCGATCTGGGCGACGTCAGGCGCGGTGTTTTCGGACGACGAGACCGGGCTTCAGGCGAAAGCCCAGGCGCACCTGGCGAAGTTGACGACCAACACGCGCGAGGCTCTGCTGCTTCATACGATCGAAGAGTTCAGCTTTGCCGAAGTGGCCGTGATCATGGACATTTCGGAAGACGAGGCGCGGTCGCTTGTCGATATCGCCTATGACGAGATGTCGAGCGTTCTGTCGGGACGCGTGATGATCATCGAGGACGAGGCGATCATCGCGATGGACCTCGAGGGGATCGTCGGCGACATGGGGCACCGCGTGACGGGCATCGCCCGCACCGAGGCCGATGCGCTGAAGCTGTTCAACGAGGAAACGCCCGACCTGATCCTGTCGGACATCCAGCTGGCCGACGGTTCCAGCGGGATCGACGCCGTCAATGGCATCATGGAAAATGCGCCGGATGTTCCCGTCATCTTCATCACGGCGTTCCCCGAACGCCTGCTGACCGGCGAAGGGCCGGAGCCGGCATTTTTGATCCCGAAACCGTACCAGTCGGACCAGGTCCGCTCGGCGGTGAGCCAGGCGATGTTCTTTTCGTCGACCGAGACGCTGAAGGCCTGACGCCCGCGTCAGCGCGTTGCATTGAAAAAGCCCCGGCGTGCGCCGGGGCTTTTTTCGTCGGGCAGGGCTGCAAAGAAAAAGGGCCAGCGGTGTCGCCGGCCCCTGCCGCTGCGTCGGTGGTGCGGGCGGGTCACCAGTGGGTGCGGTTGAAAGCCCGCGCCACCAGGGCAATCACGAAGAGCACCATGAAGATCACGAACAGCACCTGAGCGATGCCGGCCGAAGCCGACGCGATGCCGCCGAAGCCGAAAATGCCGGCGATGAAGGCTACGACCAGAAATATAAGGGCCCAATGAAACATTTGCTCGATCCTTCGATTACAGTCGATACGCGACCATAACGATCAAGCGGCGCGCGGGTTCCGGTGGATGTTCGCGCGTTGGAGGAGAGTTGCCTATTGCGGGTCCGGCTGCGGGTCCTGCACGTCCACGGCCGTGATGCCGCCCGAAATTGCCCCTTCGAGATCGATGTCCGTGAAGGGCCGCGACACCACACGCAGGCTTGGGGAGCCCGCCGCGGCGCCGCTGTCGTCCAGCAGCACGATGTGTGTGCGTTCGGCGCTGAGCGCCGTCAGCAGGTTGCCGCGATCCTCGGTATCCGGCAGGCCGATGAAGGCGAAGGAAAAGTGCCTTTCGCTGAGCAGTACACGCGCACGGTCGGTATCGCTCTCGACGATCACCTCTCCGAGTGAGCGCGACTGAGCGAAGTCCGCCAGATCGGCGGCTTCGAGCGTTTTACGTGAAGACACAAGCACAAGGTCCTCGCGCGGCGATGTATTTTGCATTTACTACCCCCTCGGTATTGGGCAATCATTGCACAGAATCATGACGTCCACATTAAACTGCGACATAGATGGAAAAGATGGCCGTTGATTGCGCGACCTGCCCGCTGAGAGAACTTGACCTGTTCGGGCCGATGTCGGACGAAGAGCTTGAATTCATGAAAAGTTTCAAGACCGGCGAACTGACGGCCGAGCAGGGCACCGAGATCCTGGCAGAAGGCGCCTCGTCGACGCAGCTCTACACCGCGCTGAGCGGGATGGGGATACGCTACAAGACGATGGAAGACGGCCGCCGGCAGGTGGTGGGCTTTGTGCTGCCGGGCGACTTTGTCGGATTGCAGAGCGGCGTCATGGGAGAAATGCAGCATTCGGTCGAGGCCACGACGACGATGAAGCTGTGCGTGTTCAACAGGTCCGACTTCTGGCGGCTGTTCAAGTCGCAACCGAAGCGGGCGTTCGACCTGACGCACCTGGCCGCGCGGGAAGAGCAGATGCTGGGCGAGGCGCTGGTCACGATCGGGCAGATGAACGGGGTGACGCGCGTGGCCTGGGCGCTTTACAGGTTCTTCCAGCGGCTGCGGGCGCTGGACATGATGAAGAACGGCCGTGTCCCGCTGCCCTATCGCCAGCAGGATCTGGCCGATGCGGTGGGCCTGTCGCTGGTGCATACGAACAAGACCCTGACGCGTCTGCGAGAGGCGGGTGTGGCGACCTGGCAGGACGATTTCCTGGTCGTGCACAAGGAACAGGAACTGGCCCGCCTGGGCAACGTGGAACCCGATACGATCTCTTCGCGTCCTCTTATCTGAATGATGGAGGATATCGCCCGTGGCAGAGCGGCTGGTCTATTACCCGGACAGCAACCCCGGTATTCGCCGCGAGAAGCGGGGGCGGGGTTTTTCGTATATCAACGTGGACGGCACGCGCATCGACTGCCCCAGGAAGCGGCGCGAACTGAAGGCGCTGGCGGTGCCGCCGGCCTATACGGATGTGTGGATGGCCCCGATGGCCAACGCGCATCTGCTGGCCACCGGGCGTGACGCGCGGACGCGCAAGCAATACAGGTATCACCCTGACTGGTCGGCGCAGCGGTCGCAGACCAAGTTCGACGGCCTGGGCACGTTCGCGCGTAGCCTGCCGCGTCTGCGGCGCTGGATAGATCACAACCTGTCGGGCGACGTGGGCAGCGAGGACATGGCGGTGGCCGCGGCGCTTGCGCTGATCGACCGGGCGGCGTTGCGGCCCGGCGCGAAGAGCTATGCGGACGAGAACCGGACCTACGGCGCGACCACGTTGCAGGCGCGCCACATGAGCATCGAGGGGGACTCGGTCGAGCTGTCGTTCAAGGGGAAGGGCGGAAAGCCGGTCGAAAAGACCCTGAGAGGCACCAAGCTGGCCAAGGTGCTGGAAGCGTGCCAGGACCTGCCCGGGCCATCGCTGGTGTCGTGGGTGGACGAGGAGGGAAACGCGCGCGCGGTGTCGTCCGAGCAACTGAACGCGCGCCTGGAGGCGCTGTGCGAGACGCGCGCCACGGCCAAGACGCTGCGCACCTGGCATGGCACGCTGGCGGCGTTCCTGGCGGCGGAGGACGCCGAGGAGATCAGCATCAAGATGCTGGCCGGGGCCGCCTCGGAGCGGCTGCACAACACACCCGCCATCGCGCAGAAGAGTTACGTTCACCCCGATGTGCTGGATCTGGCGCGGTCGGACACGGGCGCGCGCAAGCGGAAATTGCCGCCGATCGAGACCGCGCGGGACGGGTTTCGGCGCGGCGAGGAGGCGCTGATCAAGTTTCTTTCGTGATCGCCAAGTTTTTTCGGAACCGCGCACCAGCGGCAGCGTTGGGCCAGTGAAACGAGACGGAATAGGAGACGATATGTCAGCACCCGAAACAAATCTGGAAACGCAGAAGAAACGCCACATCGGTCCGCTTGGCGGCATGTTGCTGGTGGTTGCGTTCGCCGCGATCCTGTTCGGGCTGTTCTACATTTTCGCAACCAGCGACGACCCGACAGATGAGGGTGCCTCTGCACCTGCAGCGACCAGCGAGGAACCTGCAGCCGCCGAGGACACCAATTGAGCGGTGCAGACCGGCACCGCGGCAGACATCATCGTGCCGGGTCTGTTCGTGGCTCTGAACCTTGTACTCGTCGCCTTCGGCATCGCGTCGAAGAACAGAATGAAACGGCAAGAGCGCGCGGACCGCGCGACTGACGCCAAGACATAGCGCTGACTGCATCCCCGTCCCCTGTCAGCGCGGCGCGCCCGACGCGCCCAGCACCGCAGTCCGTCCCAGACTGCGGTGCTTTATTTTCTGGGAACCGTAATTGATTTCAGTCGTTTACAGGATGAACCTTATGAGAGGGGAGTAACGATGAAACGCTTTGCACTTGCCGTACTGATGGGAACGCTGCCCGTGACCGCGACCGCTGGATCACTGGCGGACGAGTTGAAGAACTACGTGGTTGCGGTGGACGTGGCCGCGCTGGACGACGAGGCCCGCGCCGAGCTTCGGACCATCATGGACGACCCGGCGAAAAGCCATGGCAACAAGGTACTGAGCGTTCACACCGTTCTCGATCGGAACAACGCGCTGCGTGATGTCGACATTCACGGCGGCCCGCTGGACGAAGGCGAGGCACAGGTCGATCTGGCTTCGCTCGACTAAACGAAATCGCTGGAACTGAGCGTCCGACATGCGCGTGCCCGTAGCCCGGGCGCGCGCTTTTTTCATGCGCGGCGTTCTCAGCGCTGTTCTTCTACTTCCGGCATGACCTGGGCGTAGGTCAGAACGGTGAAGATCATCGTGCCGCCCACCACGTTGCCAAGCAGGACGGGCAGGAAGAAATCCAGGACGGCGGGGCCGACCGCGAGCTGGCCCTGGACCATGAGGTAGGCCATTTCGACGGATCCGGCGATGACATGGGTGAAGTCGCCGAGCGCGATGAGCCAGGTGAAGAGCACGATCAGCCCGATCTCGTTGCGCTTGGACGAGGGCAGCATCCAGACGATCGCGGCGATCAGCACGCCGGCGGGAATACCGCGCATGAAGCCTTCGAACGCAGGAAAGCTGGTGGCGTGTTCGCTGAGTTCGCCGAAGGCGGCCGCGACCGGCTCTGTCAGCACGCCGCCGTAGGCAAAGAACGCGGCGGCGATGAAGGCGCCGACGATGTTGGCCACCAGAACCGCGCTCCACAGCCGGGCGGTGCGGCCTATGGTGTGGGCGCACGGGTCGATCATGACGGGAACGACCGTGGTGATGGTGTTTTCCGTGAAGAGTTGCAGGCGCGCCATGATGACCAGCACGAAGCCCAGCGAATAGCCGAAATTCTCGACGATGTAGGCCCATTGCGCATCGGGCAGGTGGGCGCGCAGCAATGCCTCGGTCAGGACCGAAAAGGAAATCAGAAGACCGGCAGCGATGCCCGAGAACCACAGGGCAGTCATCGGGCGCTCCAGCTCTTCCTCGCCGTTGCGGCGGATCGACTCGAAGATCAGGCGGGGCGACAGGGCCGCGGCCTCTTCTACGGCTTCCTTTTCCTTTTCCTGCTTGATCAGATCGTTATCGGTCTTCGACATTACCCACTCCGGTCATCGCACTTTGCCTGCACATATCGCGGTTACACCGCGCGTGCGGGAACAAATAGGGCTGCGCGACGTTTTATCCCCAGCATAATTCGGAGAGACCGTCATGGCACAGTCGAACGGTTCGTCCATCAAGGACGAAGACACTTACGAGGCGCTGCGCGACAAGGGCTACAGCAAGTCCAAGTCCGCGCGGATCGCCAATGCCCAGGCCAATGACGACATGGCCCCGTCGAAGAAAGGCGGCAAGGCGCCGCCATATGAGGAATGGTCGAAAGCCGAGCTTTACGATCAGGCCCAGAACGTCGGCATCGAAGGTCGGTCGGACATGACCAGGGAAGAGCTGATCGATGCGCTGAGGCGTGACTGAGATGGCGATTTCTCAGGGCGATACGGTCAAGTGGGACTGGGGCAACGGCTCCGGCCAAGGTGAGGTCAGGAAGGTCTACACCCAGAAGACGACCGTGAAGATCAAGGGATCCGAGATCACGCGGGACGCCGACGACGACTGCCCGGCGTACCTGATCGAACAGGAAGACGGCGACGAGGTGCTGAAAAGTGCCAGCGAAATCCGCAAAGCCTGAAACAAACGTGAGACTGACGCGTTAAACACGCAGAAAAGGAGACAAAAATGTTGGAGATTGGTGGCCTTGGCGGCCTTATCGTTCTGGTCCTGGATATCTGGGCCCTGGTGAATATCATCGGCTCGAGTGCCTCGACCGGCAAGAAGGTTCTGTGGAGTTTGCTGGTGATCATCCTGCCGATTATCGGCTTCATCATCTGGCTGATCGCAGGCCCGCGCAGCGCGGCGGCCTCGAAGGTATAGCTGCACTGAAAATCTGAATTTGCGGGGCGCATCCGGTGGATGCGCCCCGTTTTCGTGTCGCGCCGTCCGGGGCAAGGACGGGCAATTTCTATTTCCGATAGATTTGTTTGGGTATTGAGTGTCCGGGCCGGATGTGAGAGACATTTGCCAAAGCGTCCCCAAGCCGAGACCCGTCTTTTGCCAGGCCGACGCACGAACATGACCGGCTGCAGAAGACCGGGGATGCACACGAAAGCGCGAGTTCAGGGCGAGCCGCGTTCCGAATCCCCCATCTTCCGCGATAGTCACGGCCGTGAAGCGCTTGACCGCGCCGAGAATTGGTTTGAAACGTGGCCCGGCCTGCGTCCTGCGGGATGCGGCGCGGATCACGTGAAAGGGAGACGCGAGATGAAAAGGTTCACCACCGCCCTGATGGCGATGCTGACGGGGGTCGCCGGCATGCAGGCCGCAGTGGCGCAGGAAGAAGAGCTGGGCGAGGCCGTCCTGATCGAGCTCAACGCCACCAAGGCGAACGAGAGCAGCTGCACGCTGACCTTCCTGGTGATAAACGGCCATCCCACCCAGATCGACAAGGCGGTTTACGAGACCGTGCTGTTCGACAGCGAAGGCCAGGTGGATCGCCTGACTTTGTTCGATTTCGGCACGCTGCCCCCGGGGAGGCCGCGTGTGCGGCAGTTTTCCGTGCCCGGCATGGCCTGTGACGGGCTGGGCCAGGTGCTGATCAACGGCGCGCATACCTGCGAGGCGGCCGAGCTGCCCGACACCGCCTGCGAGACCGGGCTGAAGCTGGAGACGCGCACGAATATCGAGGTGACGGGATGAACGGGATTCTGGAAAGCCTGCGCCAGGTTGCGGACCTGGGCGGTCCGGTCGTCATGATCCTGCTGGCGGTGTCGGTGGTCACGCTGGCCACGGTGCTTTACAAGCTGTGGCAGTTCTCGGCTGCCGGGGTGGGACGGCACAAGGCGATGAAAGAGGCGGTCGAGGCCTGGGACGAGGGTGACCTGGCGGCCGCGCTGGCGGCGCTGAAGCAATCGAAGAGCTACCTCGCTCCGGTGGTCGAGATGGCGTTTTCCGCGCAGCCCCAGGACCGCAAGCGGCTGGAGGCGGAGGCGGAATCACGGTTCGCGCGGCTGGAGCGCGGCTTTCGCCTGCTGGACAGCGTGGCGCAGCTGGCGCCGCTGCTGGGCCTGTTCGGCACGGTTCTGGGCATGATCGAGGCGTTCCAGTCGCTGCAGGAGGCCGGGGCGCAGGTCGATCCGTCGCTTCTGGCGGGCGGTATCTGGGTGGCGCTGCTGACCACCGCCGTGGGGCTGGCCGTGGCGATGCCGACCTCGATGGTGCTGAGCTGGCTGGAGGGCCGGATGGACGGCGAGCGTGTCACCGCCGAGCGGGCGATTTCGACGGTACTGCATCCGCAGGGCCGCGCGGCGCCTGCGGCGGATTTCGAAGCGGAGCCGGGCCGTGCGTAAGACCTCGCGGCGCAGGCGCTTGTCGATGACGTCGCTGATCGACGTGATCTTCCTGCTGCTGTTGTTCTTCATGCTGTCATCGACCTTTTCGCGCTTTGCGGAGGTCGAGCTGGCCGCCGCGGGCGCGGGGGGCAGCGGCAGCAGCGAGACCAAGATCAGCTTTCTGCGCCTGAGCGACGAGGACCTGAGCCTGAACGGACAGCAGGTCGAACTGGACGGGTTGAGCGCCGCCTTTGCCGAGATGCCGCAAACCGACGAGGCGCGGCCCGTGGTGGTCAGCCTGCGCGACGGCGTGACGGCGCAGCGCCTGACAGATCTGCTGGTCGTGCTGCGCGGCATCGAGCGCGTCAGCATCAGCGTGCTGGGGTCCTGAGATGCGCAAGGCCAAGACATCCTCGCGCCGCGAACCCACGATCGCGCTGATCAACATCGTGTTCCTGATGCTGGTCTTCTTCATGGTGGCGGGCACCCTGTCGCAGCCGCTGGACAAGGATCTGAGCCTGGTGCGGACGGCGGACCTGGAAGGGCGGTCGCCGCCCGACACGCTGGTGGTGCATCCCGACGGGCGGATGAGCTTCCGCGGCGACGATATTGCCTCGGCCGAGGACTTCCTGGCGCGGCGCAGCGAGGAAGACCGCGCGTTGGTGCGCGTGGTGCCGGACCAGGAGTTGTCGGCGCAGACGCTGGTGAACCTGGCGCGGGACCTGCGCGGCGCGGGGGCGGAGCGCGTGGTGATCGTCACGCAGAGGGGGCTGGAATGATCGCTTCGTCGCGTCTTGTGAAAACCGTGGCCGTGACGGCGGCGCTGGTGCTGCATGGCACCGTGGTGGCGGCGGTGTTCCAGGGCGAGGCGATAGAGATCGAGGGCGATGCGGGCGGCGTCGAGGCCAGCATCGGCAACAGCTTTGCCGACATGGCGGCGGGGGTGATGACGCCCGACGCCACCGAGGAGGTCGTCGAGGAAACGCCCCCGGAAGAGGTCTCGGCGCAGGACATGCCCGAGGAAACCGCACAGGACCGGCCCGAGGACACGTCGCCCGACATTGATCCGCAGGAGACCGCCGAACCTGTCGAGCAGGCCGAGACCGCGCCGGTGACGCCGACCGAAACGCCCGTCGAAAACGTGCCGGAGCCGGTCGAGGCCCAGTCTGTCGAGCAGGCGGAGATTACGCCGAACGTGCCGCTGGTGCCCGTGACCCCGTCGGAGTCCGTGCCGGAGGAAAGCGTGCAGCCGACAGAGCCGGAGCAGGCGGAAATCCTGGAGCCGGTGGACGAGGCGCCGAGCGCGGTGACCCGGTCGTTGCGGCCCAAGCCGCGCAGTGCGGAGTTCGAGAAAGCGCACAAGCCCGAGCCGCCGAAGGCGCAGCCGAAGCGGACCGAACCGAAGCCGCAACGCACGACGCAGTCGAAGCCGAAGACCCAGCCCAAGGGCAACGCGCAGCAGAACGCGCGTGCGGGCAGTGCCTCGGGGACACAGACGCAAACGAGATCGACGGCGCAGGGCTCGGGCAAGTCGCAGGCCACGGGCAATGCCGCGGCCAGCAACTATCCCGGACAGGTGATGCGGAAGATCTCTCGCGTGCCGCGTCCACGGGTGGGCAGCCGGGGCACGGCGGTGGTGGCGTTCCGCATCGGCGGCAATGGCGGGCTAGCGGGACTGTCGATTGCCCGCAGCTCGGGCTCGGCCAAGCTGGACCAGGCGGCGCTGCGGATGGTGCAGCGCGCCGCGCCCTTCCCGCCGCCGCCCGCAGGGGCGCGCACCAGTTTCTCGATCAACATCAAGGGCAGCTGACGGCGCTTACCGGACGATCCGGTGGTTGCTCAGGCCCCAGTCGGTGTAGAGATCGGCGATGATGGTGCCGAACTGCGCCTCGGCCGTGTCCAGCGCGCCGCGCGTGTCGTGCGATCCGCCGAAGATCGCCGCCGGGTCGCCGACCGAGATACCGTCGAGGCCGGTGACATCGGCCACGGTGGTGTTCATGGAAATGCGGCCCAGGACGGGGGCCTCGTGCCCGCCGATCAGGACGGTGCCGGTGTTCTGACCAGCACGGCGGACACCGTTGGCATAGCCGATGGACAGGCACGCCAGGCGGCGGGGCGTGTCGAGCACGCAGGTGCGGTCGTAGCCCACCGTGGCGCCCGCGGGGTAATCGGCCACGCTGACCACGCGGGTCTTGAGGGTCATCGTGGTCTGAAAGCCCCATTCGGGTTTGAGGATGCCATAGAGCAGAGCGCCGCAGCGGTACATGTCGGTCTGGACCGGCTGATCGGAGACCAGCGTGAGCGAACTGCCGGCGTGGACGAGGGTGTCTTCGCGCGAGAGGTTGCCCTGGTCCAGGACCCAGTCGGCGTGCTGTTGAAAGAGCGCGGCGCTGGCGCGCAGCTCGTCGGGCGCATTGTCGGGAAAATGGGTGCAGATGGCCGTGATGCTGTTGCCCAGCCGGTCGAGAATGGCGCGGCAGGCGGCGCGGCCCTCGTCGGTGCCGATTTCCAGCCCGTCCCGGGACATGCCCATGGCGTTGAGCGACAGGTGGGCGCGGACGGGCGCGCCGGACTTCTTCAGCGCGGCGAGGTTCTCGGCCGCCTCGACCGTGCCGACCTGTTCCTCGACCCCGTCGGGCAGGGCGGCGCGGGTCTCGATCGGCGTGGCGGCGCGCAGGCGGATCAGCTGGCCGGTGTAGCCTGCGTCGCGCACCGCGCGCGCCTCGGCGTTCGAGGTGATGGCGATACAGTCGATGCCGTGGGCGCGGACCAGGGGAACGACGGTGGCGATGCCGTGGCCATAGGCGTCGGCCTTCAGGACGGCGCAGAAGCGGCGGCCCTTGGGGACGCGGGCCAGGGCGATGCGGATGTTGGCCTCGATCCGGTCGCGGTGGACCTCGCACCACGCGTCGGGGATCGCGGGGTCGGTCATGTGTCGGGCAGGCCCAGAAGGCGGTCGACAATGCCGGCGAGCTGGTCGGTCACGACGGGCAGGAGCGCGTCGGGGAAGTCGTAATCCGGGTTGTGCAGCTGGGGCATGTCGGTTCCCGCGCCGACATAGAGCATCGTGGCCTTGGCACCGTCGTCGCCGATGCGGCCGAAATCCTCGGACCAGCGCATGGGGGTGGGCAACTCGTTGACCCCGTGCCCGAGGTCATGGGCCGCGCGGCGGGCGATCTCGGTGGCGTCGGCGTCGTTGACCACGCCGCGAAAGACGTCGTGCCAGTGGATGTCGGTGACAAGGTCGCCCTGGGCCTGGGCGACCTTGTCGAGGGCCGTGTCTATCAGCTGATCCATGCCCTCGTTGGTCATCGTGCGCAGTGTCACGCGCAATTCGCCATCGGCGGGGGCGATGCCGAAGGCAGGCTCGCCCAGGTTGGCGTGGGTGAGGGTGGCGAGGGTGAAATCGGCGTCGGCGATGGTGCCGCGGCTGAGCGCGGGCAGGGCGGTCATCAGGCTCGCCATGGCGGGAGCGGGCGAGAGGCCGTCCTCGGGCAAGGCGGCGTGAGAGCTCTTGCCGGTGAGCAGGATCTGCATCCCGCGCGAGGCACAGTTCGCGGGGCCGGAGCGCAGACCGATCTCGCCCAAGGGCAGCCCCGGGACGTTGTGGTAGGCGAAGGCGTAGTCGGGGCGGAACTCGGCCCATTGCGGGTCTTCGATGACGGCCTGCGCGCCTGCGCCGGTTTCCTCGGCCGGCTGGAAGAGCAGGATGACGCGACCCTTGGCGGGGCGCGTGGCGAGGCGCATGGCGACGCCCATCAGCGTGGCCATGTGGCCGTCATGGCCGCAGAGGTGACCCTTGCCGTCGATCTGCGAGGCATGGGGGATGTCGTTGATCTCGCGGATCGGCAGACCGTCGAGTTCAGAGCGCAGAAGGACGGTGGGGCCGGGCGCGCGCCCGGTGAATTCGGCGGCGACGCCGTGGCCGCCGAGGCCCTGCCAGATGCGGTCGGCCCCGAGGGCGGTGAGTTCGCGGGTGATGCGTTTTGCCGTCTCGACCTCGTCGCCCGAGACCTCGGGCTGGCGGTGCAGGTCCTGGCGCAGGGCGGTGAGGTAGGCGATCTGGTTGGAGGGGAGCGTGGTCATGGGATCCTCAGAAGATTTCAAGAAGGCCGGCGGCGCCCTGGCCGCCACCGACGCACATGGAGACGACGCCCCACCTGGCGCCCCGGCGGCGGCCTTCGAGCAGGATATGCACGGCCATGCGCGCGCCGGACATGCCGTAGGGATGGCCGATGGAGATGGCGCCGCCGTTGACGTTGAGCCTGTCGTCGGGGATGCCGAGGGTGTCGCGGCTATGGAGGAGTTGCGCGGCGAAAGCCTCGTTAATTTCCCAGAGATCGATGTCGTCCGTGGAGAGTCCGGCGCGGTCGAGCAGGCGGGGGATGGCGTGGACGGGGCCGATGCCCATCTCCTGCGGCGCGACACCGGCGACGGCGAAGCCGCGTAGCGCGCCGAGGGGCGTGAGATTGCGGCGGGTGGCTTCTTTTTCGGACATCACTACGAGGGCGGCGGCGCCGTCGGAGAGCTGGCTGGCATTGCCGGCGGTGATGGTCTTGCCCTCGCCGCGTACGGGCTGGAGGTTGGCCAGCCGTTCGGCGGTGGTGTCGGGGCGGTTGCATTCGTCCTCGGCGAGGCGGACGGGCTCTTCGTGTGTTTCCTTGGTGGTCTTGTCGGTGACCAGTTTGGTGGTCTCGACGGGGATGATTTCGTCGGCGAAGAGGTCGGCTTCCTGCGCCTTGGCGGTGCGCTGCTGGCTTTGCAGGGCATAGGCGTCTTGTGCGGCGCGGGTGACGCCGTAGCGGGCGGCGACGACCTCGGCCGTGTCCAGCATGGCCATGTAATAGCTGTCGGGCACGGCGGGGTCGCGGTAGCGGTGGGCGTTCCAGTGGTCGTTCTGGACGAGGGAGATGCTGTCGAGGCCACCGGCGAGGGCCACGTCCACGCCCTCGGCCCGGACCATGTGCGAGGCGATGGCGAGCGCGTTGAGGCCCGAGGCGCATTGGCGGTCGATGGTGGCGCCCGCGACGCTGTCGGGCAACTGTGCGGCCTGCGCGATGTGGCGGGCGACGTTGACGCCGGAGGTGCCTTGCGTGAGGGCGGCGCCGAAGATGGCGTCCTCGACCTCGGCCCCCTCCAGCCCGGCGCGGGTGAGGGCGGCGCGGACGGCGGGGGCGGCGAGGCTGGGGGCCGTGAGATTGTTGAAGGCACCGCGATAGGCCTTGCCGATGGGCGTGCGGGCGGTGGAGACGATGACGGCGTCGCGCATGTGTCAGGCCACCTCGGTGCCGCACCAGTCGGCGATGAAAAGTGCGGTGGTCTGGGTGACGCGGCGGAGGCTTTCGAGGTCGACCCGCTCGTTGAAGCCGTGGATCGCCTCGGCCCGGGGGCCGTAGACCAGCGCGGGCGTGTCGGCGTAGAGGCCGAAGAAGCGCGCGTCGGTGGTGGCGGTAATGGACTCGCGGGTGAGGGGGGTGCCGGTGACGCTTTGGTGTGCGGATTCGAGTGATGCGACGGCGTTGGTGGCGATCTGCGAGGTGTCGCGGGAGAGCGCATACCCTTCGGCGTGGAAGCCGTGATAGACGATCTCGGGCGGGGAATTGCGCAGGAAGGCGTTTTGCTGCGCGGCGTCGCGGATGACCTGTTCGACTTCCTGCTTGGCCGCGTCGAGGGACTGGCCGGGGAAGAGGCCCATGCGGACGTCGAAAACGGCCCAGGCGGGAACGGAGCTGGTCCAGTCGCCGCCCTGGAACTTGCCGATGTTGAGGTTGAGCGCGTGGTCCATGTGGGCGTATTCGGGCGGGCGGTGCGCGGCCTCGTTCCAGCGATGCTCCATGTCGTGCAGGGCCTGGATCAGCGGAAAGGCGGCCTCGATGGCGTTGGCGCCGGTGCCGGCATAGGCGACATGGGTGGGCCGTCCCTTGAGGTGGACCTGGAACCACAGGACGCCAAGCTGGGCGCTGACCAGTTGTTCGGCGAAGGGTTCGGGGATGAGGGCGGCGTCGGCTTTGTAGCCGCGCGCGAGGCAGGCGAGCGCGCCGTTGCCGGTGCATTCCTCCTCGACGACCGACTGGACATGCACGTCCGCCGCCGGGGCGAGGCCGCAGGCGCGGAGCGCGTCGAGGGCGAAGAGGTTGGAGGCGAGGCCCGCCTTCATGTCGCCGCCGCCACGGCCGTAGAGCCAGCCGTCTTTCACGTGCGGCTCGAAAGGCGGGCTGTCCCACATGTCGAGCGGGCCGGCGGGGACCACGTCGATATGGCCGTTGAGGATGAGGGAGCGGCCCTTGGAGGTTTTCGAGCGATGGGTGGCGACGACGTTCACGGCGTCCTCGTAGGGGCCGAGGACGGGGGAGAAGCCGGGGAGGTGCCGGATGTCGTCGAGGTCGATCTGCCAGCGGTCGATCTCGTAGCCGCGCGCGGCGAGTTCCGTCGCCATGAAGTTCTGTGCCGATTGCTCGTTGCCACGGGTCGAGGGGTGGGAGGTGAGCTCGGTCAGGAACGCC
Organism: Roseovarius atlanticus; assembly: GCF_019802205.1. Classification (GTDB taxonomy): domain Bacteria; phylum Pseudomonadota; class Alphaproteobacteria; order Rhodobacterales; family Rhodobacteraceae; genus Roseovarius; species Roseovarius atlanticus_A. Next base: position 431,877 of record NZ_JAHVHQ010000003.1, read on the forward strand.
ACCTGCCGGTCGAAGCCGGCGTCGACGGCGGCGCAGAGGCGGGTCTTGAGGTCTTCGGTCATGGTCTCTCAGAAGGTCGGAATTGGGGTGTCGGGGATCGCTATGGCGGCGTCGGTGGCACGGGTGACGTCCTCGACGCTGGTGCCTGTGGCGAGTTCGGTCAGGGCGAAGCCGTCCGGGGTGACGTCGATCACGGCGAGGTCGGTGAAGATGCGGGTGACGCAGGCGCTGGCCGAGAGGGGCAGGGCGCAGGTGGCCTTGAGCTTGGGGTTGCCGGCGCGGTCGGTGTGGGTGGTGAGCACGGCGACGCGGCGGGCCTTTTGCGCCAGTTCGATGCCGCCGCCCGCGCCGGGGCTGAACTTGCCGGGGATCTTCCAGTTGGCGAGATCGCCGGTCTGGCTGATCTCGAAGGCGCCCAGCATGGTGAGGTCCAGCCGGCCCGAGCGGACCACGGCAAAGCTGGTGGCGCTGTCGAAGAAGGCCGAGCCGGGGACGGGCGTGACATAGGCGCCGCCCGCGTCGATGAGGTTGCGGTCGGCCCGGTCGGGCGAGAGGGCGGGGCCGATGCCGGTCATGCCGTTCTCGGTATGCAGGCAGACCGGGAAATCGGCGGGCAGGTGGTTGACCACCTTGGTCGGCAGGCCGATGCCGAGGTTGACGACCATGCCCGGTGCAATCTCGCGCGCGGCGCGGGCCACCATGCGATCCCTAGCGTCGGACAACGGCGTAATCCTCTGATATCTCGGGCAATTCCGTGACGTGATCGACGAAGACGCCGGGGGTGTGGACGGCGTTGGGGTCGAGGTCGCCCAACGGCACGACGCGCTCGGCCTCGGCGATCACCAAGGGCGCGGCCATGGCCATGAGCGGGTTGAAGTTCCGCGCGGTGGCGACATAGGCGAGGTTGCCGAAGGGGTCGGCGGTGTCGGCGTGGATCAGGGACACGTCGGCGCGCAGGGCAGGCTCGACGAGGTAGGGCGTTCCGTTCATCTCGACCACCTGCTTGCCGCGGGCGAGTTCGGTGTCGATGCCGATATCGCTGAGGATCGCGCCGATGCCAGCGCCGCCCGCGCGGATGCGCTCGGCGAGGATGCCTTGGGCGTTGAATTCGACCTCGATCGCGCCGGAATTCATCAGGCCGATGGCGTGGCTGTTGAGGCCGAGATGGGTTGTGATGAGGCGTCTGACCTGACCTGTTTGCAGCAGGTGGTCGATACCCATGCCGGGCTCGTTCGCGTCGTTCTTGATCAGCGTGAGGTTGCGCGCGCCGTGCGCCACCAGCGCCCGGATCAGGGTCATGGGCGTGCCAGGGACGCCGAAGCCGCCGACCATGACGGTGGCGCCGTCCTTGATCTGGGCAATGGCGTCTTCGATGCTGCAGCGCTTGTCGGGGAGTCTCATGCCGCGCTCTCCACCGGCAGGCCGATCTCCTGCGCGAAGGCGTCGAGGGCGTCGCGGAGGATGGTCATCATTTCGGCGATTTGTGCCTCGGTGATGATAAGGGGCGGGGCGACGAGGAAATGGTCGCCCTTGGTGCCGCCCCGGGTGCGCCGGGAATAGAGGATGAGGCCGCGTTCGTAGGCCAGTTCGACAAGGCGGTCATGGGCGTTGAGCGCGGGGTCGAGCGGTTCCATCGTGGTGCGGTCGGAGACGAATTCGAACGCGGTGAGCAGACCCTTGCCACGCACGTCGCCAATGAAGGGGTAGCGGTTCATCAGGGCGCGCAGTTCGGACATCAGGACGTCGCCCATGCGGGCGGCGTTGCCGATGAGGTCGTGTTCTTCCATCTCTTCCAGCACCGCGAGGCCGGCGGCGCAGGCCAGCGGGTTGCCGGCATAGGTGAAGCCGTGGGCGAAGCCGCCCGCATCCAGCACCGGATCGACAAGGCGGCGGCCCGCGACCATCGCGCCGAGGGGCGCGTAGCCCGCGCCGAAGCCCTTGGACATGGAGACGATATCGGGGGTGATGCCCCAATGTTCGGCGGCGAGGAATTTGCCGGTGCGGCCCGCGCCGGTCATGACCTCGTCATAGATCAGCAGCACGCCGAACTCGTCGCAGATCTCGCGGATGCGGCCATAATAGCTGTCGGGCGCGACGAGCGCGCCGGTGGAGGCGCCGCCGACGGGTTCCATTATGAAGGCCAGCACGGTGTCGGGGCCCTCGGCGAGGATCTTGTCGCGCAAAAGCTCGGCGTATTTCAGGCCGCGCGCCTCTTCCGTCAGGTTGTCGCGGTCGAGATAGGTGGTGGGGGCGGCGACCTTGGGCATTTCGCTCAGCATCGGCGCGAAAGGGTCGCGCAGGGGGGCGTAGCCGGTGAGGTCGAGCGCGCCGAAGGTGCAGCCGTGGTAGGAGGGAAAGCGCGAGATGACCTTGTAGCGGTTGTTGTGGCCCTGGGTCAGGGCGTATTGGCGGGCGAGTTTCACGGCGCTTTCCACCGCCTCGGAGCCGCCGGAGACGAAGAACACGCGGTCGAGGCCGTCGGGCGTCATGGCGACGGTCTTGGCGGCCAGATCCTCGGACGGGTGGGTGCGGAAATGCAGGCGGTAGCCGAAGGTGGCCTTGTCCATCTGCGCCTTCATTTTGGCCAGCACGCGCGGGTTGGAGTGGCCAATGTTCGACACCATCGCGCCCGACGATCCGTCGATGTAGCGCTTGCCCGCCTCGTCGATCAGGTGGATCCCCTCGCCATGGTCGAGAAACGGTCGCGGGTTGCGCGACTGGTAGAAGAGGTAAGAGGGCGTGTCGGTCACTTGGCGCCTGCGAGGTGCTTGCGAAGAAATTCGCGGGTGCGGTCCTTGGTGGGTTTTTTGAAAACCACGCTGGGCGGGCCTTCCTCGACCACCACGCCCTTGTCCATGAAAAGCACGCGGTCGCAGACCGAAGCCGCGAAATCCATCTCGTGGGTGACGATGATCATGGTCATGTGTTCCTCGGCCAGTTTCTTCATGACCTGGTTCACCTCGTCCACCAGTTCGGGGTCGAGGGCCGATGTGGCCTCGTCGAAGAGCATGAGCTTGGGCTTCATGGCGAGGGCGCGGGCGATGGCGACGCGCTGTTTCTGGCCGCCCGACAGCTGCGACGGGTAATAGTCGATCCGTTCCAGCATCCCGACCTTGTCGAGCTGTTCCTCGGCCAGCTTGTCGGCCTCGGCCTTGGAAAGGCCCTTGAGCAGCTTCGGCGCCATGGTGACGTTGTCGCGGGCGGTCATGTGGGGGAACAGGTTGAAGTGCTGGAACACCATGCCGATGTCCTGGCGCATCTGGTTGATGTGCTTTTCGTACTGGCGGTAGGGCAGGTCCCGGTTCACCTGCACGCCGTCGAGCCAGATTTCGCCGCCCGTCAGCGCATCGAGGTCGTTGATGGCGCGCAGGAGCGTGGATTTGCCTGAACCCGACGGGCCGATGATCGCCACGATCTGGCCGCGCGCGACGTTGAGGCTGATGTCCTTGAGCACCTCAAGCTTGCCGAAGGATTTCTGGGCATGCTTGATTTCGACGAAATGTTCGGTGTCGGTCATGGTCTGTCTCCTGACGATCAGCGCGAGATTGCGATGCGGCGCTCGATGCGGCGCTGCACCCATTCCATGCAGAGGTTGATGACGTAGTAGAAGGCGGCGGCGACGAGGTAGAACTCGAACGGCCTGTAAGTGGCACCGATCGCGCGCTGGGCCGAGAGAGTCAGCTCGCTGACGCCGATCACCGACACCAGGGCGCTGTCCTTGAGAAGTGCGATCATGTTGTTGCCGATGGGCGGGATCACGTCGCGCACGGCCTGCGGGATGACCACCTTGCGCAGCGCCTGGCCCCGGCTGAGGCCGACGGTGCGGGCGGCCTCCATCTGGCCCTTGTCGACGGACAGGATGGCGGTCTGGATCAGTTCGGAATTGTAGACCGCGAAGTGCAGGCCCAGCCCGATGATGCCGGCGACGAAGGCGGGCAGGTCGATGCCGATCTGCACGAGGCCGAAATAGATCAGGAAGAGCTGCAGGAGCAGCGGCGTGCCCATGAAGACCCATTCGATCAGGCGGAAGGGCTGGCGGATGATCCACGGCGCGTAGAGCGCGATGACCGCGAAAATGATGCCGCCGAAGAAGCTGACCAGCGCGGCGGCGACGGCGATGAAGATCGTCCAGAGGCAACCCAGCAGGATCACGTCGAGATGTTCCGGAACAACCGTGAAGTCGAGGCCCATTCTGGTTTTCCTTTCCGGTCAGTTGATCTGGACGCGGCGGTCCAGCCAGGCGACAGCCCGGCCGGTGGCGTAGATGATGATCATGTAGAGAATGCCCGCGAGCAGGAACATTTCGAACGGCTTGTAGGTGGAGCCGATGTAGCGCTGCGCGGTGTAGGTGAGTTCGACGACCGAGATCGCGGCCACCAGCGCCGTGGACTTGATCAGCATGTTGAGGTTCACGCCAAGCGGGCGGACCATCAGGCGCGCGGCCTGGGGCAGGGTCGTGTTGTAGAACGCCTGCCAGCGGCTGAGGCCGAGGGTGCGGGCCGCCTCGCGCTGACCCTTGGGGATCGAGATGATCGCGCCACGGATGGTTTCGGTCATGTAGGCGCCCACGTTGACGCCGAGGCCGATGACGCCTGCCTCGAACGCGTCGAGCTGGATGCCGACCTGGGGGCCGCCGAAATAGAGGATGAAAAGCTGGATGAGCGCGGGCGTGCCGCGAAAGACGCTGACATAGGCCGCGCCGAGGAAGCGGAAGACCGCGAGGCGCGACAGGCGCATCGCGGCACCGAGCGCGCCGCAGGTCAGGCCGAGCAGGGCCGTCAGGACCGAGAGCTGGATCGTCACCCAGGCGGCCTGAAGGAAGAAGGGATAGACCCTTTGCATCAACTCTATGTCCATGGCGTGTCCTTCTGGCAGGTCGCGGGGCCGGGGCGTGGCGAAGACAGTCCGGCTAAATCGGGAGCGTGGCTGAACAGGTCAGGGGCAAGGCGCACCGCGCCCGGGCCGTCAGCCGGTCCAATCCGGGTCAGGAGCCCGGACGGCCCCGCCGACCTGCGATGGCGGCGGGGCGGAAGGGCCTAGCGGATGTCCGCGCCGACCCACTTTTCGGCGATTTCCATGTAGGTGCCGTCTTCCATCATGGAATCCAGCGCCTCCTGCATGGCGGCGGCCAGTTCGGGGCTGCCTTCGCGGATGGCGATGCCCGCGCCGAAGGGTTCGGTCGTGGGATCGGCGAACATCTCGTATTCCTGGCCCTTCTCGCCCATGGCGAGGATGGCGGCGATGGAATCGTTCACGATGGCGTCGACGCGGCCGTTTTCAAGCTCCAGCAGAAGTTCGGGCAGGCCCTTGTAGGTGCTGACGTTGTAGCCCTTTTCGCGCGCCCAGTCTTCGTGCGTTTCACCCAAGGTGAGGCCGACCTTCTTGCCTTCGAGATCCTCCAGGCTGGTGATGCCCGAGCCGGGCTGGGTGAAGATGGCGCGCTTGTCGGAATAGTACGGACCGACGAAATCCACGACCTCGTCCCGCTCCTCGGTGATGGTCATGGAGCCGACGATGGCGTCGTACTTGTTGGAGAGAAGCCCGCCGATGATTCCGTCCCACGCGGTGGTGACGATCTCGGCCTCGAGCCCCATGCGCTTGGCCATCTCGGTGCCGATGGCGGGGTCGAAGCCCACCACCTCGTTCTGGTCGTTGACGAAGTTGAACGGCGGGTAGGCGCCGGACATCGCGATGCGGATGACACCCTTTTCCTTAAGGGTTTCAAGTTCTTCCGCGGCGGCGGGGGCGAGGCCCGCGACGGCAAGGCCCATGGCCGCGACAACGGATTTCAGAACGGTTCGGCGGATTGTCATATGTGTCTCCATGTTGATTTTCGGCGCCGGGTCTTTTGCCCGTGCAGCATTGGCGGCGTACGCCGCTTGTGCAAAAGCCTTGCATGGTCGGAATTATCGCGCAAATAAATAATAAGCATTCTTACTATAGAGGAAATCTATGAGCCTGCCGCAGCGCCGTCGCTTTCCGTGGAACCTGGACTGGAACCTGTTGCGTACCTTCATGGTGATCGTCGAACAGCGCGGCATCTCGAAGGCGGCGAGCCATCTGGGCCTGAAACAGCCAACGGTGTCGGCGGCCCTGAAGCGGCTGGAGCAGAGCATCGGCAAGACACTGGTGATCCGCAAACCCAACGAGTTCACGATCACCCGGGCGGGTCAGGTTCTTTACACGGAATGCGCGACGATTTTCGGCACGGTGTCGCAGATCCCGGCGATCCTGGACGAGGACAAGGCCGAGCTGCGCGGGCATTTGTCCATCGCGATCACCTCGTCGGTGATATCGGAGCATTTCGACGGTGTGCTGAACCGCTTTGCGCAGGCGCATCCCAGCGTGACCTATTCCTTCACGGTATTCGAGAGCGACGAGGTAGAGACGATGATCAAGCTCAACCGCGCCAGTTTCGGGATCTGCCTGCTGACGACGGTGCCCAAGAACCTGAGGACGATGGTGCTTTACCGCGAGTATTTCGGCCTTTACTGCGGCGCGCGGCATCCGTTGTTCGGGGCGGATGCGATCCTGCCGGAGGATCTGGAGGGCGAGCCCTTCGTGGCCTTCCAGACCGAGGCGGAAGGCGGACCGCTGGAGGCGATCTCGCAGCTGCGGGCCCGGCTGAACCTGTCGCGCAATTGGCGCGGCGTGTCGTCCAGCCTGAACGAGATCCGGCGCATGATCATGGCGAATGTGGGGATCGGCGCGCTGCCGCTGCACGTGGCGGCGCAGGACGTGGCGGCGGGTCGAATCCGCCAGCTGCCCCCGTTCGATGATCTGCCGATGGTCGACATATACCTGCTGAGCAACCCGTCGCGCCGGCACTCCGAGGCCGAGGCGAAGTTCCTGGAGGCGGTCGAGGACAGCCTGTCGCGGACCGCGCTGCAGGATCGGACCTATGGCGCGTCGGCGCCGGTCTGACGGGATCGGGCGCGAATCCTGCGGGGCATCGGCCCGATCCAGGCGCTGGTATCGCAGGTTCGGCGATGGCGCGAGAGGACCCGCACGTCAGACGGCGTAGCAGATGACATCCGTCCCGTCGACGCCGTGCGCACGCAGGTAGATCCGCCGGGTGGGCAGCAACCGAGCCATCAGCAGGGGCAGCCTCCAGAGGTCCTCGGGGAGGTGGTACACGCTGACAGCGAGCTTGGGGTTGTTGGCCGTCACATGCTCTGCCGACCCGTTCAGGGCGTCCCACTCGGCCCCTTCGATATCGAATTTCGCATAGGCCGGTTGCCCGGCAGGCATCACGTCAGCCAACCGTTTGACCGGCATCGAGACAGTGCCGCCTGCGTCGAAGGCGGCGCTCATGTCGGCCGTGGCATTGAACGACAAGACGCCCGCTTTGGCGCCAAGCCCGCAATTCAGAGCCGTCACGCGATCGCCCAGACGCTGGTCCGCGATGCGCCGTTCGAGGCGGGCGTGGTTCTCGGGGTCGGGCTCGATACAGACGGCACCTTCGAACACGCCTCGGGAATGCGTCAGGAAGTCTGCCAGCGTGTCCCCGTCATAGGCGCCCGCGTCGACAAAAAAGACATTCGGGCTCAGATTGATATCGAGATCCTTCGGAAAATAGATATCGTCCAGTCGCGGAACGGGAAGACGGGTGAAATCGAGCGACACGCGCCATGCGATCTGCCTGGAAAATGTCTCGCGCGAAATCGCATCGGCCCAGAGCGCGTCGCATGCCAGGATGCTGTCTTTTTCGCGCAGGACCGCCTCGGGTGGCATCACGTTGCAAAGCCCGTCGCATTCTTCGGGAAACAGCCAGGTCGACAGCATGAAGCTCTCGGCTTTCAGCCCGGTTTGGGCCAGCAAGGCCTGTGCCTGCACGAAGGTCAGCTTGGGGTTCAGTACCGTAACCAGAACGGTCACGTCGGGTTTGAGCGTTTCCGCTGCCTGCTGCCGGCCCATGACCCGCAGGCCGTCGATCGTCGTGCCCTGCTTTGCGGGGGTGTCGTCGATGAAGGCAACCGGCTCGACACCTGCGCGGCGCAGACGTTTCAGGACCTCGCGCCCGGTGTTGCCAGCCCCGAAGAGGGCGAGGTTGCCCGTGTCGGGCAGCGCCAGGTCAAGCCTGCGGCGGGATCGCTCCCGGGCCTCTTGCGGTGTCTCGGAGAGGATGGCTCTCAGGTCGGTCTGTGCCGCTTTAGACAGGGTCACGGCTGGCGTGCCCTGGCCGCACGGGCCGCTTCGATCTTGCCTTCACGCCAGTCCTTGACGCTCTTGGGGATCTCGTATTCGAAGCCAAGGTAGTCCCGCACCTTCGGATCCTCGACTTCGACGCCTCGCTGCGCGAAAATTTCCTTGAAATTGTACTGCTGGCGCAGCATCGGCGGCGTGATGATGTGGTTGACGGCGCGCCGCACGTCGTTCGAGTTGTTCTTGCCGGTGCGATGATACAGCATGGCATCGAAGAAGATGATCGTCCCGGGCGGGCACTTCACCACTTTCTGGTGGTTGCGGACGAAATCTTCCGACGGAAAAGCCTCGAATAGATGCGTCCCCGGCAGCACATAGGTTCCACCCGTCACTTCGTCGAACGGATCAACCGCCAGCAGGGCGCTGAGGGCCAGCGGCCGGGACGATGTGTAGTGCTGGTAGTTCAGGTCGCGATGCCAGGTGAACTGGTAATGGTCGCGCCCCGGCTGGTTCAGGATGCCGTTGTGAGACATCAGCACGCAATACTGCCTGAGGAACGCGGCGGCGACCTCCAGGATGACCGGCAGGGTGGCGATTTTCAGCATGAGGGGATCGTAGGCACAGACGGCACGCGCGATATTCGCGTCTTTCATGAGCCGCAGATTGTCCTCGCCACCGACCTCTTCGGCTTGCTGGGCATAGACCTTGTCAAGTACGTCCCGGGCCTGGGCGAGTTCGCTTTCTTCAAGACCGCTGGGCGCGAGCGCGTATCCGTTGATCCGCAACTCTTCGATGCATCTCTCGATGTCGCCGGTCGTCGCGGTCTGCTCCGCCACGCCGTGCGTAAGCACTGTGGTGTCGAGGTCGGTCTCGCCCATGACGTCACACTCCCAAGCTTCAATTACCAGGGTGTCAGCGCACTGATAAATTAATCGAACCAGCCAAAATCAAACGGGGTCAGTATCGCGATCGCATTCGGTTATCGCAAGTCTGAAGTCCTGTTTGGGAGGCGCAGCTTAAGGGTTCTGCCTCTCCGCTGCGTCGGCGGTTTTGGAGCCGGGGCCACACGTGCGGCCTTGCCGATTCGTGCGCCTCGACCGAAGGAGTCACCCGAAGGCCGGAGGGAAGTGTCGCGTGTGATCGCCTTTGGGGTAGATTGGCGTGCTGGCGATGGCTACCATTTTCGACAGGCTGAAAGCGAGCGGGTCAGGGATTGCAAGGTGACTTGTCGAAACGAGTGCCACAGGGAGAAGACGGTGACGGATCTGAACAATTTGCAATTCCACACGGGCCGACGGTGCGTTGACCGCGGCCGCAATCCTATGCCTTGTCGACTAGCCGGATGCTGCAATGCAGGATGACCAGCGGCCCTTGCGCGTCGGTTTGGTGCTCGCCGATCCCAACGCGGCAAGACCTGACAGTGCGCGTCTGGTCGAAATCCTCGATGACATGGACCTGGTCGACCTGGTGTGCATTGTCGCCTCGGGCGAGGAGGCGACAAGCGCAACCAGCCTGATGTCGTCCGCTTTGGCGCTTGAAACGGCCGTCACCCGGCAAACGGCGCGGGACGTACCGATACCCGGCCTGCATGACCGGGACATCCTGCCCGCCGATCCCGGGATTGTGCCGGACCTTGACCTGATCCTCGACGATTCGGGAATTCCTGCCGTCGAAGAGCTTGCCGGAAACGCGGAACATGGAATTTGGCGGCTTTCGACGGTCGATCCGGAGAGCGGGCTTCATGCCGCGGTGACCAATGCGCCGGTCACGCCGGTCCGCCTGTGGAGTTTCACGTCGGAGGAAGAGGGCTGGCGGAGGATTGCCGAAACGGAGTTCGACACCAAGTTCCTGGCCTCGCGCAACCTGCTGTTTCAACGCGAGAAGGCCGTGCGCTTTCTGACCGGCCAGTTGGCGCGCCTTGCGCTGTGCGAGGTGCCGGTGCTGGAGGAGCTGCCGGACGAGGTGCCTGACGACAAGGCAGCGTCGGTTCTTCAGCTGCCGCAATATGTCGGGCGCGTTGCGGCGGAAGCGGCGGTGCGCAGCGCCAACACGATCCGTGCGCGCATGGGCGGGCGTCCCGGAAGATTTTGCTTGCGCCTGGCGGAGGGCACCGCGCTGACCTTCGATCCGGTTTCGGCGGTCGAGTTCGACGCGCCTGCCGGGTCGTACTGGGCAGATCCGTTCCTGATTGCGCATCAGGGCGAGGTCCATGTGTTCTTCGAGGTATTCGATTATCGCTCGGGGCGCGGACATATCGCGGCAGGCCGTCTGAACGAGGGGCGGCTGGACTTCGTCGGGGATGCGATCCGGACCTCTTATCACTTGTCCTATCCGTTCGTGTTTCAGCACGGCGACGACATCTTCATGCTGCCCGAAACGAGCGAAGGGAAAAGGCTGGAACTTTGGCGGGCGACCGACTTTCCGCTGGGGTGGACGTTGCATGCAACGGCGATGGAGGGTGTAAGCGCGTCCGACAGCACGTTGGCCAAGGTGGGCGGGGATTGGTGGTTGTTCACCAATCTTTGCGAGGACAGTTTCGATGATTTCTGCTCCGAGTTGCATCTGTTTCGCGTTGACGGACCGGACCTTGCCGAGATCATCCCGCATCCGATGAACCCGGTCGTGGTCAACTCGCGCACCGCGCGCGGGGGAGGGCGCGTGTTTCAGCAGGACGGGCGGTTGTTTCGCCCGAGCCAGGACAATTCGCATGGCACGTATGGGTACGGGCTGAACATCATGGAGATCGAGGCGCTGGATATGGACCGCTACCAGGAAAAGCTGGTGCGCCATATCACGCCGCGGCAGGTGCCCGGCACCATCGGCATCCACCATATCGACGTGTTGGACGGACAGGTGATCTTCGACGTTCGCAAACGGTGAACGGGCAGGTCAGATCGCGGGCATCACCAGTATCCGGCTGCGCAACAGAGCAGCGATGCAGATCGACCAGACGGTGACCTCGGCTGCGGCAGTGGCCAGCAAGAGGGTCGCCGAGCCGCCCGCAAGCGGGAATAGGCCGACAATATAGATCACCGACAGGCACAAGGCGGTCAGGCCAAGCCCGGGCAGCGTGATCTCTACCAGGTCGGACACGGTGATTCCGGCGGCACGCATCATCAGGGTCACCGATACGCACATGGTCACACAGGTCTTGAGCAGGACCGCCAGCGCCGCGGCTTCGGGGGAGTGCCGGCCGATGGCGAAGAGCAGCGTGACAAGCAACAGCGTGTCGCCCAGCCGCACGAAGAACTGCTGCCTTGAACGGCCCAGGCATGTCAGCGTCGGCTCGAGAAGAAAGCTGAGGCTTTCTATGAGGCGCGCGATTGCGATGATCGAGATGATCGTGACGGCGGCGGCCCAGGAGGGGTCAAACACAGCCGTGACGATATCGGACGCCAGGACGCTGACGGTGATCATGGCCGGCGCCATGAGGGCAAAGCACAGCGCGACATTGTTCTTCCAGAGCGTTCGGATGTCAGATTGGTTGTCCGACGCTTCCTTGCGCGCGAATTGTGCCCAGCTGATGATGCCCATCGGCTGTGTCACGACGTCCGCGGCGGTGTTCGCGATGCGCGAGCCGGCCCGGTAGGCGCCCACCGCGGCGGGATTGAGAAAGGCGCCGAGGATCAGGTCCGCGCCATAGTTCGACAGCATGCCCAGCGAGGACGAGCCCCAGAGCGGCCACGCCTCGCGCAGGCCGCTGCGGATGGTCGCAAGCTTGATGCGGGGTTTCGGCACGATGCGCACGAGCGCTGCATAGAGCACCAGGATGAAGGCCATCGAGGTCAGGCGCGACATGACCAGGGCCTCGATGCCGAAGCCTGCCCGGAACATGCCAACGGCCGTCGCCAGGGCCACCAGCTCTGACAGCAGAACCAGGATTGCGGTGGCCCGAACCCGACCGTCGCGCACCAGATGGGCTTCGAGCCATGCGCTGAACGAGGCGAGGACCGGAATAGGGGCGAGGCCAACCAGGGCGAAGGCCGTTCCAAGGTCCGACAGGTTGCCGATGGACAGACCGATGAGAACCATCGTCATCGACCCGGCGGCGCCGATCGCGAATTGCAGCGCGAAAAGCGTGTCGCGATCCGCTGGCAGGTCCTTGGTGCGCAGGATCGTCTGATAGACGCCGGTGTACATGAGGGTGGTGAAGATAACGCACAGGGCCGAGGCGATTGCGAAGCTGCCGAATTCCGCAAGGTCCAGCGCGCGCGACGCCACGAGGATGAGCACGAAGGCGCAGACCTGAGACACCACCCTGGAGGCGACGCCGACGGCGAAAGGCGACAAGAGGGTCCGCAGCATCAAATCCCTTCCCGATCCGATCGCGCCAAAGGCTCAGGGCCCCTTTGGCCTTACTGTCTGAATTCCGTGTGATTCCAACAGGTCGATGAACCTGTCTCGGAACTGGGTCTCGTCGAAACGCGCGGCATGCGAGATGATGAGCCGGCTGTCCAGCCGTTGCAGCTGTTCGGATTCGAACAGGCGCACCGCGTCGACCAGAGCATCGGCCGTCTGGTCGTGGAACAGAAGGCCTGTCTCTCCGTCCACCACGGTGTCGAGCACGCCGCCGCGACCATACGCGATCACGGGCCGACCCGCCGCCATGACTTCCACGGGCAGGATGCCGAAATCCTCTTCGCCGGGAAAGATCAGGGCGCGGCACGCGGCAAAGTAGGATTTCAGCTTTTCGTCCGAGACACGGCCCAGGAAGCGGATGTTGCGCCCGGCGCCCCGGGCCAGGGCCCGTCGCGCCTTATCAGGTCCGCCGATGACGATCAGGGGCTTGTCGAGGCGATTGAACGCCTCGATCGCGAGATCGGGGCGTTTGTAGGAGGTCAGTTCGCCGGCATAGAGATAGAACGATCCGACTTCCGTATCGGGCGCAGGGGCGAAGGCCGACACGTCGACGGGCGGATGGATCACGTGCGACGTGCGCCGCCAGTACTTCATGATCCTGCGCTGCACGAAATGCGAATTCGCCACAAAATCATCGACCCGTGCAGCGCTCGTCACGTCCCAGCTTCGCAACCGGCTGGTCAAGGGCCCCATCAGTGCCCGGGTGAGCGGATCGGTGTTCTTGCGGTAGAGGCCGTACTGATCCCAGATGTAGCGCATGGGGGAATGCACATAGCTTAGATGCAGGGCATTGGGTTGCGGGATCACCCCCTTTGCGGGACCGGATTCGGACGAAATCACGAGGTCGTAGCCGGACAGATCCAGGTCTTCCAATGCGCGCGGCATCTTCGAGACATACTTGGTGTAAAAGCGCCGCGCCATCGGCAGCCGCGCGATGTTCGTCGTGAAGACCCTGTGGCGCCGGATCGTGGCGCTGACTTTGCCAGGATCGTAGACATGCGTGTAGATGTCGGCATCGGGAAAGAGGCGGCACAGAGCTTCAAGCACCTTTTCACCGCCGCGCATGCCGACCAACCAGTAATGTATCAGTGCGACACGCGGTTGCGCCCCGTGCAGAATTGCGGGGCCGTGGGACGCAGACGCACGCACCTCGGCCTTGGACGGGCCGGAGTGCCCGGGATCGAGGGGTTGAACGAGGGATGCGTCGACCGTACTCATGCCATTGGGACCTTTTCGCCTACGTGCGCAACTTGTTTAACACAATGCCTTCGACCGGCAGTCGCAGCTTTTGCAGCATGGCCAGCCCTTCCTTCACTTCGGTGCGCCTGGTCTTTTCGCTTTCGATGACAAGAACACGATTGTCCGATGCCTTGGCGACGATGACGGAAAAGGCCGAGGACAGGAGCGCAGGTCCCTGCAGAATGACCATATCGTAGAGCTCTTTGAGTTCTTCGACGATCGCCTCGATGTCCAGGCTCGAAAGCTCCTCAGCGATTTCGGGAGAGGGGCGTGCGCACACCAGAACGTCGAACGGCATGTCGTCAGGCGTGCTGATGGCCTGTTTCAGGTCGCACTCCCCTGCGATTACGTCTGCCAGGTCATGCTGAACCTTCCAATGGAATTGCCGTGACACGGTTGCCTGGCGCAGGTCGAAATCCACGAAAATCGCGGCGCGACCGGAGCGCGCCGACACTTCCGCCAAGGCCAGCGCCGTGGTCGTGCGGCCTTCGCCCGGCTTTGTGGACAGCACCGTCACGCTTGTGGAAATCGCGAACTCATCGCGCATCAGCAGCATCGTCATGAGCTTGCGAATGTTCTCGGCGAAAGGTGAATACGGCTTCTTTCGAATGTGTTTCAGGAAACCGCGGGTCGAGAACCAGCGTTCGGCGGGCAGGGTGGCGACAACGGGTAGGCCGATCTCGTCGGCGACCTCCCTGGGCGTTCGGAAGGTCGTTGCGGTCAATTCGGCCATGAAGGCCCAGACCGATACTAGGGCCAGCATCGTGGTGCCGGCCAGCGCTGCCATCAGCTTCGGCCTCGGCGCGGAGGGGCTCAACGGCAGGGTGGCGCGCTCGATCAGCTTGGCCTCGGCGTTTTGCAGGCGTTCCTGCGTGCGCGCGTCGGTGAGCTTTGAAAGCAATGCCTCGTAGGTCTGGCGTGCGGCCTGTGCCTGCCGTTCGGTCTTGCGCTGGGCGATTTCTCCGCGGGACATTTCGACGACGCGCCGTTCCATCTGGCTGATGGTCTCGCCGATCGCGTCCTCACTCAGCCGCGCGACCTCGTATCCGCTTTCGAGATTCTCCAGTTCAAGGCGCACTTCCAGGGCGATTTCGTCCTCGATCTGTTTCAGATCGCGGAGGATGCGGGCGCGGCGGGGGTGATCGGGCCCCACGGTTTCCGCCCATCCGGCGTCAAGCTGACGCAAATCGACAGCGCGCTCTTGCAGGTCGTCCATGGCAGTGCTTGGCACCAGGGCCGCGGCCGCAAGCGGGCCCTGGTTTTCCATGACCTGACGCAGCTGAAGCATCTGCGCCTCGGCCGTCGTGCGCGCGGCGCGCGCTTCGACCAGTTGATTGTTCAGCCTCGATATCTGTTCGCTGGCGTTTTCCAGCGTGCCGCCATTCGCAAGCAGGCTTTCGGTCCGCATCTTGGCGACGTCTTCTTCCGTCTTGGCCACTTCATCGCCAAGCGCTTCCAGCCGCTCTTCGAGCCAGCTTCCGGCTTGTCGGATCGTTTGCCTGCGGGTGTCGACCTGGTTGGCGAGGTAACGCTCTGCCAGCACGTTGGGCAGGTCCATCGTGAGTTGTGGATCGTGAGACGAAAACGACATCACAATGACATAGCTTTCGTTTTCGGCCCAGACCGTCAGTCGTTCGCGCACCGCCCAGACGAGCCCGTCCATGAGCGTTTCCTGCGGCAGTTCCTTCAGTTCCGGAACGAGGGCGAGGATACGCTCGCGCCCGACCGTTTCGATGACATCCTGAAGCAGGAGATTGGAGGTCAGAATCGCGATTTCGCCGTTGATCACCTGTTGCGACGGTTCGCGGTTTTCAAGAACCTCGATGCCGGTGAGAAACTGGGCACGGCTTGGATCGAGCAGGATTTTCGTTGTCGCGGAATAGGAGAAGGGCAGAAGGCTGACGAGGAAATAGGCCGTGTAGGCGGCCAACGCGCTCAGGCCCAGGATCAGCTTCCAGCGGCGCAAGAACTGTCCCAGAAGCGCGCGCATGTCGACGGCGTCGGGATCACGCGATCTGCTTGCGCCGTGCATCGACGCGTCGACCCGCATCCGGTCGGACTCCGGGAAGACCGTATTCATCCGAGACCACTCCAAACTACAATCACTTGTCTTCCCCTGCCGTCAAAATCACGCCGCTTTTCAAGCGGACGGACAGACACGTATACATGCCGATCCGAATGCGGCTGGGATACTAAATTCGTAAAAACCCCCGTCCAATTAAGCTTGGGAGCGCCGCTGCGAGTCAACGAATACCGGGAAATGCATTTGATCTTGGGTCAGAATGTGAACAGTCTTGGAGAATTGTTGCTATTCGTGCGTAAAAGTGAACGCTGAGCGGGGTTTCGGGAAATCAGGTTTCGGGTGTTCTGCATGATGATTCGCGTTGTGCGATCGAGCCGACGATCGCTCTCGTTCCAGGAAGGCACCATTTTGGTGTCTTTGTGAAGGCAATTCTGTGGCATCACCTGCTGGGTTTCGCCATCTGTCATGTCCGCTTCCTGGTGGCCGCAAGATAACAAAGGCTTTTCGGCATAGGGCCTGTGCGCTGCTTTCGCGGACCGGGGGCGAGAGTGTTATCGTTGCCAAATCATGTCCAATTCACGCGATGCCGCCACACTGCTTACGCGCTTGGGATGCGTGGCGCGCAGTTTGAGCGAAATTGGACAATTTTCTTTGTTTGAGCGCGGGATCGTCTAGTCTTGGTACCGCGACACGCGCCAAGGTGCGGGGCGGTGCGTTTTTTCAAAGTTCGTCGATGAACTGCGCAGTCGATTATTTGTAGGGGCCTGATTTGGAAATCGTTCCAAGCACATTTCTTGCGCTTGTTGCTGCCGCAACGCTGCTTTGGATCGGCCCGTTCCGGGGACTTTGGGCATTCGTCGGACTGGCGCCGTTCGGCGCCGCAGCCGCCTTCAATCTACCGGCGCTCGGCGGGGCCACGATAGGGCAGCTCGAGTTCACGTTGTGCATCGTCTTTTTCATAGCCATTGCCCGTCATGGCGGGCCGGATCGTATCCTTGGGACCCTGAGGCCCTTGCAGCCCGGTTTCTTCCTGCTTCTGCTCCTGATCTACTGCTTCATCTCGGCGGTTTTCTTTCCGAGGATCTTTGCGGGCGATACGGAGATCTTCGGATTGTCGCGCGCTGTGAACGAAGATCGGATCATCTCCATCCCTCTTGCGCCATCGAGCGGAAACATCACGCAGAGCTTTTATTTCCTTTTGTCGTCCCTCGTCTTTCTGGCCTTGGCGACGCTCTATCGCCTGCGGCCGGATGAAGGGGCGGTGTTCAAGGCCCTGGTGATTTGCACCTCGGTCAATTTCGCGCTCGGGGTGATCGACGTGGTCTCTGCCGCTGCCGGGTTGAAGACACTGATGGACCCGCTTCGGACGGCGAATTACGCCATGGCTGTTTTCCATGAAATGGCCGGTATCAAACGCATGGTGGGTGGCATGCCCGAAGCCTCGGCGTTCGGTTCCTTTTCTGTCGTGCTCTTCGGGTTCTGGCTGCATTACTGGACGGTGTCCGCCAGGTCACGGCTGGTCACGGCGATGCTCCTGATTTCGCTTTTCTGTGTCCTGCGCTCGACCTCGTCGGGGGCCTATGTCGCGCTGGTATTGCTGCTGGTGTACTATTCCATAGCGGTTCTGTTCAGATCGGCGGGAGGGGCGTTTCCGAGACGGGTGGCCTTCTATCTTGTCACGACAATCGCGGTCGCGTGGCTGGCCGGCATCGCGATGCTGGTCGGGTACCATATGTTCGACGTCGTGGAGCGGTTCCTGAACGAAACGCTTTTCAGCAAGCTTCAAAGCGACTCGGGCGTCGAGCGGATGACGTGGAATGCCCAGGCGTACAAGAATTTCACCGATACTTGGCTGATGGGGGCGGGGCTGGGCAGCGTGCGGGCATCGAACTGGTTCATGGCGTGCCTCGGCAGCCTGGGGGTCCTTGGTACGGCACTTTATCTCTTCTTTCTGGCCTCGTTGTTTTCGGCACCGGCCAGAACCGGGTCCAAACCGCGCGACAACGTCATTCAAGCCCTGAAGGTGGCGTGTCTGGCGCAGATCATCGCGGCAATGCTGACGGCAGCCACGCCGAACCTGGGCACGCTCTTTTTCATCTTCGCGGGCCTGGTTGTCGGGCTGTCGCGCAGCCGGATCGTGGTGCGGGCGGAGGACGCCTCCCAGTGGCTTGCGCACCCGCGCCCCGCGCATGGACTGCGCCGGAGGCAGGTGCCTTGATCCGCGCCGCGCGACCTTGGGTTCTGGCCTTCGTGGCGATGACGAGCGCCGTTGCAGCCGAGCCGCTGCGGGGGCCCTTGCTGGGTGCGGCGTCGAATTTCGGCCAAAGCTGGCAGCCGGAGGCGCTCGCGGGAGGCCGAGATCTGGGCGTCGAGATGTTTCGCGACGAGGTGATCTGGAACCACGTGGAACAGTCGGACGGGCGGCTGGAGTTCGGGTCGATGCGCGAAGCCTACCCGGAGATGCTTGCGGAGCTTGGCGCGGATCTGCTTCTTCTGGCCTATAGCGGGCACCCGAACTGGGAGGAGGGTCATGTGCCGCAAGACGCCGAGGGGCAGGCGGCGTTCGCGAATTATCAGACGCGGATTCTGCAGCGGTTTCCCGCCATCGAGGCGATCGAGATCGGCAACGAGTTCAATTCGTGGGAGTTTGCGGAGCTTGAAGGCTGGCCACCCGACCTTCAGGCGCGGGCGGACGCCTATGTGGACCTGCTTGCGGCCACCGCAGGCGCCGTTCGAGCGATAAGGCCGGAGATCGAGATCCTGGGCGGAGCGGCGCATTCTGTTCCCGTGGCGTGGGCCGAAGCCGTGGTTGCCGCCGGTGGTCTGGCGCACATGGATGCCTTCGTATTGCATCCCTATACGAGCAAGCCCGAAATGATCGGGCGCCAGATCGACGTGCTGCGCCAGGTGCCGGGCCTGTCGGACATGCCGATCGCCATCACCGAGTTCGGCACCACCGATGCCGGTCTGGCCCCGGATTATCTTGTGCGTATGTATTGCCAGATGGCGCTTGGCGGCGTGAACCGTGCAATCTGGTACCCGTTCAGCCCGCGTGGCGACGGGCTGGTCCCCATCGTTGACGAAGACGGGACGCCGACTGAAACGGGGCAGGCTTTCGCGCTTATCCGTGCGCATCTCGAAGGCCGGGTCGCAAGCGATGTCGCACCTGACCCCTTTACCTATGCGTGCAAGTTCGGTCAGAGCGCATTGGTGATATGGGGCGCGCCGCGCGAGGTCATGTTGGCCCCGGGTTTGCGGGCGCTGAACAGCGCGGGTGTTGTGCTGGAGGCACCTTTGCGGCTGTCGCGCGACAAGACGCTCTTGATCCTTTCGGATGGCCCCCCGGTCGAGCTGGGTGATACGGTCAGGCTCGGTCCTCAGCGGGTGCTGGCCGACAGCTATGACGGGTTTTCGTACCTGAAGGTCGAGGACAGGCCCCTGTTCGTGCGGCGGGGTGAAACCGACCTGCCGCTGGAACCGCGACCGGGGCAGGAGAGCGACGGCGTTCCCTGGACCCCCTATCTGGCCCTGCCGCAAGACGGGACGGTTCGGGTTGGCGCGGATTGGGCCGTGCCGTCGTCCTGGGGGCCGGACGACCCGGTGTCGGTTGTCTATCGGTACGACACGAGCGCGCCGCGCGAGGTCGATCTGCGCGTAGAGGTCGCACCTGACGCGGGCAGCACGGACGGGGTTCTGGTGACAGTGCAGCACGAGGGGCGCGTCTTGTCGAAGACCGTCGTTTCGACGCCGACGACCGTGCGATCCGACGGGGTAGCTCTTGGTGCCGGTGACAGCGTGGAGGTCATGCTGGGGCCAAACCGCAGCGCCGAGGGGGACCACACTCGCTGGCGCGTGACCGTTCTGAGTGCGCAATGACAGAGGTCATGGCATCGATGCCGTCGCGGTATGCTGGTGACCAAAGGGTCGAGCGCGTGGTGGTGTTCAACGATCACAGTAGCCGCAATGGCGGCGCCGCGATCCTTGCGCTGCTTCTGATCCGGAAGCTGCGGGAACGCGGGCTGGCCGTGAGCTTCGTCACCGGGGATGCGGGCGACAATCCGGAACTTGCCGACCTGGGTGTCGACGTGATCGCATATGGTGGCAGCGATCTGCTGAGCCGGTCGAAGGGGGAGGCCCTTGCCCGGGGATTGCATGACGCTGCGGCGGAGGAGTTTGTCGCCCGGGCCGTGTCCCGGCTGGATGGGCCGGGAACGGTCTATCACATGCATAACTGGTCCCAGATCTTTTCGCCGTCGGTCTTTCGGGCCCTGAGAAAGGTCGCGGACCGGGTGTTCCTGCATGCCCACGACAATTTTCTGGCCTGTCCGAACGGGATGTACATGAACTATCGCCGTGGACACAGCTGCCCGCTGGTGCCGCTGGGCGCGGCCTGCTGGATGACGAACTGCGACAAACGCAACTATGCTCACAAGCTTTGGCGTGCTGCGCGCCACGCGCTCTTGTTCCGGCACATCGACCGGCGAGCGCCCTGGGCCGGTGTCATCGCGATCCACGAGCAGCAGGTGGAAAAGTTCCGACGCGCGGGGTACCCGGAACGTCTGTTGCGGGTCGTGCGCAACCCGGCGAACCCCTACACCACGACGCGGGTCGAGGCGGAAGAGAATGATCTTCTGGTCTATGTCGGCCGCCTGGAACGGGACAAGGGGGTCATGGACCTGGTCGAGGCCGCGGCACGCACCGGGCAGCGATTGAGGCTGATCGGGGTTGGTGATCTGCATGACCGGATCGAACGAGATTATCCCACGGTTGAACTGGCAGGGTGGCAGCCCGCGGACCGGATCGGTGCGCTGGTCGCCGATGCGCGCGCGCTTGTCATGCCCTCCCGACATCCCGAGACCTTTGGTCTCGTGATTGCCGAGGCGGCGCAATGCGGCCTTCCGGTGCTTGTTTCGAACCAGACGGCGTTGGCCGCGGATGTCGAACGCCTGGGCTGCGGGCTGGCCTTTGACGTGTTCGATCCTGCGGAGTTCGATGCCAAGCTGTCACGCATCCGGGACATGAACGCCGAGGAGATCGCCGGAATGAGCAGGCGGGGTTTCTCCGAGGGATCGCTCCTGTCGACGACACCGGACAGCTGGGCTGACATGCTGGTCGCGCTCTACGGTGCTGCCGTGGCGCGTTGAGCGACGGAGAGCCGGCGTCGCGCCTAAACCTGTCCGGCCCGAAGAAGGCGGTTGAACGCACGGCGCTTGAGATCGAGATAGCGGGGCGGAAGCACGGTTTCGGCGGTGCGATAGGTGAACTTGCGAAAACGCCGCGCCGCGCCGGGCGGTGTCAGGCCGCGTTCCAGTGACCCTTCGCAGAGCGCGCGCGTCTCGTTGGCGAATTCCTTTTTGTAACGTTCGTCGCCGCGCCCCAGATCTATCTCGGTCAGCCCCTCGTTCGCGGCCTGCCGGACACAATGCAGCAGCAACCCGAGCCCGGGCGTGTATCGAGACGCCGCGTTGTCGTAGGTGGGGAACCACCAGTGCCAGGTGTTTTCCGACCTCATTCCGAAATGCGCCGCGACAAGGCGGTCGCCCGCATAAAGCGAAGAGAGGCGCCCCGAGAATTCCGGCTGATCCGTGCTGCGAATCCGTTCGAGCACCTGCATCGCCCACGGCTGATCGAGCACGAACCGCGCGCCCATCGCAGCGATCGCCGCGCGCTTCCAGGTCAGAAAGGTTGTCCAGGTATCGGCTGCCTTGTCATCCGTTTCGAACCGGACCGGCCCAAGTTCGCGCTCCATTTTTCGCAGTTTGCGCTCGACGTTTTTGAGTGCGCTGCCAGAGTTGAGCCGCCCCGCACGCCAGGTCTCGATCCCGCCAGAGAGGTCAATCAATGGTGACCCGGTTTGTCGGAACGCATTTCTTTCGAACAAGGGGGTGTCGCGGAGAGCATGGTCGAAATCGTATGTGGAGAGGCCGCACGCCACCAATAAATCGCGCGGGTTCATGGCCTCTGGCGCCTCGCCCACGATGCCCTGGTAATCGGCAATCGGCGCGGCCAGCGGCGCTCCACGCGCGCCGGGCCGACGGTGAAATGGGAAGAACCCCTTTATGGTGTCGCCGTCCCGCAGGATGGCGATTTCGACGTCACTGCGGACGTGGGCAACGGCCTGAAGGAACGCGACCGAAAAGAACGGGCTGCGCAACAGAGGGTTGCCTGCCTGCAGCCGGCGCCATGTCTGCATGAGCCCGGAATCGAGGTCTGACGGGTCGATCAATTCGATACCAGGCCGGAGCTTGCTTGAGATAGGGTTCATGTCGGCAACAGTAGTGGAGGGCATTGGGTGCGTATAGTGAGCAAAACTCGGGGTCCCGTGACAAAGACCTGCCGAGATGCGGATGCATCCGGGTTCCCGCGTGGCGGGCCCTGCCTTGTTTCGTTTGCGGCGATGGATTGACGCGCGCGGCAAATTCTTCCTAGCTGGTTGCGCCATTCGCAGGAAAGCAATTCGCCCGATGTTCACGTCCCAGTCCGAAGCCCGTGTTGCCATAATTGTCGCTTCGAAGGGGCGATCGGACGTGTTGCAAGGGCTTGTTCCATTCATCAACCGGCAAACCCTGAAACCGGCGAAACTGGTTTTCGCGGTGACCAGCCCTGCCGATGCCGATTTCGACCTTGAGACCCTTCTGGACCCGGCAATTTCGGGTGAGGTGGTCATCAGCGCGGCCGGGGCGTGCAAGCAACGCAATCGCGCCCTGGACAGGCTGGGGGACGACATCGACTTCTGCGTTTTCTATGACGACGATTTCTACCCGTCCCGTCATGCATTGTCCGAACTGGTGCGGGGCTTCGAGTTTCACGAGGATGTGGATGGCATTACGGGGACGCTTGTCGCGGACGGCATCAACGGGCCCGGGCTGTCGCCGCAAGAGGCCGCGGCCATGCTGAGCGATTGGGACACCGCTTTCCACCCTGATGCTCATGCCCCCCCGCGGATCGTTCGGGACACACTTGGGCTTTACGGCTGCAACATGGCCATACGCAGCCGTGCTGCTCATGGTCTGCGGTTCGATGAAGTGCTGCCGGCCTATGGATGGCAGGAAGATGTCGATTTCGGTGCGAGACTGCCGGGGCGCTGCGTTCAGATCGAGAACTTCACGGGTGTGCATCTGGGGACCAAGGCAGGAAGAGAAAGTCGCGGCGAGCTTCTTGGGTACAGCCAGGTCGTGAACCTGCATTACCTGTGGCGGAAGGGTACGATCACTGCCGGTCACGCCCTGAACCTCGTCCTGAGAAACATGGTGGCCAACCACGTCAAGGCGCTCCGGCCGGAGCCGTGGATCGACCGTGCTGGCCGGATGCGTGGGAACTGGCGCGGTCTCTGCGACGTACTGCTCGGGCGGGCGGCTCCAGGCAGAATCGATTCGCTCTAAAGGCGATTCGCGGGTCGTCGCGATCGAGCAATTTTGCTCTGACGCTCTTGTTCAGGGATGATTTTTGTCCGCAAGCATCCGGTTTGAAGCGGTTTTACAAGGTATTGGAAACAATCTTTTTCAAATCTGCAGTGCAATCTATCGCCAAAGAAGAGTTGCGAGAGGCAGATGCGCGCGCTGCGTGTGCGGAGTTAAAATTCCTTAATGGAAAGTTAAATAATGTGATATGTTGGATTGCGGCAATTTGATGTCATTTTAAGGAAAGGTTTCGGGCGATAGAGGCCCGAAAATTGGGGGAATTACTATGTTTGTGTTTGAAGATCCTGCTAAGCAGGGTCCGGTTGAGGTATTGCCTAATGGAAAGGTCGAAGTTCCGTCATATTTGAGCGGTCGCACTGACGCCCGAAGATCCGCATCTGTAACCAAGTTATTGCTCGATAAGGTCATTGCCGGTTCCGCTCTTCTGGCTCTTTTTCCCGTGATGCTGGCGGCAGCAGTAGCGATCAGGCTTACAACTGGCGGTCCCGTGTTCTTCCAGCACCGAAGGGTGGGCCTCGGCGGGCAACAGTTTGGCTGCCTCAAATTCTGCACGATGGTTCCGGATGCCGAGAACCTGCTTCAGTTCATTCTGAAGACGGACCCGGTCGCGCGTGCCGAATGGACGGCAAACTACAAGTTCGAGAATGACAGTCGTGTCACGTGGGTTGGACGGTTTCTGCGGCGCACCAGCATCGACGAGCTGCCACAGCTGATCAACGTGCTGCGCGGCGACATGACGCTGGTCGGTCCACGGCCGATCACCCAGGCGGAGCTGGAATTCTACGGATTGCACGCAGCGTACTACAAGTCCGTGCGCCCGGGGTTGACCGGCCTGTGGCAGGTCAGCGGACGCAGCGATACGGATTATCCCGAACGTGTCGCACTTGATGTACGCTATATTCGGTCGGCATCCCTTTCGTCGGATCTGAAGATCCTGCTTCAGACAATCGGAATTGTTCTGGCACGTCGCGGTGCTGTATGATGGCGTATAGATCCCGGTAAAAGGCGTTGCCTCGATGCGATCGGTTGAAACGGTGACAAAGCTCCAGACGTCTGATCTCGCTCTTGCAAACACTGACAGCGTCTCGTCTGTCAGCCGTATCACGATCAACGGCAAGTTCCTGCAAGGTGAACTGATGCGGAACGGCGTGCACCGGACCGCACTGAACTTTTCCGCGCAGATCATGCGACGGGCGCAAGGCGTCATCCCGGCCAGGATCGTGGCACCGCACGTGAACGACGTCAGGACCGTAGGCATGCTTGGCCTGGAGCCTGAAGTGTTCGCCGGCCGGCTTGGCAAGGGCCAGGGGTGGGAGATGTTGACCTTGCCGGCGCTGACCCGTGGGGAACTTCTGGTCAATTTCTGCAATCTGGGTCCGATCCTGCATCGCAACAGCGTCGTGATGATCCATGACGCGCAGGTCCTGACACAGCCCCAGTCCTACAGCCGGCGGCAGGTGCTGGGGTACCGGCTGCTCTGGCGGCAGATCTCGCGGCACGCGCGCGCGATACTGACCGTGTCAGAGCATTCGCGCCAGACACTCGCGGAGCTGGGCTTTGCGCCTCTCGACAAGACGTTCGTGGTGCATAACGGGACGGACCATATCCTGCGCACCGCCCCGGACGAAAAGATATTGCAACGGCTGAACCTGGCCGACCGGCGCTTTGTACTGGCGTTGGGGTCGCTTCAACCGCACAAGAACCTGGCGACATTGTTCCGGGCTTTCGAGGCTCCGCAACTGGCCGATGTCCCATTGGTGCTGGTCGGGCAGCCCGGGCGCCGGGACTATGAGGCGCGCGGATGGTCCCCGCCGAGGAACGCCGTTTTCGTGGGGCCGGTAAACGACGCGGAATTGCGTGCGCTTTATACGCAGGCAGCGGCCTTTCTCTTTCCGTCGGTCACGGAAGGGTTCGGCCTGCCTCCGATCGAGGCGATGCATTGCGGGACGGCCGCACTGGTGTCGGACGGCGGCGCGATCCCGGAAGTCAGTGGCCCGGGTGCTTGCGTGTTGCCAACGCGTGATCCCGGCGCGTGGGCGGAGGCAGTGCTGAAATACCTGGGGGACGATGCCGCAAGATCGGCGCTTGTGGCCCGGGGGCGGGTGCGTGCGGAACAATTGACGTGGGATCAGGCCGGGGCGACACTCTGGCAACGCCTTTCTACGATGCTTTGAAAATACATTCGGCGCGAAAAAATGGCGCCTTACATCATTGGACAACACCATGCCGAGAGTCGGGTTCAAGGAACTTTTCAGGTTGGGGCACGTGGTCGCCGACGGACAACTGCTGCGTTATGCGAAAGGAGACCGCGGATACACCAGCCGGTTTGAAAACGCCTTCGCAGAGACAATGGGCGTCGAGCATGTCCTGACAGTCAACAGCGGCACCAACGCGCTTGTCGCGGCGTTGGCCGCGGCCGGCATCGGGCCGGGGGACGAAGTTCTCGTGCCGGCCTATACCTGGGTGTCCACGGCAATCGCCCCCATGGCCGTGGGTGCCGTGCCGGTTCTTGTGAACATCGACGAAAGCCTGACAATCGACCCCGAGGACATAGAGCGCAACATAACGCCTCAGACCAAGGCCATCATGCCGGTGCACATGCTCAACCTTGTCTGCGACATGGACCGGATCATGCAGATCGCACGCGCCCATGACCTGAAAGTGATCGAGGATGCCTGCCAGGCGATCGGGGCGACCTACAAGGGCCGCCGGGTCGGCAGCATCGGCGACATCAACGCCGTCAGTTTCAACCACTACAAGAACATGACGTCCGGCGAAGGCGGCGCTGTTCTGACCAATGACGACCGGCTTTTCACGCGGGCGCGGATGTTTCACGATCCAGGCAATTTCATCCGGGGTCACGAACGAAACAACGAGCCGCTGTTTTCCTGCCTGAACATGCGGGTGTCGGAGCTGACGGGCGCAATGCTGGATGCGCAGTTGGCACGGCTGGAGCCGCTTCTGACGCGACTGCGCCGACGTCACCGCATGATGGCGGAGGTCTTTGAAGACGCGCCCGGTGTGCGCCTGTCACCGCATCATGATCCGGAGAACGCTGTCGGCATGGCGGTGATGTTCGACCGCGAGGCGGATGCACGGGCCTTCGGCCAGCTTCGCGGCTTCGAGCGGTTGATCGAAACCGATCGGCATGTCTTTACCAATTGGGAAGTGATCTTTTCAAAGCGCTGGTTCGACCCGCGCATGAACCCCTATCAGTGGGCCAAGCGCGACATCGAATACCGCGTCGAGGACTTCGAGAAAACACTCGATATCCTGCGGCGCACCTGCCGGGTCGCGCTGGGCGCGCAGTACCCGCTGCCGATAATGAAGTTTCGGCGGCGCGCGGTGGCGCGGGCTTTGCAGCGCGCACCCGGCATTTCCGGCAAGGCTTTGGCATGATCCATGAACCCAGCGTATCGGTCAGCAAACCTGTGACCTTGCCGTCCGCGCCGGCGCTTGAAATCGTGGTCATCAACGTGAAGCAGGCGGAGGAGCGACGGCGTCGTATCACGGCTCAGTTCGCCACGCTCGGTCACCCGTGGCGGTTCTTCGAGGCTCATACGACGCTCACCAATCCCGCTCTGCGGTACGATCCCGCTCGGATCCTGCGCACTTATGGGCGCCAGATGACACCAGCACAGCTTGCGCTTTGTTCCAGTCATTACACCGTGATTGCCGAATTTGCCGAAAACGGTGCAGGCGATTACCTGCTGGTCTTCGAGGATGACGTGCTCTTCGACACCGCGTTTCCTCTTGATGCACTCACCCGATACTGCAGCGACACAGGGATCGAGTACATACGGCTTTTCGGGATGTATTACGCGGCGGCCAAACAGCTGAATTTCTTTTTCGACAGGTCAATCGTGCGCTATCGGTCATCCCCGGCAGGCGCGCAGGCATACATGCTTTCCCGGAAAGGCGCGGCACGCGTGGTGGAGACATGCCGCGACATCGAGACGGCCTGGGATCTGTCGCTTGACGAGTTCTGGAAGACCGGGCTTCCGATCTACTCGGTCTTTCCGTTTCCGGTGATGGAGCGTTTCTCGCCGAGCTCGGTGCCGATGAACGAGTATGGGCCGCTGTCCCCGCGCGAACGGCTCACCTGGTTGGCGCATCGCGCGCGCAACAAGCTGCGAAAGCTGCGAGCCAACCTCCGGTTGGCGCAGGCCGACAGGTCACTGCGCGCCCGCGATCCGGGCTTTCAGCAGGTCGACGACGACATGGTACGCCATGGTTGAAGGCGACGGCGTCGGTCGCGCGCCCGCCCGGCCGAGCCGGCAGACGTGGCGCATGCGTGATCTGCACGAGATCGATCCGTGCGAGGAATTGCCGTCGGATGTCGTGATCGTCGGCGGCGGGGCCGCCGGGCTGACCGTGGCACAGGGCCTCGCGGGGACAGAGCGCGAGGTGCTGGTGCTGGAAAGCGGCGGTCTGGAGGAAACCGAAGCGGCCGAGGCCCTGAATGCCGTCGATACAGAGCCGGGACTCTGGAACGAGATCCAGCAAGCCCGTCGCCGCGATTTCCACGGCGCGCAAACGGACTTGTGGGATCACGCCAGGCAGGGCTTCGGTGTCCGTTGCCGTGTGCTTGGCGGCTCCACACAGGCCTGGGCGGGTAAATCGGCAGCCTTCGACGCCATCGACTTCTCTGCCCGTAGCTGGTTGCCAGACAGTGGGTGGCCCATCTCGGCCGGCGACCTTGCCGAGCCGCTCGAGCGCGCGGCACGTACCCTCAACCTGGGCCCGAACTGCTATGACGAAGAGCTTTGGGCGCTGATGAACCGGCAGGCGCCAGTGCCTTGCCCCGACCGGGACGTGCTTGGGTCGTATTTCTGGCAGTTTGCGCGTTCGCGTATTGCGCCGATGGAAGTCATGCAGATGGGCCATGAGTTTCGGAAGAACCAGCCAAAGAACTGCCGCGTCGTGACCGGGGCGACCGCGCTGACCATTCTGTGCGACGCCGCGGGCGGGCGTGTCACGGGTGTGCGTGTCGCCGATGCAAAAGGCGCGACCCGGGTCATTCCTGCCCGGCAGGTCGTGCTTGCGGCGAGCGCGATCGAGAACGCCCGGCTTCTTCTGAATTCCAGGGACCAGTCCGGTCGCGGGCTGGGGAACCGTCATGGTGTCGTCGGGCGCTATCTTATGGATCATCCAAGTGCGGTGGTCGCACATTTCGAGGACGACGCGATCATGCCAATGTCCAGGATGTTCGGCTTTTTCGGACTGAGAAGCGAACACGGCACCAGCATGTACATGCGTGGCCTGGCCCCGACGGCCGCAGTTCAGCAGAAGGAAGAGTTGCTGAACTGCGCGGTGTTCATGCCGAGCGAACGCGCGGCTGACGATCCCCTTCCGGCGGCGAAGCGGATCCTCAAACGAGAAAGCGAAAACACGTTGCAGGATATCGCGAACGTCCTGCGCTCACCGGGTATCATCGCAAAGGGTCTCGCGCGCATGGCTGCGCAGCACCCGCGATTTCCCACCGGCTTGACCCGCTTCGCCGTCGAACAGGTTCTTCGTTTCCGACCGAATTTCGCCGCGGAGGAGTACCTTACCGGCGGCATGCCGCACAAGCTTACGGGTCTGGCTGTTCAGGCGATATGCGAGCAGGCTCCGAATGCCGAGAACAGGGTATCCTTGTCGGACCGGGTCGATCGCTTCGGTCAGCCACTGCCTCTCGTGCAGTGGCGCGTGGGAGAGCGGGAAACGCGCACATTGGCGCGACTGGGGGAATTGGTCGCGCTTGAATTCGAACGTGCCGGGCTGCCGTGCCCGACGCTTGACCCCTGGGTGCGCGATGGCGGCGATGCCCCCGCGACGATCATCGACATGGCGCATTCCTCCGGTACGACGCGGATGGCCACGGATCCGACGAAAGGCGTCGTCGACGCGGATTGCCGCGTGCACGGCTTTTCCAACATTTACATCGCGGGCGCTTCGGTCTTTGCAACCAGCGGCCATGCCAATCCAACGCTGATGATCGTCGCCCTGGCCCACAGGCTGGCCGATCATCTGCGGGCCGCCCCGGCAGACAACGCATGATCCGCGTGGCAGACGGTTTCGGGGAAGCCTTGGGAAAGCCAACCACGGTGTCCGACCTCATGTGTCGGCGCCACTGACCCGAGTTTGTTTCAAGAGGGGTTTCTGCGAGTAATCTGCTAAATTGGACCCGAAGATGGGTCTGAATTCGGTGATGACAGCGGAAATTTCCCCCTAGGGTGCTGTCATTCACGGGGTAAATTGGAGGCGAGTACCGGAATCGAACCGGTGTAGACGGATTTGCAATCCGCTGCGTCACCACTCCGCCAACTCGCCTTTGTGGTGGGCCGATCGGCCTGAGATGCCTGATTAGTGTTTCGTGCAGGCGTTGTCCAGACCCCGCGCGCGGATCTGGAAAGCTTCGGTGCCAGCGGTCGCCTTTGCGGTCGGCGAAGACCTGAGTGAAGCGGGCGTTCTGGCCGGTGTTACGGGCTTCCGGACGCTGCGATATCACCGCGCTCATATCTGCGTCCAAGACGATCGGCGCATGGGGAACCTGCCCGCCGGGTGGGACGGGGCACGCGGGCGGCCACGCCGGACCTTGGGTGCGGCGTGCCTTTGCGGCGTCGCGCGCAGTGTTGCTTCAAAGGGTCGCTCTGACGCTTACGGGGTTATGGGCATTGTGAGGGTCGAGGGTTTGTGGCAGAAACTCCGTGAGGACAATGCAGCTACAGGAACGTCCAATGACGGATTACTCCGCACGCCGGACCATGATGGTCGATACGCAAGTGCGCCCGGCCGACGTCACCAAGTTTCCAATCATCGATGCGATGCTCGCGGTTGCCCGCGAGGCGTTCGTGCCCCGCCACCTGAGAGAGGCGGCATATGTGGGAGAGAACATCGACCTCGGGGGCGGGCGCGTCGTGCTCGAGCCCCGGACCCTGGCCAAGATGCTGGATGCGCTGGATATCCGGTCGAACGAGCTGGTGCTCGACCTGGGATGCGGGCTTGGATACTCCTCTGCCGTCGCGGCGCGCATGGCCGAGGCGGTCGTCGCGGTCGAGGAGAACGAAGATCTGGCAGAGGAGGCGCGGTCGATCCTGTCGGAGCGTGGGGCCGACAACGTCATCGTGCATGAGGGCCCCCTGGCCGAGGGCGCGGCCGAGCACGGGCCCTACGATGTGATCATGATCCAGGGCGCGGTCGACGAGCTGCCGGAGACAATCACCGACCAGTTGAAGGAGGGCGGCCGCATGGCCTGTCTCTTCGCCGAGGGCCGGCTGGGAGCGGTACGTGTGGGCTACAAGGTGGATGGCGCGATGAATTGGCGTTTCGACTTCAACGCCGGGGCCCCGGTTCTGCCGGGCTTCGAACGACAAGCGGCGTTTTCGCTATGACCTGCGGGGCGCAAGTGACGGCCGGCAGGGGCCGCGTTTCCAGGGGGCGCGCGCTGTCGTCGATCAGGGCGTGTTTGCTCGCGGGCGCGGTCGCGGTGGCCGGGATGACCGGCCTGGCGGGGGCTGCAAAATCCGAAACGCTGGGCGAGGCGCTGGCCTGGGCCTACGAGTACAGCGGATTGCTCGAACAGAACCGCGCCCTGTTGCGGGCCGCCGACGAGGATGTCGCGCAGGCCGTGTCGCAGTTGCGCCCGATCATCAACTGGACCGCGGATATCACGCGGGATTTCGGCAAGGCGAAGACCAGTGGCCTGATCAACCCGATCCGCAGCACGAGTTTCAACACCGGCATCGTGCTGGAACTGTTGTTGTTCGATTTCGGACAGACCCGATTCCGCATCGACGCGGCGAAAGAGACGGTTCTGGCGACGCGGGAATCTCTGCGCAGCATCGAGCAGCAGGTTCTGCTGCGGGCCGTCGCGGCGTTCTATAATGTGCAGCGCAACCGCGAGTTCGTGTCCTTGCGGCAAAACAACCTGCGTCTTCTGCGGCAGGAGCTGAGGGCCGCGCGGGACCGTTTCGAGGTCGGCGAGGTCACGCGCACGGATGTCGCGCAAGCCGAGGCGCGAGTCGCCAGCACCGAGGGTGAACTGGCGGAGGCGCAGGGCAATCTTGCGCAAGCGGTCGAGGAATACCGCGCCGTCGTCGGGCGCACGCCGGGGACCTTGCGGACGCCGGGTGGATTGCCGAATCTTTCCGCCGGGATCGAGGCCTCGAAGAACATCGCGGCGCGCAATCACCCGGATATCCTGCGGGCCCAGCGGCAGGTTGCCTCGGCCGATCTGACGATCCTTGCCGCGGACGCCGCGATGAAGCCGCGGTTCACGGCGCAGGGGCGGCTGGGCGTCGGCGAGGATCTGGACGGCAGCGATTACACGCGCTCGGGCAGCGTGGGGCTGAACATGCAGGCGCCGATCTATCAGGGCGGTCTGCTGAGCTCGGCCAAGCGCCAGGCACAGGCGCAGCGGGACGCGGCGCGTGGGAATCTGCACGTGGTGCGGCGCGCCGTCATTCAGGATGTAGGCAACGCCTTTGCGATCCTGCAATCGGCGCGGGTCGTGCGCGAGGCGAGCCGCGAGCAGGTGCGTGCGGCGCAGGTCGCCTTTCGCGGTGTGCGCGAGGAAGCGACGCTGGGAGCGCGGACGACGCTGGACGTGCTGAACGCCGAGCAGGAACTTCTGAACGCACGCAGCAGCCTGATCTCGGCCGATGTGGACGTGGCGGTTGCAGCCTACCAGGTGCTTTCGGCCATCGGACAGCTGACGGCCAAGGACCTGAAGCTCAACGTGCAGACCTATGATCCGGCGGCCTATTACAACCTGGTGAAGGACGCTCCGGTGCCGATCAGCAGGCAGGGCAAGCAGCTGGACCGGGTCCTGAAATCGCTCGGGCGGCAGTAACGGTCCGGGACGATACCGCCCGGTGCGCAAAAGCGTTTAAAAGGCGGCGTTCTAAAATGTTGTGCGAATTTGCGCCAGTCGCTAGACTGTCGCGCAGGCAAGAATGGTAGTTGAGCATGTCTGATCCCGTCTCGAATGCGGAAATCGAGGACGTCCTGTCGTCTATTCGCCGGCTGGTCTCGGCTGATAAACGTTTCGAATCGCACGTGGCGGAACCACGGCACGGGGCATCGGGCCCCAGCACATCGACACAGAGCGCAGACGCGGAAGACCCCGCGCCGGAACCGCAAGGTGCCGCCAGGCCTGGCGAAGCGCGGCTGGTGCTGACGCCGTCATTCCGGGTCAGGCCGGAGGAGGAGGATGTCACCGCTGACCCAGCGGGCGACGACGCGGAGCACCTGGCGCTGGAACAATGGCAGGTCACGCCCGACTCGACTGTCGAGGCTGCAGGGTCAGACACCGGGGAGGTCGATGACCTTTCCGCGGAGGCATGGGACAACCATAGCGAGGATGACTCCCTGGGGGGCGAGACGGCCGAACCCTGGCCCGAGGCCGACGACGATGTCATGACCGCGTTGCACGACGACATGCGCGCGGATGATGATGCGCATCTAAAGGACTGGCTGACGGCCGAAGACACGTCTGACGAGTCCGCCGATGACTGGCAGGATGATACTCTGCCGGACCACGGGGATGCGCAGTCAGGCGCGGATTTCGAAACAGCGGCCTTTGTCGACGACGATGTGGCCTTCGACTACACCGATCCGGACGTGCCCGAGGACGCAACAGGATCACTGGAGCGCGAGCCGAAAACATCGGAACTCGAGGCGCGCATTGCGGAGGTCGAAGCCGCCGTGGCTGCCCGTGAGGACCAGTGGGAGCCAGATGGCGCCTCCGAAGACGCCTATGCCGGCGGACGGACCGAGCCTCTTCCCTGGGAAGATCACGTCGAGACCGCGACCCCGGTTTTCATTCCGCGAGCCGCCCATCACGACACGCCGGAGTCGTCGCAGGACGACGCCCAGGACGAAATGCCATCCCCCGACACCTCCGCCTCCGGCGAGTCCAAAGCGCCGGGCGGGGCCGACGGGTCTTTCGGTGAGGGCCAGGCGGAGCAGGGCGCGGACACGGCCCGAGGCGCGGAGGCCTGGTACCGCGAAGACACCGATGCGGTTCTCGACGAAGACGCCCTGCGCGACCTGGTGAGTGAAATCGTTCGGCAGGAATTGCAGGGCACCCTGGGGGAGCGTATCACTCGGAACGTCCGCAAGCTGGTACGCCGCGAGATCCATCGCGCGTTGATGGGCCAGGAACTGGAATAACGGCGGCACCTTCGGTCCGGCCGAGTGCATTCATAGCCATCCAGCCTGGCGCCTGTGGGCCGCTTGCAGGCGCGTAGGGCGATTTTTCCGAGTGCAGGACGAGGGTGCGGTCCGGGTGGCCGAGACCGGGAGCCATGCCGGGTGCGTCCAGGCACATGGTCGCCGCCGCAAAGCCCGAGGACATGGCCGCCTTGCTGCAGACTTGCAGCGAGGCTCACATCCCTGCCATCGGCACGGAGAGCCGTCAGAACGGCGATGGTGGCCTTGCTGCCGGGTATCAGGACAAGATCGGCGATCCCGTGCAGGGGGCTGCGGCCTTGGCCGGTGTTCCGTCGCGCCGTCGCTGTCGCAACCCGAGCCCAGGAACGAAAAAGCCCCGCCGGTGAGGCGGGGCAAATTCAATTTCGACGACGTGGAGGATCAGGCGGCTTCGGCCTGCGCGGCGGCGTTGCGACGCTCGCTTTCCTCGCGCGACAGGGCAACCGAGGTGCGCACACCCTTGCCCACGAAGTCCATCAGGCCGGAGACCACCCGTTCGTTCGGGTCAATGCCCGCGCAGGACAGCACTTCGCGACCATCGCGAGAGCGCGCCCAACGGGCGATCTGTTCCGGGCCATTGCCGTATTTCTTGTCGTCGGCAATCGCGTCGTCCAGAGCAGCCAGTACGACGGCTGCGAAAAGTTTGCGGGCACGGTTTCCTTGCTCTGCATTGAAAGCCGTACCGTCAACGAAATCTTTCATGTTTCGTCCTTGTTTTTATTGCTCTTGTGTCTCAGGCGTGGCGCCGGTTATGACGGGTTTTCAGCGATTCGGATAGTCCCGAAACGCATAACACGTCTGCGCGGTTTGCATGGCTTGCTGCGAATGCAGCACGATATGTCGTCGTCTTGCATGACATCACACGACTAGATATAGGTTTGGGCGAACATCGATCAACCTCTTGTCATGGTTTCGCCACAATGCCCAAAATCAACGGAAACGAGATACGTCCCGGTAATGTCCTGGAACACAATGGCGGCCTTTGGAGCGCCGTCAAAGTCGACCACGTCAAGCCCGGCAAGGGTGGCGCGTTCGCCCAGGTCGAGCTGCGCAACCTTCGTAACGGATCAAAGCTTAACGAACGGTTCAGAAGCGCGGACAAAGTCGAACGTGTGCGCCTGGAACAGAAGGATCAGCAGTTTCTCTATGAAACCGACGGTATGTTTGTGTTCATGGATTCAGAGACTTACGAACAGATCGAATTGCCTGCGGACCTGCTGGGCGAGCGTCGGCCATTCTTGCAGGATGGCATGACAATCACCGTAGAATTCTACGAAAACGAGGCGCTGAACGCGACCCTGCCGCAGAAAGTGAACTGCCGCGTGGTCGAGACCGAGCCGGTCGTGAAGGGTCAGACGGCCGCCAACAGCTTCAAGCCGGCCATTCTGGACAATGGTGTCAAGGTCATGGTGCCGCCCTTCGTCGGACCCGACGAGGAGATCGTCGTCAACACCGAGACGATGGAATACGCAGAGCGCGCGTGAGCCCGTACCGCCCGGCCGCTTCGGCGGCTGCGGCGAGACGTCGCATCAGTCGGGCAGGCGCAGGGTAGCGTCCTCGGCCTGCATCGTTCCAGTGGCCCGATCGAAACGAAGATAGGCGATGGCGCGATTGCCCGATTGGGTGAAGAGCGTGCCCGCCGCCTTGCCGTCGGCCGTGATCGCCGTGCCGACCGGGGCGCTGCCCTCCAGATCGACCGAGGCGAACCCCTTGCGCAGTTCCGTCTTGTGCTTCATCCGCGCGGTCACCTCCTGTCCGACGTAACACCCCTTGCGGAAATCCACGCCGTTCAGCCGCTCGAACCCGGCTTCCAGGATGAAGGTGTCGGGCGTGAGTTCGATGTTGGTTTCCGGGATGCAATGGGCGACGCGGATCGCGTCGAAATCGCTGCCGTCATCGCCCGCCTCGGCGCCATAGAGACGCCATCCCAGCGCCGAATGGCGCGGATCGTCGAAGGCCCCCTCGGGCCGTTCGCCGGTGCCGCGCCAGACCGCAAGATCCGTCTCGGTGATCTGCACATCGGCGCGCAGCTTGTACATGTTGAGCCGCTGGACCAGGCCATCGGCCAGGTCTGCCGCGACGTCCAGAAGGATCTCGCCGTCCCGGGGCACAAGGAAGAAATCGGCCAGGTACTTGCCCTGCGGCGTCAGCATCGCGGCGTAGACCAATCCGTGGTCCAGCTTCCTGATGTCGTTGGTGACCAGCCCCTGAAGGAAATCGCGCGCCTCGGGGCCGGTGATCTGAAATATCCTGCGGGTCATGGCGGGCCTCGTCATTGTCATGGCCGTCATATAAGAAAATCGGTGTGAATTGACAGGGCCAGCAGCGATGCGCGCGAAACTTTCCGTGGTGATGCCGACACTGAATGCCGAAGCCGGGCTGCGGCGCTCGCTGCCCGCCCTGGCCGAGGGGCTGGAGGCCGGGCTGATCCGGGAGCTGGTGATTTCCGACGGGGGATCCGACGACGCGACGGTTCGGGTCGCGGAGGCTGCCGGCGCGAGGCTGGTCGAAGGGGTGGCGTCGCGCGGAGGGCAGTTGCGACGCGGGGCTGGGGTGGCACAGGGCGATTGGCTGCTGTTTCTGCATGCCGACAGCGTTTTGTCGCCAGGCTGGGCCGTGATCGTCAAGGACCATATCACGGCGGCGCGCGGCGCGGCGGCGTTTCGGCTGGCGTTCGACGCCAGGGGCGTGGCGCCAAGGCTGGTGGCGGGGTGGGCCAATCTGCGCAGCAGGCTCTTCGGGTTGCCATATGGCGATCAGGGGCTGCTGATTCCGCGCACAGTGTATGATGCAACGCGCGGCTACCGCGACATCCCGTTGATGGAAGACGTGGCCATGGCGCAGGCGCTGGGGCGGCGGATCACGCTGCTTGGTGCCGTCGCGACCACCAGCGCGGAGCGCTACAGGCGCGACGGGTGGCTGCGCCGGGGCGGGCGCAACCTGCTGTTGCTGCTGCGATACCTTGCGGGGGCGCGCCCCGAGGAGCTGGCGCGGCGCTACTGACGCGCGTTCAGAACCACGGTTTGTACGTGGCCTGAAAATCGGCCTGCAGGTCCAGGTGATCGTATTCGGTCCGAAGCCAGTCCTCGAACGAAATGGGCGCCTGCGCGTTGCGGGCCTGATAGACGTCGAAGATATGGTCGAGCGTGCCCGTCTTGGAGCGCCGGACATGCAGATAGCGCAGACCAAGCTGGCGGCGGGCGACGTCGATCGGTGCCCCATCTATCACCAGAAGATAGATCGCCGAGGCGAGGCCGGCCCGGTCGGCGCCGGACTTGCAATGCATGACGAAAGGCTTCTCCAGCGTTCGGAACGTGTCGATCAGCGCCAGCAGGTCCTCGGCGGGGGGGGCATGGCGGGCCTGAAGGCTGATGCTGACGAGGTTCAGGCCCAGTTTGCGACAGGTTTCGACCTCGGTGTGGTAATGCGCCGACGGGTAGTCGCCGCGCAGGTTGAGCACCGTGTTGATGCCCTTGGCCTTCATCCTGGCGAAACGTTTCAGCGTCGGATGGTTGGAACGATAGACGCCCGGTGCGATCTGAAAGAAGTTGGTCCAGACGCCGCGCAGGATCTCGTGGTCGAACCACAGGTTGTAGATACGCGCACGGCGGCGGTTTTCCGGCGTCGACAGGTCGGTGTTGTAAGACGCGCGCAAGTCGCGTTCCCAGTTGCTGATCCGCTTGAAGAAATTCATCTGGGTCCTTCGCCATGGTCCGGTGACGCCCCCATGTAGGGGCAGGCCGCGCCCGTGGCAAGGAACGGCGATTGACGGCGCCCGGGATGCGGCTAAGTTGCACGCAATTCTTGACGTGGAGACGTGTGATGAGCGGTGCCGGCGGACGCCCCTACCTGGCCATTCCGGGCCCTTCTGTCATGCCCGACCGGGTGCTGCGGGCGATGAACCGCGCCTCGCCCAACATCTATGCGGGCGAGCTGGTCGACATGATGCCGGACCTTGTGGCGGACCTGCGCGGCGTCGCGCGCACCAAGGGGCATGCCGCGATCTATATCGGCAACGGACACGCCGCGTGGGAGGCGAGCCTGGCCAACATCGTGCAGCCGGGAGAGCGGGTGCTGGTGCTGGCCACGGGGCGGTTCGGGCACGGCTGGGCCGAGGTGGCCGAGGCGCGGGGGATCGAGGTGCAGATACTCGATTTCGGGCGGCAGGCGCCGGTCGACAGCCAAGCGGTCGAGGACGCGCTGCGCGCCGATAAGGCGCATGATATCAAGGCGGTGCTGGTCACGCATGTGGACACGTCCTCGTCGGTTCTGAACGATGTGGCCGCGGTGCGCGCGGCGATGGATGCGGCGGGGCATCCCGCGCTCTTGGCTGCCGATTGCATTGCCTCGCTGGCTTGCGACAGGTTCGAGACGGACGCCTGGGGCGTCGACGTGATGGTGGCGGGCAGCCAGAAGGGGCTGATGACACCGCCAGGGCTGGGCTTTGTCTTTTTCAACGACAAGGCCTCGGATGTGCGCCGGACGGTCCCGCGCGTCAGCCGGTACTGGGATTGGGTGCCGCGCACCGAGCCGGACCTCTTCTACCAGTATTTCGGCGGCACGGCACCGACGCATCACCTGTATGGCTTGCGTGAAGCCCTTGATATGCTTGGCGAGGAAGGCATCGAGGCGGTCTGGGCGCGGCACGACCGGCTGGCCCGCGCGGTCTGGGCCGCGTGCGAGGCGTGGGGCGCGGAGGGGCCGCTGAGGTTGAACATCACCGAGGCCGCGCGTCGCAGCCGGGCGGTGACGTCGGTGGCGATCGGCAAGCCCCTGGGCGAAGACCTGCGCCAGTGGGTCGAGGCGCATATGGGCGTCACGCTGGGGATCGGGCTGGGCATGCAGACCGAGGATGACCCGCGCAGCAGCGGGTATTTCCGGATCGGGCATATGGGGCATCTGAACGGTCACGCGCTGCTGGGCGTGCTGGGGGCTGTCGAGGCGGGGCTGACTGCGCTGAATATCGCGCATGGCGACGGCGCGGTGCAGACGGCGGCGCAGGTTCTGGCCGCGCCTTAGGCGTTCGAGCGGCTGAATCGGGTGATCAGCAAGTTCAGCCCATAGCCCACCGCCATCACCACCGGCAGGCCGAACACCATCCACAAAGCCATGAAAATCCAAAGCAAATTGACCAGCCCCATGACCAGTGCGGCATTGGTGTAATTCGGCGCTTCGGGCATCTGTCCACGTCTCATGCCCGTGATCTTAATGCAGGACCCGCCGCTGTCAGTTAATTTCTACGCACGGGCCGCGTCAAACGCCTTGGGCAGGGTCTCTGCCAGCAGGTCGAGGTCCTGGGGGCGGCCACAGCTGATGCGGATGCAGCGATTCAGGGGGGCAACGCCCGGCATACGCACGAACAGGTCGCGTTCGATCAGCTCATTCAGGACGGCGCGGGCAAAATCGCCGTCCCGGCCGCAATCCACGGCGACGAAATTGGCCGCCGAGGGCAGGCTGTGCAGGCCGTTGGCGGCGGCGATTTCGGCAATGCGGTCGCGGGCTTCGGCCATGCGCTGGATCGTTGTTTGCAGCCACTCCTCGTCCTGCAAGGCCGCCAGGGCACCGGCCTGGGCGATGCGGTTGACGCCGAAGTGATTGCGGATCTTGTCGAAGCTTTGGATCAGGTCGGGCGCACCCATGGCATAGGCGATACGGGCGCCCGCTATGCCGTAAGCCTTTGAAAAAGTGCGCATTCGGATGACGCGCGGGTCGTCTATGGGGATCTCCGGCGCGGTGCCGTCGGGGGCGAATTCGATATAGGCCTCGTCCAGCATCAGGAGACAGCCCGGGGGCAGGTCGTCGAGGGCGGCGCGGAGTGTCGCGCCATCGTGCCAGGTGCCCATCGGGTTGTCGGGGTTGGCGAGGTAGACGAGTTTCGCGCCAACCTCTTTCGCTTTGGTTAAGAGCGCGGCCGGATCCTCGTGATCGTCCTTGTAGGGCACCTTGTGCAGGTCGCCGCCGAAGCCCGCCACGTGGTAGTTGAAGGTGGGGTAGGCCCCGTCGGAGGTGACGACGGCATCGCCGGGTTCGATCAGCAAGCGCACCAGATAGCCCAGAAGCCCGTCAATCCCTTCGCCAACAACGATATTTTCAGGGTCCACGCGGTGATGCGCGGCCAGGGCGTGGCGTAGATCGTGGCTGGTGGCGTCGCTGTATTTCCAGATGTCGCCGACCGCCTCCTGCATCGCCGCGATGGCCTTGGGTGAAGGGCCGAAGACGTTCTCGTTGGCGCCGAGACGGGCGGCAAAAGCTTTGCCTGTTTCGCGCTCGCGGACCTCGGGGCCGACGAAGGGAACCGAGGCGGGCAGGGCGCGGACGATATCGGTGTAGCGTGGGCCGGTCATGCGGAGAGGTAACGTCAAAGCAGGGCCGGGTGCAAGGCGAAGGGGAGAGCGGTTAACGCCCGAAACCCGCGTCGGTATCGCGTCGGTATTTGGGTGGCATCGCGTCGGTGCCATTGTCCGGCACCCGGAAAGGTTAACGCCACGCCCGGGGCGGACGTGGCGTTATGAGTATTTTTAGCAAGAAAAAGCCGGGGTCTGTCAGCCCAGTTCGGCCAGACGGTCGAGGGCGGCGCGCAGCTTGCTCTCTTCCTCTTCCCGGGCGGCGAGGTTCTCGCGGGCTTCCTCGACCACCTCGTCGGGGGCGCTTTCGACGAACTTGGGGTTGCCCAGCCGGCCGCGCAGACCGCCCAGTTCCTTTTCCAGCTTGCCGAGGGTCTTTTCCAGCCGCGCCTTTTCTTCGGCCACGTCGATGACGTCCGCCAGGGGCAGGCCGAAGCTGGCGCCCTCGGCGGGGATGGTGATGCAGCCCTTGGGGAAGCTGTCGACGACTTCCAGCGCCTCGATCCGGGCAAGGCGCTTGATCATCGTGGCGTTGTTGTCCCAGGCAAGGCGCGCGGATTTCGAGAACTCCGTCACGAGCAGCGGCGTGTAGAGCCCCACCGGCACATGGACCTGCGCGCGGGCCGAGCGGACGGAGTCGATCAGGGCGATGACCCAGTTCATCTCGGCATCCGCCTCGGCGTCGATCAATTCGTCGCCATAGCTGGGCCAGTCGGCGTGGATCAGCATGCCGTCGCGGCTGGCCAGCGTGCCCCAGAGCTCTTCGGTGATGAAGGGCATGATCGGGTGCAGCAGGATCAGGCACTGGTCGATGACCCAGGCCATGGTGTCCTGCGTTTCCTGCTTCATCTCGCCGGTGCCGTCCAGCAGGAGCGGCTTGGAAAACTCGACGTACCAGTCGCAGACCGTGCCCCAGACGAAGGCGTAGAGCGTGTTGGCGGCATCGTTGAAGCGGTATTGCGACAGCGCGGAATCGACGAGCGCCTTGGTCTTGGCGGTTTCGCCGAGAATCCAACGGTTTACGGTCTGTTTCGGTTGCGGAATCGCGCCGGTGCTGCCGACCGCCTCGTTCATTTCGGCGAAACGGGCGGCGTTCCAGAGCTTGGTGCCGAAATTCCTGTATCCTGCAATGCGTTGCGGCGACAACTTCAGGTCGCGCCCCATGGCGGCCATGGCCGTGAGGGTGAAGCGGACGGCGTCGGCGCCGTACTCGTCGATCAGCTCCAGCGGGTCGAGCACGTTGCCGAGCGACTTGGACATCTTCTTGCCCTTCTCGTCGCGCACGAGGGCGTGGACATAGACATCCGAGAACGGTTTTTCGCCCACGACGGCGTATTGCATCATCATCATCCGGGCGACCCAGAAGAAGATGATGTCGAAGCCGGTGACCAAGACGCTGGTGGGAAAGTATTTTTCCAGTTCGGGCGTCTTTTCGGGCCAGCCCAGCGTGCCGATGGGCCAGAGACCGGAGGAGAACCAGGTGTCGAGCACGTCGGGGTCGCGCCAGACCGGGTAGACCAGGTGCGTGGGATCCTGGCTGGCGGTGTAGTCGGCAAGGCTGGAGGCAAGCTTGTGCAGCGCATCCTCGCGGTCCTTCGCCTCGACCACGGTCATCGAGGCCAGCGGCGTGGGCAGGTCGGTCAGCTGCGCGGTGAAGGCCTGCGCGGTCGTCTCGAAATCATGGCCGCACTCCATCAGCGGGGCGAAGTGGCTTTCGTTGAGAACCTCGAGCATTTCAACGAGATCCAGCGCGCCGTCGCCTTCGCGGTCGCGGAAATCGGGTGCGGACAGGTCAAAGCCGTACCAGACCGGAATCTGGTGCCCCCACCAGAGTTGGCGCGAGATGCACCAGGGCTCGATGTTTTCCAGCCAGTTGAAATACACCTTCCGGTCCTGCTCGGGCATGATGGTGACGTCGCCGGATTTCACCGCCTCGATGGCGGGGCCGACGATCTTGTCGGTGTCCACGAACCACTGATCGGTCAGCATCGGCTCGATCACGACCTTCGAGCGGTCGCCAAAAGGCTGCATGATAGGCTTGTTTTCCACAAGCGGGACGGTCTCGCCTTTATCATTCTCAACATTTACCGCCAGACCCTCGTCGGTGATCTGCTGGACGACCTTTTCACGCGCCTCGAAGCGGTCGAGGCCGCGCAGGTCGTCCGGGACGAGGTTGATCGTGTCGGCCTCGGCCTCGGTCAGGGTGCGCTCGCCCTTGGCCACGGCCATGGCGATCTCGGCCATCCTGGCGTAAGGCGCGCCGTCGTCGCGCATCGCGCCCTTGGTATCCATCAATCGGTACATCGGGATGCCGCCGCGCTGCGCCACGCCGTAGTCGTTGAAGTCATGCGCGCCGGTGATCTTGACCGCGCCCGAGCCAAAATCGGGGTCCGGATACTCGTCCGTGATGATCGGAATGAGGCGACGATGCTCTTTCGGCCCGACCGGGATTTCGCAGAGTTTTCCGACGATTGGCGCGTAGCGTTCATCCGACGGGTGAACCGCGACCGCGCCATCGCCCAGCATGGTTTCGGGGCGCGTGGTGGCGATGGAGATATAGTCGCGCTCTTCCTCGAGGGTAACCTTTCCGTCCTCGTCCCGCTCGACATAGGTGTAGGTCGCGCCGCCCGCGAGCGGGTACTTGAAGTGCCACATGTGGCCGGCGACCTCGGTGTTCTCGACCTCGAGATCGGAAATGGCGGTCTCGAAATGCGGGTCCCAGTTGACCAGCCGCTTGCCGCGATAGATCAGGCCCTTCTCGAACATGTCCACGAAGACCTTGATGACGGCGTCGTGGAAATTGCCTTCCTCGCCCTCGGGGGCGGAGGGGGCGCCGGACATGGTGAAGGCCTCGCGCGACCAGTCGCAGGAAGCGCCGAGGCGCTTCAGCTGGCCGATGATTGTGCCGCGTGACTTGATCTTTTGCTGCCAGACGCGCTTTTCAAACTCCTCGCGGCCCATCTCTGTGCGCGTGGGCTCGCCATTGGCGGCCATGTCGCGTTCGGTCACCATCTGGGTGGCGATGCCGGCGTGGTCGGTGCCGGGCTGCCAGAGCGTGTCGAAGCCGCGCATCCGGTGCCAGCGGATCAGGATGTCCTGCAACGTGTTGTTGAAGGCATGGCCCATGTGCAGGCTGCCCGTCACGTTGGGGGGCGGGATCATGATGGAAAAGGTCTCGGCCCCGGGCTTGGCATTGGCGCCGGCCTTGAAGGCGCCGCTCTCTTCCCAGGCGGTCGAGAGGCGCGGTTCGGCCTCGGCTGCGTTGAAGGTCTTTTCCATCGCCATGATGCAGGTCCCGTGCTTGGAAATAAGGTCTTGGGTCGAATACCGAAAGCGCGGGGCAAGGGAAAGAGGCAGGCTTTTCCTCTGGCCGAAAATATCCCGGGGTGAGCGTTGAAACGCAGTTTCAACGCGAGGGGCTGGCCCCTTTAACCCGTCTTCGGACTCAGCGC
The DNA here is from genome assembly GCF_019802205.1 of Roseovarius atlanticus. Classification (GTDB taxonomy): domain Bacteria; phylum Pseudomonadota; class Alphaproteobacteria; order Rhodobacterales; family Rhodobacteraceae; genus Roseovarius; species Roseovarius atlanticus_A. The sequence goes on from NZ_JAHVHQ010000003.1 coordinate 475,057, forward strand.
GCCGCCGCGACCTCCGGGTTCACCAGCGGTTCGCGCGCGCCGGGGCGGATCACCTGCGGGTCATAGGGCGTGCGGGCGAAGACCTCCTCGACCATGGGCGCGAAGAATTCGAGCGGCAGGGTCTCGTAGTTCGGGTCGAACGAGGCCTGGTCCCAGCGTTCGCAGAATTCGGCGCAGTCGTCGAAATACGCATGCCCGGCGTGGCGGTCGCGCTTGTTGGGGTCGGCCCCGTCGAGGTGATGGCCGTAATAGAGCATCTGGAAATCGCCATGGGTGGCGACGCACCAGGTGACCTGTTCGCGCACGAAGGGTTTCAGGATCGTGGCGGCGTATTCGTCGTGATTGTAGGGCGCGTAGATGTCGCCGATATCGTGCAGGAGCGCGCCGACGACCCAGTCGGAATCCGCGCCGTCGCGCCAGGCGCGGGTGGCCGATTGCAGGGAATGCCCGAGGCGCGTGATCTGGTAGCCCGACAGGCTTTCGTCCAGCTCCACCAGCGCCTTCATCAGGCGCTTGGCGGTGTGTTTCGTGTGGTCGATCTCGTGCTCGTTGAGGAATTCATAATCCTCCTTCGTGCCGTCCTTCATCTGGGTGAAGCTGACCTTGTCCATGGCGCCGACTCCTGTTGCCGTTTCGGCGCCAACCTAGGGGCAGGGCGCCTGCATGGAAAGGGGGTGTCGCCGCGCCGGCGTCCGCGGCCTCTTGCAGGCTGGAGCAGGCGCGCGTATACGCGCGGCCTGACCCCAAAGGAGCCCCAGACATGCCCGGCAGTGCCAATCTCAACATCATGCTGAAAGCCGCGCGCAAGGCGGGGCGGTCGCTGGTCAAGGATTTCCGCGAGGTCGAGAACCTGCAGGTCAGCATGAAGGGCGCGGGCGATTTCGTCAGCCGCGCCGACATCGCCGCCGAGGCGATCCTGAAGGAAGAGCTGATGGGGGCGCGGCCCACCTATGGCTGGCTGGCCGAGGAAGGCGGCGAGGAAGAGGGCCAGGACCCGACGCGGCGCTGGATCGTGGACCCGCTGGACGGGACGACGAATTTCCTGCACGGGCTGCCGCATTGGTGCGTCTCGATCGCGCTGGAGCATAAGGGCCAGGTCGTGGCGGGGGTCATTTTCGACGCCGCCAAGGACGAGATGTTCCTGGCCGAGAAGGGCGAGGGGGCCTTCATCAACGAAAAGCGCCTGCGGGTCTCGGGGCGGTCCAAGCTGATCGAGTCGATCTTTGCCACCGGCGTGCCCTTCGGCGGGCGCGGCGACCTGCCGTCGACCTTGCAGGATCTTGCGCGGCTGATGCCGACCTGTGCCGGCGTGCGGCGCTGGGGATCAGCGGCGCTGGACATGGCCTATGTGGCGGCGGGCCGCTACGAGGGGTTCTGGGAGCGCAGGCTGAACGCCTGGGACATCGCCGCGGGCGTGATCATCGTGAAAGAGGCGGGCGGCTTCGTCGAGCCGCTGACGCCGGGCGCCGAGTTGCTGGAGCGGGGCGACGTGGTGTGCGCCAACGAGGCGATTTTCGACAAGTTCGCGGGCGTGATCCGCAACGCGTGAGGCCGCTCAGGTCTTTTTCGCGTCGGAGGGGTGGTTGACGCCGTCGTTCCACGGGATCGGCTCGTAATGGGCCGGGTTCTGGCCCTCGATGCAGCCCAGGTTCACGCCGTATTCATTGGGATCCGAGCGGCGCTGGTGGTGGGTGTAGATCCCGCAGGTCCTGCAGAAATAGTGCTGTGCCGTGCCGGTGCCCCAGCTGTAGAGCGTCAGGTGGTCGGCACCGTCGGTGATGGTCAGGCGGTCGAGCGGGACGCTGATATTGGGCGCGGCGCGGCGGCGGCAGAAGGAACAGGTGCAGCGCATCGCGCCCTCGACGGGGCCGTCGATATCGACCGTGAAGCGCACGGCGCCGCAATGGCAGCTGGCCTTGAGCAGGGTCATTTGCGGGTGACCTTCGGGATGTTGGTGCGGCTGAGCCTGTATTTCGCCTCCGGGTGGGGCGGGTGGCCTTCGGTGCGGTCCCAATAGGCCGGGCCGCCGCGGCGCAGGAAAAGCGGCAGGGTCAGGACCAGACCGGCGACGAAGCCGCCCGCATGGGCCCAGTAGGCCACGCCGCCCTCGTCGGCGCTGCTGCCCGCGCCGCCGAAGAGCTGGAAGAGGAACCACAGGCCCAGCATGATCCAGGCCGGAACCGAGATGATACGGATGATGAAGACCAGGAAGATGAAGATGTCGATCTTGGCCTTGGGGAACAGGAGCAAGTAGCCGCCCATCACCCCCGCGATGGCCCCCGAGGCGCCGACCGTGGGCACCTGGCTGAGCGGGGCCGAGGCCAGCTGTGCCCCGCTGGCGGCCAACCCGCAGGCGAGGTAGAAGAGGAGGTAGCCCAGGTGCCCGAACTCCTCTTCCATGTTGTCGCCGAAGATCCACAGGAAGAGCATGTTGCCGGCGAGGTGCATCCAGCCGCCATGCAGGAAGGTCGAGGTGAGAAGCGTGCTGTAGGTGCCTTCGGCGGTGACCAGCGCCGGGACCATGGCCCAGTCGTAGTAGAACAGCATCAGCGCCCGGGGATCGCCCGAAAGGGCGGGGAAGTAGCTGAGAAAGATGCCGATGTTCAGCGCCATCAGCCCGTAGGTGACGAATGGGGTACGCCCGGAGGGGTTATGGTCGCGGATCGGGATCATGGGCGCAAAGTGGCCGCGCGCCGCGGGACAGTCAAGCGGGCGCGTGGGGTAGGGCGGGCAGAATTTGCGCAAATTCTGTTTTGGAAAATGCGTATTTTCCAGGCCATTTTCTGCGTAGAAAATGGGCGGGATGGCGGGCGCTGTGCCATGGCTCAGGCCCCGCGCCCGGTGGCGGGCGGCGGGATATGAGTATTTTTGGCAAGAAAAAGCCGGGGTGCCGGCTTTGGTTCAGGCGACGCCACCGAGAAGCGCCGCGTTGCCGCCCGCCGCCGTGGTGTCGACGCAGACATGGCGTTCGCCCATCACGTGGCCGGTATCGGGCAGGCCGGTGATGAGCGGCAGGATCGGGCCTTTGCGCTGGCTGAGCGCCGATGTATAGGCGCGGGCCGTGTCGGCATCGCCCCACCAGAGCGCGCCGGAAAAGCCGGAGAGCGTGGTGAGGGCGTCCGGGTCGACGCGGCCGGTGGCGCGCAGGGCGCGGCCGCCCAGGGCCTCGACCGCCTTGGCCTGGGCCTCGGCCATGTCCCTGGTCGGCCCGAGGCAGAGGAGCGGCGGGCGGGCGTGGGCCGTGAGCCGGTTCGACTCGCCGGTGGGGCCGGGCAGGACGATGGCCTCGACCGGCTGGGGCGTGTGATTTTTGGCGGCCTTGTCGAGCGCGGATTGAACCGCCTTGGCGTCCATCGTGCTGTCCCAAGTGGCGTCGGTGTGCTCGGCGGGGCGGGCCGTGTAGCGGGCGAGGTAGTTGGGGCCGCCCGCCTTGGGGCCGGTGCCGGAAAGCCCTTCGCCGCCAAAGGGTTGGCTGCCCACGATGGCGCCGATCTGGTTGCGGTTGACGTAGATGTTGCCGGCATGCACCGCCTCGGTCACGTGCTGGACGCGGTCGTCGATGCGGGTCATCAGGCCGAAGGTGAGGCCGTAGCCGGTGCCGTTGATGGCGTCGATGACGCGGTCGAGGTCGCGCGACTTGAAGGTGGCCATGTGCAGGACCGGGCCGAAGATCTCGCGCTGCATGTCCTCGATCCCGTTCACCTTGATGAGGGTGGGCGCGATGAAGCAGCCGGAATTGGGCGAGGGGATTTCGTGGATCAGGCGACCGTCGGCGCGGGCCTCATCAATATGGGCGGCTATCCCGGTGCGGGCCTCTTCGTCGATGACCGGGCCCACGTCGGTCGACAGCGACCACGGTTTGCCCATGGAAAGCGCGTCCATCGCGCCGGTGAGCATTTCGGTGAAGCCTTCCGCCACGTCTTCTTGGACGTAGAGGCAGCGCAGGGCGGAGCAGCGCTGGCCCGCCGACTGGAAGGCGGATTCGACGATGGCCTGCACGGCCTGTTCGGGCAGGGCGGTGGAGTCGACGATCATCGCGTTGAGCCCGCCGGTTTCAGCGATGAGCGGCGCGCCGGGGGCGAGGTTCTCGGCCATGGTGGCGCGGATCTTGAGCGCCGTTTCGGTCGAGCCGGTGAAGGCGACGCCGCCGATGCGGGCGTCGGAGGTGAGCGCGGCGCCCACGTCGCCCGCGCCGGGCAGGAGTTGGACCGCCGTGTTCGGCACGCCGGCCTTGTGCATCAGCGAGATGGCGTAATGGGCGATCAGGGGTGTTTGCTCTGCCGGTTTGGCGAGCACGGCGTTGCCGGCGGCGAGGGCCGCGCTGATCTGGCCGGTGAAGATGGCCAGCGGGAAGTTCCACGGGCTGATGCAGGTGAAAATGCCCACGGGCGGATCCTGCGGCGCGTTGGCGGCGTAATAGCGCAGGAAATCCACGGCCTCGCGCAGTTCGGCCACGGCGTCCATCGGGGTCTTGCCGGCCTCGCGGGCGAGGATGGCAAAGATCTCGCCGAAGTTTTCCTCGTAAAGGTCGGCGGCGGCGTTGAGGATGCGGGCGCGCTCCTCGATGGGCGCGTCCCACGGCGCGGCGGCGGAGAGGGCTGTTTCGATGTCTTCCTTGCTGACGGTGGCGACGGTGCCGGGGCTGTCCGAGGGGTCGGCGGGGTTGGAGACCGGCTCGGCCTCTTCCGGGGCCGCCTTGCCGGCGATCAGGGGGGCGGCCTCCCATGTGGCGGTGGCGAAGGGGCCGCGGGCGGCCTCGATCATGTCGAGGGTCGGCTGGTGCTTGAGGTCGAAGCCCTGGGAATTGGGGCGTTCCGGCAGGAAAAGCTCGGGCCCGGTGGGCAGTTGCGGGCGGTCGCCCTTGTAGGCCTCGAACGGGTCGCGGGCGACGGTTTCGGGAGCCACGTCCTCGTCCACGATCTGGTTGACGAAGCTGGAGTTGGCGCCGTTTTCCAGAAGGCGGCGGACGAGGTATGCGAGCAGGTCGCGGTGGGCGCCGACGGGCGCGTAGATGCGGCAGTTGGTGCCGCGCTCTTTCATGACGATGTCGTGCAGCGCCTCGCCCATGCCGTGCAGGCGCTGGAACTCGAACGTGTCGGTGCCCTTGTCCATATCCTTGGCCATGTCGAGGATGGCGGCCACGGTGTGGGCGTTATGCGTGGCGAATTGCGGGTAGATGTGATCGGTCATCGACAGGAGCTTGCGCGCGTTGGCGATGTAGGAAATGTCGGTCGCGGGTTTCGAGGTGAAGACCGGGAAGCCGTCAATGCCTTCGACCTGGGCCTGCTTGATCTCGGTGTCCCAGTAGGCGCCTTTCACCAGGCGGACCATGATGCGGCGGTTCAGTTTTTGCGCGAGATCATGCAGGTAGTCGAGCACGTGGGAGGCGCGCTGGCCATAGGCCTGCACCACCAGGCCGAAGCCGTCCCATCCGGCGAGGGATGGCTCGGAGAGCGTGGCCTCGATCACCTCGAGCGAGAGCGACAGGCGGTCGGCCTCCTCGGCGTCGATGTTGAGGCCCATGCGGGCGGATTTGGCGAGGATGGCGAGCGAGCGCAGGCGGGGCATCAGCACGTCCATGACCTGATGCTGTTGCGCGACCTCGTAGCGGGGGTGGAGCGCCGAGAGCTTGACCGAGATGCCGGGATTCTTGCGGATCTCCTTGTGCGTGCAGGCGTTGGAGATGGCGCTGATCGCGCGGGAATAGGCCAGGTGATAGCGGATGGCGTCGGCGTCGGTGCGCGCGGCCTCGCCCAGCATGTCGTAGGAGTAGGTGTAGCCTTTCTTCTCCATCTTCGCGGCGCGGTCCATGGCGGACTCGATGGTCTCACCCAGCACGAACTGGCGGCCCATTTCGCGCATCGCGCGGCCGACGGCGGTGCGGATGACAGGCTCGCCCAGGCGGCGGATGGCGCCGCGCAGGTGGCCGACGGGGCCGGGGTTTTCGTCCTTCAGCACCTTGCCGGTGAGCATCAAGGCCCAGGTGGAGGCGTTCACGAGCGGCGAGGTGGAGTGGCCCATGTGCTTGCCCCAGTCCGAGGGGGCGATCTTGTCCTCGATCAGGGCGTCGATCGTGTCGGCGTCGGGCACGCGCAGGAGCGCCTCGGCCAGGCACATCAGCGCGATGCCCTCGTCGGTGGAGAGGCCGTATTCGGCGAGGAAGACCTCCATCAGGCCGGGGTCGGACTGGTTGCGGATGCGGCGGACGAGGTCGGCACCGGATTTCGAGATGCGCACGCGGTCCTCTTCCGTGAGGCCCGCCACCTCGGTCAGGCGGGCGACGGTTTCGGCCTCTTCGGCATAGGTGGTCTGGTCGATCACACGGCGCAGGTCGGAATCGTAGGGCATTGCGGTCCTCTTGCTGGGGGATGGCGGTTTGGACTAGTGTACCACTGTATATCTGATCTGATTTCCCGATTGGTGTCATTTCGCGGGATAAACGGACGGTAATTCGCCGGGGAGACAAGTCAAATGGATGCAAGCGAGCTGGATCAGTTCGACAAGGCGATTCTGCGCGTGCTGGTGGCCGAAGGGCGGATCAGCATCACCGAGCTGGCCGGGCGGATCGGGTTGTCGAAGTCGCCCACCCAGGCGCGGCTGCGCAAGCTGGAGCGCGAGGGCGTGATCTCGGGCTACCGGGCGCTGGTGGACCCGATCCGGCTGGGGCTGGACCACGTGAGTTTCGTCGAGGTGAGCCTGACCGATACGCGGGAAAGCGCGCTGGCGGAGTTCAACGCGGCGGTGAAGCGGATCCCGGAAATCGAGCAGGTGCACCTGATCGCGGGGAATTTCGACTACCTGATGAAGATCCGCACGCAGGACATGCAGGATTACCGCCGGGTGCTGGCCGAGCAGATCAGCACCTTGCCGCATGTGTCGAAGACCTCGACCTACGTGGCGATGGAGGCGGTGAAGGAGAACGCGCTGTCCGAGGTGTTCTGAGCGGGGCGCATTTGCGCGTTGATTTCGTGGGCGCAGGGGGCATGATTGATGTCCATGAGACTTTTTCTGATCGCCTGTCTTCTGGCCGGCCCGGTGCGGGCCGAGACCTGTCCCGACGCGCCCGACCATGCGGAGGCGCTGAGCCGGCTGATCGAGGCGGCGCAGGCGGCTTCGGACGAGGCCGCGGGGCGGGCGCTGTCGGACGAGATGTGGGCGCTGTGGGCCGAGGCGCCGGACGAAAAGGCGCAAGGGTTGCTGGACGAGGCGATGGCGCGGCGCGAGTCGTATGATTATGACGCGGCGATGGCGGCGGCGGAGGCGCTGGTGGATTATTGCCCGGAATACGCCGAAGGGTACAACCAGCGGGCCTTCATCCATTTCCTGCGACAGGAGTTCGAGGCGGCCTTGCCCGATCTGGAGCGGACGCTCGAGTTGCAGCCGCGCCACGTGGCGGCCCGGACGGGGCAGGCGCTGACGCTGCATGCGCTGGGCCGAAGCGGCGAGGCCGCGCTGGCGTTACGCGCGGCGCTGGCGCTGAACCCGTGGCTGGGGGAGCGGCACCTGCTGCCGGTGCTGGAGCAGGGCGAAGAGGAGTTGTGATCGCGCAAGTGTCACGCTACGACGGGGGCCTGAGCCCGCGTGGTGGAATGGTAGACACAGGAGACTTAAAATCTCCAGGCCGAAAGGCCGTGCCGGTTCGAGTCCGGCCGCGGGTACCACGGTTGAGCGGCCAAAAGCTTTGAGAAAGCTTTTGGCAAATCTTTTTTGAAAAGATTTGCCGGGTGCCCTCAGGTGCGGGTGCCGGCGAAGCGTGCGGCCCACTCCTCGCGCTGGTCGTCGGTGATCTTGGCGAAAAGCACGTCGGGCACGGTGAAGGCGTGGCCGGGTTCCAGGATTTGCAGCGCCTGATTCACGTCATCGGGCCAGCTGCCGTCCTCGGTCTGCATGGCCTGCAGCATCGCGGCGGAGGCGTCGGGGATGAAGGGGGCCGAGATCACCGCGTAGAGCCGGATCAGGTTGAGCGCGAGGCGGATCTGCATGGCGGCTTTTTCGGGGTCTTCCTTGAAGGTCGACCAAGGGGCGGCGGTTTGCAGGTACTCGTTGCCCGCGACCCAGATGGCGCGCAGCTCGTTGCTGGATTTGCGCACCTCGATGGATTCCATATGCGCCTCGTAGGAGCGGATGCGGGTGGTGAGCGTCTCGATCAGCGCGGTCTCGTCGGGGCCGTAGCTGCCGGCCTCGGGGACCTCTTCGCCGAATTTCGAGCGGCAGAACTTGGTGACGCGGGAGACGAAGTTGCCGAGCACGTCGGCGAGGTCCTTGTTGACCGATGCCTGGAAGTTTTCCCAGGTGAATTCGGCGTCGGAGCTTTCGGGCGCGTGGCTGAGCAGCCACCAGCGCCAATAGTCAGCCGGCAGGATCTCCAGCGCCTGGTCCATGAACACGCCGCGGCCGCGCGAGGTGCTGAACTGGCCGCCGTCATAGTTGAGGTAGTTGAAGGACTTGATGTAGTCGACCAGCTTCCACGGCTCGCCCGACCCGAGGATCGTGACCGGGAAGCTGAGCGTGTGGAAGGGCACGTTGTCCTTGCCCATGAACTGGGTATAGCGGACATCCTCGGCGCCCTTGTCGGTGCGCCACCAGCGTTCCCAGTCGTCGCCCTTGCCCGCCTCGACCCATTCGGCGCCGCAGGCGATGTATTCGATGGGGGCGTCGAACCAGACGTAGAAGACCTTGCCTTCCATGCCTGGCCAGGGCGCGTCGCCGCGCTGCACCGGCACGCCCCAGTCCAGGTCGCGGGTGATGCCGCGATCCTGCAGGCCGTCGCCGTCATTGAGCCATTTCTTGGCGATGGAGGTGGTCAGCACCGGCCAGCCTTGCCGCGTGTCGATCCAGTCTTCCAGCCGGTCCTTCATCTGGCTCTGGCGCAGGTAGAGGTGCTTGGTCTCGCGCATCTCGAGGTCGGTCGAGCCTGAAATGGTCGAGCGCGGATTGATCAGGTCGACCGGGTCGAGTTGCTTGGTGCAGTTGTCGCACTGGTCGCCGCGGGCGCTCTCGAAGCCGCAATTGGGGCAGGTGCCCTCGATATAGCGGTCGGGCAGGAAGCGACCGTCGGCGTTGGAATAGACCTGTTTCTCGGTCACTTCCTCGATCAGGCCGGCCTCATAGAGCTTGCCGGCGAAATGCTGGGTGAGCTTGCGGTTCTGCTCGGACGAGGAGCGGCCGAAATGGTCGAACGACAGGCGGAAGCCCTGGCCCAGCTTGTCCTGCACCTGCCACATCTCGGCGCAGTATTCCGCCACGGGTTTGCCGGCTTTGGCGGCGGCGAGTTCGGCGGGGGTGCCGTGTTCGTCGGTGGCGCAGAGGAACAGCACCTCGTGGCCCCGGCCGCGCAGGTAGCGGGCATAGAGATCGGCGGGCAGCTGGCTGCCCACGAGATTGCCGAGGTGCTTGATCCCGTTGATGTAGGGAATGGCGGAGGTGATGAGGTGGCGGGCCATTGCGAGACGTCCTTGAGCTTTGGGCGTCCGTTTAACGCAATGGCGCGGCCTGTGCCAGAGGCGGTTGGCGTCAGGGATCGGTGCGCGTGTCCTCTTCGCGGGCGCTGCGGGTGAGCCGCCCGATCAGGAAGGAGGTGCGCGGCGACCAGACATAGCGGGTGCGGGCGCCGGCGCTGGGCCGGGCCAGCATCCGCACGAAGCTGAAGACGATGAGCACGGCGTGGGCTGTGGCGATCATCACGAACATCGCCTGCGGGCCGAAGCGTTCGATCAGGGCGGAGGCCACGTAGGGCGCGGCGATGGCGCCCAGGGCGAAGAAGAACATCAGCGCGGCGGACAGCTCGACCCGTTGTTCGGAGGTGGCGAAGTCGTTGGCGTGGGCGGCGGCGACGGAATAGATCGGAAAGGCGGTGAAGCCGAAGAAGAAGGCGGCGATCATGGCGCCGTTGGGCGAGGAGGGGCCGGCCAGGGCGGTGACGATGCAGCACAGGATGGCGGCGAGCGACAGCGCGATCATCACGTGGCGGCGGTCGAACTTGTCGGCGAGCCAGCCCGCCGGATACTGGGCCAGCGCCCCGCCGAGGACGAAGGCGGCGAGGAACCACGCGATCTGGTCGAGTGCGAGGCCGACCTGCTGGCCATAGAGCGGCCCGACCATGCGGAAGGTAGCACTGGAGAGCGCCGCGACGATCACGGCGGCGGCGGCGAGCGGTGAGCATTCGACCGCCAGCATGGGGCGCAGGCGGGGCGCCTTGGGCGTTTCGGGCTGGCGCACGGTGGTCAGCGTCAGCGGCAGGAGCGAGGCGCAGCAGATGATGGCGAGGATGTTGTAGGAGACGTAGGAGGCCGGTTCCAGAACGGAAATCAGCATTTGCGCCACCAGCGACGCGCCCATGTCGGCCACCCGGTAGATGCCCATGGTGCGGCCGCGCGTCTCGTTGGTGACCTTGGCTTGCAACCAGGCCTCGACCACGGTGTAGCAGCCCGCGATGCAGAGGCCCGAGGCCACGCGCATCAGCGCCCAGGCCAGAGGGTCGATGATGATCATGTGCATCAGAAGGCCGATGGCGCCCGCGGCGGTGAAGGCGGCGAAGGCGCGGGAATGGCCGATCGAGCCCATCAGGCGCGGCGCGAACCAGCAGCCGATGAAGAAGCCGAAGAAATGCGCCGAGCCGAGAAAGCCGATTTCCTGCGTGGAGAAGTCGAGCGTCAGCCCGGACAGCGCATCGAGCGGGGCGACGCCGCCGGTGGACAGCTGCAACAGGATGACCGACAGGAAAAGGGCCGCGAAGGAGATGATCATGCGCATGGGGCCAACTTGGCACGTGGGCGCGACGATGTCCTGCCGCGTTTTCGACAGAACGGCGTCGTTTTCGGCGTATGCGGGTGCAAAGCCCTGACGCGTGCGCCGCTTTGGCCAAGTGCCTGATTTTGCCGCGTTCACGGTCCGGCAGGCAGGCGACTTGTATGCGGTGCGGGAATCCCGGCATATGGCGCAAGGCCTTCAATGCGACAGGAGACGTCATGATCCAAGAGACCCCCGAACTGATCCACGCCATCCGGGACCGCTTTGCCCATGTGGAGAGCTGCCCGTTCCAGGGCGAGCGGATTTTCTTCGAGAACGCGGGCGGGGCGCTGACGCTGAAAAAGGTGGTGGAGACATCCGGTTTCTACGCCGCGATCCCCGACAACCCGGGCCGCGCGAACCCGGCGGGGCAGGGCATCCAGGACGTGATCGACCGCGCCAAGGCGGATCTGGCGGTGTTCATGAATGCATCCTCGGGGCAGTTCCTTGCCGGGGAAAGCGGGACGGAGCTGCTGTTTCGGATGATCCGCACGGCCTGTGTGAACGCGCCCGAGGGGGGCAAGGTGATCGGGTCGTCGATCGAGCATCCCGCGTCGCGCAGTGCCGCCCGGCGCTGGGCCGAGGTGGCGGGGCTGGAATATGTCGAGGTGCCGCATGACGACGCTTTGGGTCTGGTCACGGCGGAGGTCTATGCCGAACGGATGACGCCCGACGTGGCGGTGGCGACCATCGTGCATGCCTCGCCGGTGACGGGGATGGGCATGGACGTGGCAGCGATTTCGGCCGCGATCCGGGCGGTGGCGCCGGAGGCGGTGATCATCGTGGACGGGATACAGCACGCGGCGCATGGGCAGCTGGATATCGACAGCTACCGGGCCGATGGCTATGCGATTTCGCCCTACAAGGTGTTCTCGCGCCACGGGTTCGGGATCGGGTGGATCTCGGACCGGCTGGCGGTGATGCCGCACGAGCGGCTGATCGGGTCGCCCGAGGACGCCTGGGAGTTGGGCACGCGCGATGCGGGCTGCTATGCCACCGTGTCGGACGTGGTGGAGTATTTCGACTGGCTGGGCGGCGAGATGTCGGGCGAGACCGACCGCCGCCGCCGGATCGAGGCGGCGGGGCGGGCCATTCATGCCTACGAGACGCACCTGACGGACGCCATGATCAAGGGCACCGGCAACCTGCCCGGGCTGCGCGACATGGATCACGTCAGCATTCTGGGCGGGGCGGAGAACCCGGCGCGCGAGGGGCTGGTGTCGGTGGTGGTCGCGGGCGTGCCCTCGGCGGAGGTGGTGGAGCGGCTGAACGCGCAGGGCATCCGCACGCATATCCGCAAGGATGATCATTACAGCGGCAACGTGCTGAAGCCGCTGGGGCTGAGCGACTGTATCCGCATCTCGATGTGTCACTACAATACCGAGGCCGAGGTGGCGCGGCTGCTGACCGCGCTGCGCGAGATGGGCGGCGCGGCGTAAGGCGGTCAGGTGGCCGACGCGGGCCGACACTCCGGCGCCTCGACGGCGTGACGGGCGGTGACGCGGCCGGTGAAGCGGTCGGTCTGGACCCGCAGGCAGATCCGGTCGCCGGGCGCGAGTAGCGGGGTCAGGCGGTTCGGGGCGACGAGCGGGAAATGCCGGCCGGTGTCGGTGGTGGCGGTATAGGCCGGGCGGGTGCCGAGATCGGTCTCGATCTGCGTGATGCTGTCGATCCGGGCAATCATGAAGTCGACGCTGGCCGGGATGCGGACGAAGAAGATCGCGAGCAGCACAAGCGTAGCCGCAAGCAGCAGGGCTGACGCCCAGAAGGCGCGGCGCCCCGGCAGATCGCGCCAGAGCGCGGCGGTGAGGCCGGGCGTTTTGCGTTTTTCGTCCGTCACTTAGGCAGGATTGTCCGTTTCCTTGCAGGGATCAAGCGCAAAGCCGCCCCTGGCGCGGGTCACGGCCCATGTCGCCGGGGGCAGGGTGCGGGCGCGGCGGCGCGCGAGGGTCCAGCCCAGCCGTCCGGGGGCGTGGGCGGGGGCCATGTGCCAGCGGCTTTCGACGCCGGGGGCGCCGCCCTCGCCGGGGGTGAGAATGAGGCCCAGCGGCGCGCCGGCACCTTCGGCCGCGCCGGTTTCCGCCGCAAGGTGCAGGCGGCGGACCTGGGTGAGGTTGGGCAGGTCCGGCAGTTCGGCCACGGCGAGGGGCACGGCGCCGGAGCGCAGCACTTCTTCGAGGCACCACAGAAGGTCGATGGGCTGGCGCGGCGACAGGAAGGTGAAGCGTTCGGGACCCGCCAGCGCCACCATGCCGTCGGGGTTGAGCCGGTCGGCGGCCCAGTCGGGGGCGATCCAGAACACCGGCCCCTGGGTGGCGGCGGCCACCAGCATCGCCGCCATGTGCCGCGCCGGCCCGCAAAGCTCGTGCAGGCGGGCCGGCGTCAGGGTCATCTCGCCCAGCACGGTGAGCGCGGGGCGGCTGCGGTGGCTGCTGCGCCGGGTGAGCAGGGTGGTGTCCATGCCGTTGAATGTAGTTTGTTCGTGGTTTGTTCTCAATCGCGAAATAGGGGTGACGCCCGTGACGGAGCCGCTACATATGGGGCTTTGACCACAGGCAAGACGGAGCGGGACATGCAGCGCAGGCAATTGGGGCGGACGGGGATCGAGGTGAGCGCGCTTTGCCTCGGGTCGATGACATGGGGCACGCAGAATACCGAGGCCGAGGGGCATGCCCAGATCGACATGGCGCTGGACCGGGGCGTGGATTTCATCGACACCGCCGAGATGTACCCGGTGAACCCGATCGCGAAGGAGACCATCGGGCGCACCGAGGAGATCATCGGCACGTGGGTCGCCCGGACGGGGCGGCGCGGCGACGTGGTGCTGGCCACCAAGCATTCGGGCGCGGGGATGCAGCATGCGAGGGATGGAGCGCCGATCTCGTCAGAGACCATCCCCGGGGCCATCGAAGGCTCACTGAAGCGATTGCAGACGGACGTGATCGACCTGTACCAGTTTCACTGGCCCAACCGGGGCAGCTACATGTTCCGGCAGAACTGGCGGTTTGATCCATCGGGGCAGGACCCCGCCGCGACGCGGGCGCATATGGAGGATGCGCTGGGGGCGTTGCAGCGCGAGGTGGAGCGGGGCACGATCCGGGCCTTCGGCCTGTCCAACGAGAGTGCCTGGGGGACGGCGCAGTGGCTGCAGGTGGCCGACGAGGTGGGCGGGCCGCGGGTGGCCTCGATCCAGAACGAGTATTCGCTGATGTGCCGGTTGTTCGATACAGATTTGGCGGAGCTGAGCGTGAACGAGGATGTGGGCCTGCTGGCGTTCTCGCCGCTGGCGGCGGGGCTGCTGACCGGCAAGTACCAGGGCGGCGCGGTGCCCGAGGGCTCGCGCCTGTCGCTGAACGAGACGCTGGGCGGGCGGAAGACCGACAGGGCCTTTGAGGCGGTCGACGCCTACCTGGAGGTGGCGCGGCGGTTTGGCCTCGACCCGGTGCAGATGGCGCTGGCCTGGTGCCTGACGCGGCCCTTCATGGCCTCGGCCATTTTCGGGGCGACGTCGCTGGAGCAGCTGGACCTGGCGCTGGGGGCGGCGGAGGTGACGTTGTCCGAGGAGGTGTTGGAGGCATTGGACGACACGCACAAGGCGCATCCGATGCCGTATTGAGGGGCGGATGTGGTGGGTTTCACCCACCCTACGCAGCGTGGGGGCGACGGGGCCGGGAAGGTGGGTTTTACCCACCCTACGGTGCGTGGGGGCGACGGGCCGGGGTGGTGGGTTTCACCCACCCTACGCGATATCCGACCGAAACCGCCTTTGTGGCGGGCGGTGCCGGGGGCTTTGCCCCCGCGGCGAAACGGTGTTTCGCCGCTCCCCCAGGATATTTCTGGCCAGAGGAAGGGGCGGGGCGGTCCTAGTCCGAGGTTTCGGCCCAGCATTCGCGGATGTGGTCCGGCAGGTCGCGGGCGCCGATGGCGGCCTCGCGGACCAGGTTGTCGAAATGCAGGGTCAGGGCTTCGACCCGTTCGGTGTCGCGGAAGGCGAGGTAGTTGCGGCCGATATAGATGACGGCCAGCAGCGGGCCGAAGATCGTCACGGGCGCGGAATAGAGCCGGCGGGCGTCGAAGAGATAGAGGCGCAGGCGCGGGTAGAGCTGTTCGGTGATCTCGAGCAGGTAGTCGACCTGGCGCTGGCGGATCTCGCGGGGCAGGCCGTGGTAATAGCCTTCGCCGGCGATGAAGCTGTGCATCTCGAAGAGCGGCAGGGCGATCTCGTAATCCGATCGGGTGCCACGCATCCAGTCGAGCCGGTCCTCTGACGCGCCGATGGCCTGTTCGGTGGACCGGCCCAGGTGGGGGGCGTATTCCCATTCGAGCAGTTCGCGGGTCTTGAGCATGTCGGGCAGGCCGGCGGGGACGTGGCGGATCTTGTAGCCCGCGGCCTCGCGGTGCCAGGTGAAGATCTGTTCGTCGACGAGCGCGCGGGGCGCCTCGGTCAGCGAGAGCGTGTTGGCGAGGATGTCCGCGGCGGTCTCGGGCCGGTCGGTGAGGCCCAGGAGCCAGTCGGCGGAGACGCCGAGCGCCCGCGCGCATTCGCCCACCACCTGCGCGTTGGGCAGGCGCGCGCCGGTGCCCTTGAGCAGTTGCGAGATGGTCGAACGGTCGACGCCGACGCTGCGCGCCAGCGCGCTTTGCGAGGTGCCGCGCAGGCGCAGCGCCTCGTTGAGGCGGGTGCGGAACAGGGTGGCGCGGTCGCGTTTGTCGGATTTCTGGATCATCTGTTGGATTTTATCAACAAACGGGAGGTTTGTTAATCATTCTCTGACTGCCCCCCTGACAGGATCTGTCGTAACGCTTGGTGAGAAGGACGGAATTGGGGACAAGATGAAAGTGGAACTGGAAGGCGGCGCCGGGCCGGTGCCGGGGCCGGAAGCGCGTGCGCTTGCGGACGTGGAATGGCCGACACTGGGACTGTTGGCGGCCTGTTACGCGGGTTGGGGCGTGGCGCTTTTCTGGCTGGCAGGGCTTTGGCTGCCGGCAGGCGTGGCGGTGGCGGCGATCGGGATCACGCTGCATTCGTCGCTGGTGCACGAGATGATCCACGGGCACCCGACCCGAAACGACAGGCTCAACGAGGCGCTGGGGTTTTTCAGCCTCGGGCTGTGCGTGCCTTACCGGCGCTTCAGGGACCTGCACCTGGCGCATCACCGCGACAGCCTGCTGACCGATCCTTACGACGATCCGGAATCGAACTACCTTGACCCGGAGGTCTGGGGGCGTCTGCCGGGCTGGTTCCGGGCCGTGCTGCGGTTCAACAACACGCTGTTGGGACGGATGATCGTGGGGCCGGTGCTGGGACAGGTGGTGTTCATGCGCGGCGACTGGGCCGCGATCCGGGGCGGGGACCGGGGCGTCGCGCGGGCCTGGGCGTTGCACGGGCTGGGCGTGGCGGCGGTGCTGGGGGTGGTCGCGGTGTCGCCGATGCCGGTCTGGGCCTACCTGGTCAGCGCCTACGCGGCCTATGCGATCCTGAAGATCCGCACCTTCCTGGAGCACCGGGCCCATGAGCGGGCCAGCGGGCGCACGGTCGTGGTCGAGGATGGCGGGCCGCTGGCGTTTCTCTTTCTGAACAACAACCTGCACGTGGTGCATCACATGCACCCGCGCGTGGCGTGGTACCGGCTGCCGGCGATGTGGCGGCAGAACCGGGAGACCTACCTGCGGCGCAATGGCGGGTATTATTACCGCTCTTACGCCGAGATTTTCGCGCGGCACCTGTTGCGGGCGAAGGACCCGGTGGCGCATCCGCTCTGGCGGAGGAAGTAAAACGCGGGCAATAGGGGGTCATGACAGGACCAATTGACCTTCATCCCACATCATCGGTTTCAGTTCAAAATCCGGACTCTGCAGGCGTTTTCGCGCAGGAAGGGTGGCCCCCTTTCAAGCGGAAACAACGCAGAGAGCACGGATTTTGGCGAAATCGCAGGGCGACGCGGCGGATTTTGCCTCCCGCGGCGTCGATCTGCGCTTGCGATCAACCGGACGCTGACCGGCAGGCGATTTGGCAATGCCAAATCTGCCGAGAGGGACGCGGCGCGCAAATCTCCTGGCGGGCGGTAAAATCCGACACGCGCCGGTGGTGCGGGATGAAGCTCAATTGGTCCTAGAACCGTGGATCCTTCTTGCCGTCATGGCGGCGTTTTTCCAGACGCTGCGCTTCATGTTGCAGAAATCTCTGAGCATGGGGACGTTGAGCGCCCTGGGCGCGACCTTCGCGCGGTTCGCCTATGCCGCGCCGCTGGCGGCGGTGCTGGCGGGGGGCTATGCGGCATGGTCCGGGCAGGGGTTGCCGGCGGTGGGCGGGCGGTTCTGGATCTACGTGCTGAGCGGCGGGCTGGCGCAGATCCTGGCGACGTGGTGCGTGGTGTTGCTGTTCGCCGAGCGCAATTTCGCGGTGGGGATCACCTTCAAGAAGACCGAGGTGGTGCAGACCGCGATGGTGGGGCTGATCGTGCTGGGCGACCGGGTGAGCCTGCCGGGGCTGGTGGCGATCTTCCTGGGGCTGGTCGGCGTGCTGGTGTTGTCGGACGTGCCGGGCGGCGCGGGCGGCTGGTGGCGCCGGGTGACCAGCCGGGCGCCGGCGCTGGGGCTGGCCTCGGGGGCGTTTTTCGCCGTGTCGGCGGTGACCTACAGGGGGGCGACGCTGGAAGTGGCCAGTGACGATGCGTTCCTGCGGGCGATGATCGCGGTGGCGGCGGTGACGGCGGCGCAGAGCCTTGGCATGGCGGCCTATCTGCGCTGGGGCGAGCCGGGGCAACTGGGCCGCGTCTGGGCGGCGCGGGGGCGCGCGGTGTGGATGGGGGTGACGAGCCTGCTGGGCAGTGTCGGCTGGTTCACGGCCTTCACCTTGCAGAACGCGGCCTACGTGTTCGCGGTGGGGCAGGTGGAGGTGATCTTTTCGCTGATAGCCTCGGTCCTGTTCTTTCGCGAGACGGTGACGCGGCGGGAACTGGTCGGGATCGTCCTGGTGAGCGCCAGTATCCTGCTGCTGGTCTTGCTGGGATAGCGGCGCCGCGCGTCAGTCGGGCAGGCGCGCACCGTAGAGGCGCTTGAAGAGGTTGCTTTCGTCGTCATTGCGGAAGAACGGCACCGAGGCGGGCGGCGCGGGGTCGTGGGCGCGGGCCTCGATCTCGGCCAGGACGACCTCGGTGATGAAGGGCAGGTCGTAGTCGTGGCGGGCGGTGGCCAGCGGCACCCATTGAAGATGGCTGAGCTCGTCGCAGGCGGGCGAGAAATCGTCCGGGTCGGAGGCAAGCGCTGTGGCGTCGACCAGGAAGAACCGCGCGTCGAAGCGCCGGGGGCGGCCCGGCGGCGTGATGGCGCGGAAGACGAATTGCAGCGCGGAGGCGTCGGGCAGGTGGCCGGTGGCGGCGAAGCTGTGCCAGTCCTCGGGCGGCGCGCCCGTCCAGTCGCCCGGCTGGCCCAGGACCTGGCCGGTTTCTTCCCAGAGCTCGCGGATCGCGGCGGCGGCGAGCGCGTGCGAGCGGTCGGTTTCGCTGTCGTCGCGCAGGCGGGCGGCACAGCCGTCGGGCATGGGGCGGGCCAGCGGGATGTCCGCGTCGCCCGCATCCACGGCGCCGCCGGGAAAGACGAACTTGTTGGGCATGAAGGCGGCCCTGGCGCCGCGCTGGCCCATCAGGACGCGTGGCTCGGTCATGCGGTCGCGCAGCACGATCACCGTGGCGGCGTCGCGGATGGCGGTCTTGTCGGAATGCTTCGGGTAGCTTGCGGTCATTCAAGTCCTGTCCTTCGGGGGCGAAGGGGTCAGGTGTCGTCCCCGAAGCCGTGCATCTGGCGCGCCCACTGGAAGCCGACGATGGCCCCTTTCAGCCGGGGCAGAAGGTAAAGCGAGAGCGTGACGCAGCCAATAGCGAAAATGGTGAAAAGCACCAGGGGCTCGGGCCGCCAGGTCGTGAAGGCGATGTGCAGCAGCGGCGCCATGAGGTGACCCACGACCAGGATCGTCAGGTAGGCCGGGCCGTCATCGGCGCGGGCATGGCTGAGATCCTCGCGGCAGACCGGGCAGGTCTTGCGCAGCTTGAGATAGCTCTTGAGGATCGGGCCCGACCCGCAATTGGGACATGTGCGGCGAAATCCGCGAAAGACCGCGGGCCAGAGCTCGCGTTCCTTGGTGTCCTGTTTTCCCGGCGTTGTCGGCGCCACGGAAGCGGAGCCGTGCGTGTCGTGATCGGTGCTGGTCATGTGCCCTCGCGCGTCAATGGCAACAGAGGTGCGCCGTCCGGGACCAAATTGGAAGGTGACAGGCTGTCCGTGCGTCGGGATGTCGCAAAGGATGGGCCGGGTCTGCCCGGAAAAATATCGGGGCGGGGCGACGGAACGCGCGGGCGCTGTCGTTTAGGACAGTAGATCGCGACGGCAGGCGCGGTCGCAAACAACAGGACGCGGCGCAAGATCGCGTTGCAGCAGACCTGACCGAGATGGAGCATGAAGATGAAGAACCTGATGATCATGAGCGCCCTTGGCATGACGATCGCACTGGGCGGGGCCGTGCAGGGCCTGGCCGCGTCGGGCGAGGGCAAGGGCCCGCGCCATTCGTTCGAGGACCTGGACACGAACGGGGACGGCCAGATCACCAAAGACGAGATGCAGGCGCGCATGAAGGCGCGGTTCGATGAAGCCGACACCGATGGCGACGGCGTGATGAGCCTGGAGGAAATGCAGGCCCGCGGGCAGGAAAGGGCGGCCAAGCGTGCCGCGAAGATGATGGAGCGGCTGGACACGGACGGCGATGGCGGCGTGAGCTTCGACGAAGCGCAGGCGCGGCGCGGTGGCAAGATGTTCGACCGGGCCGACACCGATGGTGATGGCGCGATCAGCAAGGCCGAGTTCGACGCCGCGCGCGAGAAGATGCGCGAGATGCACGCCAAACGTCACGGCAAGAAGACCGGGCAGGACGCGGAGTGATCCGCGCGGTCGCGCCCCGGCAATGGCTTAAAGGCTGGCCGGGGCGGGCCGATCCGGCGTAAGAACCGGGCGCAAGGTGACGGGGCAGGATAGACGACCGGGACATGACGATGCCGCTCGATGCCATGGACGACGTGCCGGACGAGGCGCTGCTGGTGCTCTTCGCGAACGGAGAGCGGGCGGCGGCGCGGGCGTTGACATTGCGGCTGAGCCCGCGCGTTCTGGCCCATGCCTATCGGCTGTTGGGCAACCGGGCCGAGGCCGAGGACGTGGCGCAGGAGGCGCTGCTCCGGCTGTGGCGCGTGGCGCCCGAGTGGCGGCAGGGGGAGGCGAAGGTGACCACCTGGCTTTACCGCGTGGTGGCGAACCTGTGTACCGACCGGCTGCGCCGGGGCTGGCGCACCAGGCCGCTGGAGGCGGCGGGCGACCCGGCGGAAGACCGGGCCAGTGCCGCCGAGGACATGCAGGAGCGGGCCCGGGCCGATGCGTTGCAGGCGGCGCTGCAGGCCTTGCCGGAGCGGCAGAGGCAGGCGGTGGTGCTGCGCCATATCGAAGAGCTGGGCAATCCGGAGATTGCCGAGATCATGGGGATCAGCGTCGAGGCGGTGGAAAGCCTGACGGCGCGGGGGAAACGGGCGCTGAGCGAGGTGCTGGGCGCCAGGAAGGATGAACTGGGGTACGCGGAATGAGCAAGACCGGCAAACCTGACGACGGGATGAAGGCGATGTTCGCCGCGGCCCGCACCCACGCGCCGGAACCGGACGCGGATTTCCTGGCGCGGGTGCTGGGCGATGCGGAGGCCGTGCAGGCCGGGTTCGCGGAGAGGGCCGGGGACATGGCCAGTGCCAGTGCCAGTGCGGCAGCCGCGCGACTGTACCCTGCGCCGGCCCGCGGGCTGCGCGGGGTCTTCGCGGCCCTGGGCGGATGGCCCGCCGTGGCGGGGCTTGGCGCGGCGGCGCTGACCGGAGTGTGGATCGGGGTCGCGCCGCCCGAGGGGTTGAGCACGGCGGCACAGAGTGTCTGGGACGAAGATATCACGCTGGCCTTCGAGCCGGACCTTGGCACCGATCTCTTTCCCGGGGAGGGAGGATGAGCATGAGGGACGGAACGGAGATGACTTCGCGCACGGGGGCGCCGCGCTGGATGAAGATCCTGCTGGTGGTGTCGCTGGCGCTGAACCTGTTGGTCGTCGGCGTGGCCGCCGGTTTCGCGATCAAGGGCGGCCCCAAGTGGCGCGGCGGCCCGCCGGGCGGCGCGGGCGCCATGCACCGGGCGCTGAGCGAGGCGGACCGGGCGGAACTGAAGCAACGGATGATCCGCACGTTCCGGGCCGAAAAGGGCGGGCGCGCGGCGTTCCATCAAGAGATGGAGGGGCTGGTTGCGCTGTTGCGGGCCGAGACGTTCGACGGGGCCGCGGCGGCAGAGCGGATGGCGCGGCTGCGGGAGATGTTCGACGGCCGGATGGCCTCGGCGCAGGGTCTGCTGGTCGAGTACTGGGGCGAGATGAGCGCGGCCGACCGGGCCGCCTATGCCGACCGGCTGGAGGCCGAGATGCAGCGGCGCAAACGCTGAGGCCCGGCCGCTGTCAGGCGGCGGATAAATGCGAGATCGTGACCGTGTCGCGCCCGCCCGACTTGGCGGCGTAGAGTGCGTGGTCGGCATCGGCCAGGAGCCGTTCCGGTTCGAGGTCGCTGTCCTTCACCGCCGGGTTGGCCACGGTGGCGCCGATGCTGACGGTCAGGGAGAGCGGGGCCTCGACCCCGGGGATGGCAATCGCGGTCTCGCGCACGGTGCGGCACAGGTGCTTGGCCATGGCGCGTGCGGCGGCGATCCCGGATTGGGGCATCAGCACGAGGAATTCCTCGCCGCCGATGCGCGCCAGGCTGTCGCCGGGGCGAAGCGCGTCGCGCAGGGCGCCGGCGACGCGCGTGAGGACATGGTCGCCGGCGGCGTGGCCGTAGGTGTCGTTGACCTTCTTGAAGTGATCGAGATCGGCGACCATCAGCGCGAAGGTCTGTTTGCTCTCCCGGGCGGTCTCGATCAGGCGGGCCATCTGCGCCAGCGCGTATCGCCGGTTGTAGAGGCCGGTCAGCGGATCGGTGACAGCGGCGTTCAGGCCGGTGCGCAGGCGGGCGCGCTGCAGGTCGTCGGCCTGTTTCGCGCGCAAGAGCGCGTCGATGCGAAGGGCGATTTCCCGGGGGTCGGCATCGCGCGTGGCGAAATCGTGGATGCCCATGTCCAGCAGCTTGACCGCAAGCACGTCATCGGCGGTGTCCAGCAGCGCAAGCACGCGGGACTGGCGGGTGCGCGGCGCGCTGCAGAGTTCGGCCAGGCGGACAAGCGCGGCCTCGCCGGCATCCGCGGGCAGGGACACGAGCAGCACGTCGGGCGGTGCGGTCAGCCCTGAGAGCTGCCTTGCGCGGTCCATGCGGAAGGTCTCGAGCCGGTGGCGCATCTCCTGCGCGAGCCGGTGACACAGCGCCTGGTCCGTTGCCGTCCCGCGGTGCAGCGCCGCCACCAGCCCGCGCGGGGCGAAACCGGCCTGCGCCTCGGCCAGCCCGAGCGCGTGGGCGGCGCCGCTGGTGAGGTCGAGATCGACCTCGACCGGCGCCTGCCGCGACAGCGCGCGCAACCGCGCCAGGAGCACCTTTTCGCTGTAGGGTTTGAGCAGGACGTCGCAGGCGCCGCATTTCAGCAGGGCAAGCCGCGCGCCGGGGGCCCGTTTCGCGGTCAGGACCAGCACCGGCAGCCGGTCGCAGCCGGGCAGGGCGTGGATGTCGCGGACCAGGTCACAGGCGGAGCTGTCGGGCAATCCATCGGTCACCAGAACCGCCTGAGGCCTGTCGTGTGCGACGCGCGTCAACGCCTCTGCCGCGCTGCCGGCCTGTTCGACGTGGAAATAGGCGGCTGAAAGCTTGACCTTCAGCACGATCCGGTTGGTCGCCAGACCATCGACGATGAGAACAGTGCCCGGCATGTGCCGCCGCCTTTCCGACTTGCTCTTTGCTATGGCAAGACTATCCCTGTCATTGGTTAAGAAATCCTTGCCGGGAGTTAAGCAATATGGCCAACCAGCGAGAAGCCGCCGAGACGATCGCGCTCAAGGCGCTGACGTGGATCGCAGGTCACGAAAACCTGCTGGACGTGTTCATGGGGGCGACCGGGGCGGGGCGGGACGATCTGCTCGCGGGTGCGCAAGATCCTGATTTTCTTGCCTCTTTGCTGGATTTCCTGTTGATGGACGACGCGTGGATCATGGAGTTCAGCGAGGCCGCGAACGTGCCGCCCGCGGCGGTTGTCGAGGCCCGCGCCGCGCTTCCGGGCGGGGTCCAGACCCATTGGACATAAATTAATTTTGAGGACCATAAGGTGAACAAACCCGCAAGAAAGGTTGATGGGCTGCTGTTTGACAAGGATGGCACTCTGTTCGATTTCCACACCACCTGGAGCGCCTGGGCCGGTGACCTGATCGAGGACCTGGCGCAGGGCGACGCCGCCGTGCGGGCGAGACTGGCGTCGGAGATGCATTACGACCTGGACGAGAGGCGGTTTCGCCCGACGAGCCCGATCGTTGCGGGCACGAACCGCGAGGCCGCCGAATGCGTGGCGCGTGCCGTGCCCGACCGCAAGGTCGAAGAGCTGGAGATCTTCCTGATGGAGACCTCGGCCGCCGCGCCGCAGGCCGAGACCGTGCCGCTGGCGGCGTTCTTGCAGGCGCTGGCCGCCGAGGGCCTGGCGCTGGGCGTGGCGACCAACGACACCGAGCATGGCGCGCGGGCGCACCTGGGCAAGGCCGGGGTGGTGGACCAGTTCGATTTCATCGCCGGGTTCGATTCGGGCCACGGCGCCAAGCCCGCGCCGGGACCCTGCCTGGCCTTCGCCCGCGCCGTGGGCCTTGCGCCCGGGCGGGTGGCGATGGTGGGCGACAGCACCCATGACCTGCTGGCGGGCCGCGCGGCGGGGATGCAGACCGTCGCGGTGCTGACCGGCACGGCCACGCGGGCCGACCTGGCGCCCTTTGCCGATGTCGTGCTGCCGGATATCGGGCATATTCCGGCCTGGATGATCGCGTGAGCGCGGGCGTCTCGCGCGGGGTTCTGCTGGCGCTGGTCGGCACGGTGGTGCTGACGCCGGACGCGATGCTGATGCGGCTGTCGGGCATGGAGGGCATCCAGATGACCGGCTGGCGCGGATTGTTCATGGGCACGATGATGCTGCTGGCCTGGGCGGTCACCAGCCGGGACCGCGGCGGCGACATGGCCCGGCTGCGCAGCGGGCCGGGGGCGATGATCGTCGTGGCGCAGGTGCTGAACTCGATGCTGTTCTGCCTTGGCATCGCGTCGGCCCCGGCGGCGGTGGTGCTGATGGGCGTGGCGGCGGTGCCTGTCTTTTCGGCGCTGCTGAGCCGGGTGGTGACGGGCGAGACGACCTCGGCGCTGACCTGGGCGGCCATCGCGGCGGTGATGGCCGGAATCGGGATCGCCGTGCTGGGCGGCGGACATGGCGACGTGGCCCTGAACTGGGCTGCGGTGACGGGGGCGGGCTTTGGCCTGGGCGTGGCGTTCGTGCTGGCGCTGAACTTCGTCACGGTGAGGGCCAGTCCCGACCTGCCGATCCTGCTGGCCATCGGGGTCGGCGCGTGGATCGCGGGCGGGATCGGATGGTCGCTGACCGGCGTCGAGGCGATGTTTCAGGGCCGGGTCTGGGCCATGGCGGTGACGGGCGGCGTGGTGCTGCCGGTGTCGTTCTTCCTGCTGTCGCTGGCCGCGCGGCACACGCTGGCGGCCAATGTCAGCCTGCTGATGCTGCTGGAAACGGTGCTGGGGCCCTTGTGGGTGTGGATCGGCGTGGGGGAACGACCCACGGCGGCGATGCTGGTGGGCGGCGCCATCGTGGTGGGCAGCCTGACGGTGTATCTGTCGATCCTGCGGCGGCGGGCGGCGCTAATCGTGCCGCGATAGTTCACCTGCGACAGGTTCTGTCGCAAAGCGGCAAACCAGCCGGCCAGCCCGGTGGTTGCATGGAAGGGTCCAGCAGGAGACTCACCATGGCAGAGACAGCCTTACGCAGGAAACGCAGTGGCGGACGGGCCGGAAACGCGACACGCCGGGGCACCGCCGTCATCGAGCAGATGCCCTGGAACCCGCCGATCAACATCGACCGGCCGATCGAGCCGCTGGACGAGGCCGGGATCGAGGCGATCCATGACGGGGCGATGCGCATCCTCGAGGAGATCGGGATCGAGTTCCTGAACGCGGAGGCGGTGGAGGTCCTGCGCGGCACCGGCGGGTGCGACATCAATGGCGAGAACGTGCGGATGGGGCGCGATTTCGTGATGGAGATGATCGGCAAGGCGCCGAGCGAGTTCACCATCACGCCGCGCAACCCGGACCATGCCATCACGCTCGGGGGGCGGCACCTGAATTTCGGGAACGTGTCGTCGCCGCCCAGCTATTGGGACATGGGCATAGGCCGCAAGGTGACGGGCACGCGGGAGATGTGCGCCAACCTGTTGAAACTGAGCCAGTATTTCAACTGCGTGCATTTCGTCGGCGGGTACCCGGTGGAGCCGCAGGACGTGCATGCCAGCGTGCGGCACCTGGATGTGCTCTATGACAAGCTGACGCTGACCGACAAGGTGGCGCATGCTTATTGCCTGGGCCGGGAGCGGGTCGAGGACGTGATGGAGATGGTGCGGATCGCGGGCGGCCTGACGGACGAGGCGTTCGAGGCGCGCCCGCACATGTATTCCAACATCAACTCCACCTCGCCCCTGAAGCATGATTTCCCGATGCTGGACGGCTGGATGCGCCTGGCGCGGCGCAACCAGGGGCTGGTGGTGACGCCGTTCACGCTGGCCGGGGCGATGGCGCCGGTGACCATGGCGGGGGCGGTGGCGCAGAGCCTGGCCGAGGGGTTGTGCGCGATCGTGCTGGCGCAGGCGATCCGGCCCGGGGTGGGCTGCGCCATCGGCACGTTCACCAGCAATGTCGACATGAAGTCGGGCGCGCCGGCCTTCGGCACGCCGGAATACATGCGCGCGACTCAGATGACGGGGCAGCTGGCGCGGTTCTATGGGCTGCCGATGCGGGCGTCGGGTGTGTGCGCGGCGAACGTGCCGGACGGGCAGGCGATGTGGGAAACCTCGAACAGCCTGTGGTCCGCGGTGCAGTCGGGGGCGCACATGGTCTATCATGCCGCCGGCTGGCTGGAAGGCGGGCTGATCGCCAGCCCCGAGAAGTTCATCATGGATTGCGAGATATTGCAGCATATCCAGCGCTACATGGACCCGGTGCTGACCGCGACCGGCCCCGACGAGATTGCGCTGGAGGCGGTGCGCGAAGTGGGCAACCAGGGGCATTTCTTCGGCATCCAGCACACCCAGGACCGCTATACCACGGCGTTCTATCAGCCGTTCCTGAGCGACTGGCGGAATTTCGAGGCGTGGGAGGCATCGGGCGCGGCATGGACGCCGCAACGCGCGCACCAGGTCTTTCGCGACATCATCGCCAGTTTCGAGGCGCCCCCGATCGAGGACGCGGTGCGCGAGGAACTGGAAGCCTTCGTCGCCCGGCGCAAGGAGGAAGGCGGCGCGCCGACCGATTTCTGACGTGTGCGCAGGCCGGAAATAGCGACAATTGGAAACGTCCACGGCTTGTTAACGCCGTTCTGCAAAGGCTTTGCCGGAAGCAGGAGCGTGACATGCACGGGCTGATCAACCGGGCCATCGAACTTTTCGTCCGCGATACCTATGGGCAGGACACCTGGGGCGAGGTGGCCGGCCGGTCGGAGCTGGTGCCGCAGGACTTCGAGGCGATGCTGGACTATCCCGACGCGGTGACGCGGGACGTGCTGGCCGGGGTGTCGCGGGTTCTGGACAAGCCCGAGGCCGCGATACTGGAGGATATCGGCACCTACCTGGTGTCGCATCCCACCGCCGAGGCGCTGCGGCGGCTGCTGCGGTTTTCCGGCACGGATTTCACCGATTTCCTGCATTCCCTGGATGATCTGCCGGCGCGGGCGCGGCTGGCGGTACCGCAACTGATCCTGCCGCCGATCGAGTTGCACGATCACGACGGGCACAGGTTTTCGGTCGCCGTCGGCGCGGGGCGGTCCGGGGGACTGTCCTTTGGTTACGTGCTGTTGGGGTTGCTGCGGGCGATGGCGGACGATTACGGCGTGCTGGTGACGCTGGATCACAAGGGGCGCCGCGACGGGGTCGAGACCATCGAGGTGCGCGTGCTGGAGACGGCCTTTGCCCGGGGGCGGAGCTTTTCGCTGGGGGCGGCCCTGTGACCAGCGACAGGAGCGCGGCGCCGGGGACGCTGCTGGATGTGCTGTGCCCGATGCACCTGGTGCTGGATGCGGACGGACGGATCGTCCATGCCGGGCCGACCGCGCAAAAGGTCCTGGGCCCTGCGGTTCCGGTCGGCCGTGCATTCCTGGAGCTTTTCGACGTGAAGCGGCCGCGTTTGGCGCCGGGGGTGGCGGGCCTGCGCGCGGCGGCGGGCCGACGGCTGCATTGCGTCTTGCGCGACGCGCCGGGGATCGAGTTGAAAGGCGTCGCGGCCCCCTTGCCCGGGGACCGGGGGATCGGGCCGCCGGACGGGTTGATCGTGGACCTGTCATTCGGGATCGGCCTGATCGACGCCGTGGGCCGCCACGAGCTGACCAGCCGCGATTTCGCGGCGACCGACCTTGCGGTCGAGATGCTGTACCTTGTCGAGGCGAAAGCGGCCGTCATGGACGCCTTTCAGAAACTGAGCCAGCGGTTGCAGGGGGCGAAGGCCGCGGCCGAGGAAGAGGCCCATACCGACACGCTGACGGGATTGCGCAACCGCCGTGCGCTCGACCCGGTGATCCGCCGCCTGATCGCGCGCGGCGCGGATTTCACGCTGATGCACCTGGACCTGGATTACTTCAAGTCGGTGAACGACACGCTGGGCCACGCGGCGGGCGACCATGTGCTGCGCCGCGTGGCGCGCATCCTGCGCGAGGAAACCCGCAGCGAGGACACCGTCATCCGCGTCGGCGGGGACGAGTTCGTTCTGATCTTCGCCGAGGCGCTTTCGGACGCGCGGCTGGCCGAGCTGGCGCGGCGATTGATCCGGCGGCTGGAGGACGCCCTGAGCATCGGCGGCGAGGTGGCGCGGATTTCCGGCAGCATCGGGACCACGCGCAGCGCAAACTACGCCACGCCGCGGCTGGCGGTTATGATGGACGATGCCGACCTTGCGCTTTATGCCGCGAAAGAGGCCGGGCGGGGCTGTCACGTGGCCTTTGCGCCCGACCTGCGCCGCGCGGTCGCGCGGCACACCGTCGACGCAGCAACGGGCGACTGAGCACGGGCCGGGGTCTTGTGCAACGGGACCGTGCCCTTTAACCGTTGGGCGCAAATCGGCGCAAGACGGACAGCGGGCACATGACACGGGTCTTCATCACCGGCACGGCCGGGTTCATCGGCTATCACCTGGCCAGGCTGCTGCTGGACGAAGGCATGGTCGTGCACGGCTTTGACGGGCTGACGGATTACTACGACGTGCGGCTGAAGGCGCGGCGGCACCAGATGCTGTTGCAATCGCCCGAGTTCAAGGCGTACGAGGCGATGCTGGAGGACGTGGCGGCGCTGAACGACGCGGTGGATGACTGCGCGCCCGACATCATCGTGCACCTGGCCGCCCAGGCCGGCGTGCGCTACAGCCTGGAGAACCCGCGCGCCTATATCGACGCCAACGTGGTGGGCACGTTCAACGTGATGGAGGCGGCAAAGCGGCACGAGGTGCGCCACCTGCTGATGGCCTCGACCAGTTCGGTCTACGGGGCCGAGACCGACATGCCCTATGCCGAGACGCAGAAGGCGGACACGCAGATGACAATCTATGCCGCCACCAAGAAGGCGGCCGAGGCGATGGGCCATTCCTATGCCCACCTGTGGAACCTGCCGACGACGATGTTCCGCTTTTTCACGGTCTACGGGCCCTGGGGGCGGCCCGACATGGCGCTTTACAAGTTCGTCGACGCGATCCTGGAGGGGCGTCCCATCGACGTCTACAACCACGGCGAGATGTACCGGGATTTCACCTATGTCACCGACCTGGTGCGCGGCATCCGCCTGTTGATGGACGCAGCGCCGGTGCGGCCCGACCGCCCCGAGGACATCGCCGAGGGTGACAGCCTGTCGCCGGTGGCGCCCTACCGGGTGGTCAATATCGGCAATTCCGACAGCATTCGCCTGACCGATTTCGTGGACGCCATCGAGGCGGCGCTGGGCATGACCGCCGAGCGCAACCTGATGGACATGCAGAAGGGCGACGTGCCCGCCACATGGGCCGACGCCAGCCTGCTGCACAGCCTGACCGGGTATCGTCCCGATACGGATGTGCGCGACGGCGTGAAGCAGTTCGTGGCGTGGTTCCGCGAGTATTACGGCAAGTAATTCCGCCACGTTCATGGCGGGGTCCTGAAATTGGCAATGGTCAAACGGGCGGGTTCGCGTTAGGGGACGCTCGCGCGAAAAATACCATTCAGGATACCCCCCCGTGAAACGCACCTTGCTGGCCGACTGGGCCAAACGCTTCGATCTGTCCGAATTGAGCCTGACGCCCGGAGAGAAGCTGAGCCCGACGCGGCTGCGGATCGAGCTGTTGTCGGGGCTGACCGTGGCGCTGGCGCTGGTGCCCGAGGCGGTGGCGTTCGCCTTTGTCGCCGGGGTGCATCCGCTGGTGGGGCTTTACGCAGCCTTCATCGTGGGGCTGATCACCGCGCTGATCGGCGGCCGGCCCGGCATGATCAGCGGGGCCACGGGCGCGCTGGCGGTGGTGATGGTGTCGCTGGTGGCGCAGCACGGGGTGGAATACCTTTTCGCCACGGTCGTGCTGATGGGGATCTTGCAGATGACGGCCGGCGTGCTGCGCTGGGGCAAGTTTATCCGGCTGGTGCCGCATCCGGTGATGCTGGGCTTCGTCAATGGCCTTGCCATCGTGATTTTCCTGGCGCAACTGGGCCAGTTCAAGGTGCCCGGCACGATGGAGAACACCGGCCACGGCATGAGCGGGGGCGAATGGCTGTCGGGCGCGCCGCTTTACACCATGCTGGCGCTGGTGGCGCTGACCATGGCGGTGGTCTGGCTGATGCCGCGCGTGACCAAGGTGATCCCTGCGCCGCTGGCAGGCATCGGGCTGGTGGCGGGGATCGTCGTGGTGTTCGGGCTGGACGTGCCGCGCGTGGGCGACCTGGCGTCGATCCAGGGCGGGTTGCCGCCCTTCCATGTTCCGACCGTGCCGCTGACGCTGGAGACGTTCGAGATCATCCTGCCCTATGCCGTGATCCTGGCCGCGATCGGCCTGATCGAGAGCCTGCTGACGCTGAACCTGGTGGGCGAGATGACGAACAAGCGCGGCGGTGCGAGCCAGGAATGCATCGCGCAGGGCGTGGCCAACACCGTGACCGGGTTCTTCGGCGGCATGGGCGGCTGCGCCATGATCGGCCAGT
The DNA here is from genome assembly GCF_019802205.1 of Roseovarius atlanticus. Taxonomy (GTDB): domain Bacteria; phylum Pseudomonadota; class Alphaproteobacteria; order Rhodobacterales; family Rhodobacteraceae; genus Roseovarius; species Roseovarius atlanticus_A. The sequence continues at coordinate 505,270 of NZ_JAHVHQ010000003.1, forward strand.
CGATGATCAACGTGAGATCGGGCGGGCGGACACGGATCGCGGGGATCTGCGCGGCGGTGTTCCTGCTGATCTTCATCCTGTTCGCGTCGCCGCTGATCGAGCAGATCCCGCTGGCCGCCCTGGTGGGCGTGATGTTCATGGTGGTGATCGGGACCTTTGCGTGGAACTCGCTGCGGATTCTGCGCAAGGTGCCGCTGTCGGACGCGCTGGTGATCGTGCTGGTGACGGTGGTGACGGTGCAATACGACCTGGCCATCGCCGTGGTCGTGGGGGTGATCGTGTCGGCGCTGACATATGCCTGGAACAACGCCAAGCGCATCCATGCCATCACCGGCAAGGAGATGGACGGCACCAAGGTCTACCGCGTGCAGGGGCCGCTGTTCTTCGGCTCGGCCAGCGGGTTCGTGGAGCTGTTCGACGTTGAGAGCGACCCCGACAAGGTGGTCGTGGATTTCGCCGAGAGCCGCGTCGTGGACCAGTCGGCGTTGCAGGCCATCGAGGCGGTGGCGGGCAAGTACCTGGCGGCGGGCAAGCGGTTGCAGTTGCGGCACCTGACGCGGGATTGCCACCGGATGCTGAACAAGGCCGGGCACCTGATGGTCGACAGCGACGACGACCCCGATTACGGGCTGGCCGTGGATTACGACGTCAAGACGGGGGTCCTGGGCGCGGGGCATTGACGGTCTGCCGGGGCGGGGCGCGTGGGTTTTCACCCACCCTACGCAATCCCGGACTTGATCCGGGATCCCTGGGCCGTCGAGGTCCCGGGTCAGGCCCGGGACGGGGTCAGTGTTCTGCACTTGCGCGCGGAGTCAAGGCCGAAGGCCGCCGCGCCATCGCTGCCCCCCACCCAGGGGGCGGCGATTGGTTTGCCCGTATTTCGCCGATCTAAGCTCATACGGACTTGGCAAAGATAAAGTGCTCCCGAGCGGCTGTAGTATCGCCAACCCGGGGGGCAGCGATGGCGCGGCTCAGCTTTCCCCCGGACGCGCGAGGGCGAATTTCTCGCGCACCACGGTGTAATCCTTGTAGCCCATCCGCGCGAGCGGGTTGAAGCTGAGCACGTCGAAGATGCCGTCCTTCAGGCAATCGTCGCGGATGTAGACGCCGGTGACCTCGCCGAACACCACCTTGTTGGCCTCGCCCGGCAGGTCGACGATCTGCGTCAGCTTGCATTCGAGGGCTGCGGGCGCGGCGGCCACGCGGGAACAGGGGATGGTCTCGCAGGCGGCGCGCTCGATGGCGGCATCGGTGAACTCGTCGGTGTCCCTGGGCCAGGGACCCGAGGTCCGGTTCATCGCGTCGCGCAGGGCGTATTCCACGATGTTGACGCAAAACACGCCGGTGTCGCGGATATTGGCGACGCTGTCCTTGGTGTCGCCCCGATCGGGCTTGGTCGAGGTCGAGGAGAACATCACCTGCGGCGGCACGTAGGCCACGGCGTTGAAGAAGGAATAGGGCGCGAGGTTTTCCGCACCGTCGCTGCCGCGGGTGGAGATCCAGCCGATGGGGCGGGGTGCGACGATGGCGTTGAACGGGTTGTGCGGCAGGCCGTGGCCGTCTTCGGGGCGGTAGAACATGAGCAACTTTCCGGGTTGGGACGAATGCGTTTGGACATAGGCCTAAACGCGTGCTACGCGACGATCCACCTGTTTTTCGAAGGATAATGCGCGCCCGTGTACGAGTTGCACCAAGAGACACGCGAGGATTGGTGGGAGGTCGAGGCGCTCTACGACCTGTGCTTTGCACCCGGACGCGAGGCGCTGTCGTCCTACCGGCTGCGCGAGGGCGTGGCGCCGGTGGCGGCGCTGTGCCTGGTGGCACGGGACGAGGGGGGCATCCTGGCCGGGGCGATCCGGGTCTGGCCGGTGCGGATCGGCACGGCGCGAGCGTTGCTGGTGGGGCCCATCGCGGTGCACCCGACGCGGCAGGGCGAGGGCCTGGGCGGATACCTCATCCGCGAGGCGTTGCGGATCGGGCATGCGGCCGGGTGGGACCGGGCGATGCTGGTGGGGGACGCGCCCTATTACGCGCGGTTCGGGTTCACCCGGCTGGAGAAGGTGAAGATGCCGCCGCCCACCAACCCCGAACGTGTGCTCGGGTACGCGCTGACCCCCGGGGCCTGGGACGGGATTGCCGGCAAAGTCGTGCGTGACGCTTGAAAATGCCGGCGCGGTGCCCGATCTTCTAGGCATGGGCAAGAAATCCTACTCCGAGATCCTGCCGGCGGCGATAGATGCGACCGCGGTGGAGTCGCGCCTGAAGGCGCTGGCCGAGCGGCATCGGCGGGCCGGAAATGTCGGCATCCAGGTGCTCAACATGATCGGCAGCCAGGCGGAAGGCCTGTTGTCGCGCCTGCCGGCGCCGGTGCGGTCGCGGCTGGACGACAGCACCGAGCGGGCGCTGCGGCTGGCGATGGACACGGCGCACCGCTCGCGCGGATACGTGGCCGAGAGCCCCGGCTGGTTGAGCCGTGCGATGACCACGGCGATGGGGGCCGCGGGCGGCGCGGGCGGACTGCCGACGGCGCTGGCGGAACTGCCTGTCACGACGACGGTGCTGCTGCGCGCGATCCAGGACGTCGCGGCGGAATACGGCTTCGACCCGGACGAGCCGGGCGTGCAATACGACTGCATCAAGGTTTTCGCCGCCGCCGGGCCGCTGGACCACGACGACGGCAGCGATCTGGCCTTTCTCAGCACGCGCGTGGCGGTGACCGGCAAGGCGGTTCAGGCGCTGGTGGCCAAGGTCGCGCCACGGCTGGCCACCGTGCTGGGGCAGAAGCTGGCGGCGCAGACGGTCCCCATCCTTGGGGCGGCGGCGGGGGCGGCGACCAACTATGCCTTCACCAGCTACTACCAGCAGATGGCGCATGTGCATTTCGGCCTGCGCCGGCTGGCCATAGAGGCCGACCGCGACCATGCCGACCTGCTGGAGGATTTTCGCGAACTGGTGGCGCTTCCGAGCGTCAAGCGCGCCTGAGGGCCGGGCCGGAGAAAATTCGTACGAATTTTCTGCGGCTCAGAGCTTGCCCTTGAGGTAGTCCATGACCGCCGGACGGACCGATTGGTCGCCCGCGATGCGCACGCCGTCGATCACCTCGTAGAGCTCTTCCAGATCGACCCGGCGCAGGATGGATTTCACCGGGCCGATGGAGGCCGGGCGCATCGACAGGCTGCGCAGGCCGATGGCCGCGAGGCAGGCGGCCTCGACCGGGCGGCCTGCGTCCTCGCCGCAGAAGCTGAGCGGGGTGTCATGCGCCTCGCAGCGTTTTACGATGGATTCGATGAAGCTGAGGAAGCTGACATTGAGCGTGTCGTAGCGCCGCCGCACCAGTTCGTTCTCGCGGTCGGCGGCGAAGAAGAACTGCTTGAGGTCGTTGCCGCCGATCGAAAGGAAATCGACCTCGTTGTAGAAGGCGTCGGGCGCGAAGGCCAGTGACGGGGTTTCCAGCATCGCGCCGACCTCGATCTCCGAGGGCAGGGGGTGGCCCAGGATACGTTCGCGGTCCAGCGCCTTCTGCATCTCGGCATTGGCGGCGGAAAACTCCTCGCGCTGGGCGACGAAGGGGAACATCACCGACAGCGGGCGCCCCTTGGCGGCGCGCACGAGGGCTTGCAGCTGCATGCGCATGACGCCGGGCTTGTCGAGCGCCACGCGCACCGCGCGCCAGCCGAGCGCGGGGTTGGGCTCGTCCACCACCTTCATGTAGGGCAGCACCTTGTCGGAGCCGATGTCGAGGGTGCGGAAGCAGACGCGCTTGCCGCGGGCGGCGTCCATGACGTGGGCGTAAAGCTCGCTCAGTTCCGACCGGCGGGGCATGTGGGCGCGCACCAGGAACTGAAGCTCGGTGCGAAAGAGGCCCACGCCCTCGGCGCCCGAGCCTTCGAGGCTGGGCAGGTCGGCCATGAGGCCGGCGTTCATGTGCAGCGCAAGCCGGGTGCCGCAGAGCGTTTCGGCCGGTTTGTCGCGGATCGAGGCATAGCGTTCCTGGGCCTGCGCCTGCATCGCCATCTTGTCGCGGAAGGCGGTGACGACGTTGTCGTCGGGGCGCAGGTGCACGACGCCCTGGTCGCCGTCGATCATGATGAAATCGCCGTTGAGCGCCTCGTTGGTGATGCGGCTGGCGTGAATGACCAGCGGGATCGCCAGTGCGCGGGCGACGATGGCGGCGTGGCTGCCGACCGAGCCTTCCTCGAGCACGATGCCGCGCAGGCGGCGGCCATAGTCGAGAAGTTCGCCGGGCCCGATGTTGCGGGCGATCAGGATCGGGTCGTCGGGCATTTCCGCCCCGGTTTCCGAGCCCTGGCCGGTGAGAATGCGCAAGAGGCGGTTCGAGAGATCGTCAAGGTCGTGCAGCCGGTCGCGCAGGTAGGGGTCGGTGACCTGGGTCATCCGGGCGCGGGTGGTGGATTGTTCCTTTTCCACCGCCGCCTCGGCCGAGAGACCGCGCGAGATGTCTTCCTCCATCCGCTTCATCCAGCCCTTGGAATTGGCGAACATGCGGTAGGCTTCGAGCACCTGGAGCTGTTCCTTGTCGCCGGTGGCGGCCGTCGAGAGCATGCGGTCGACGCCCACGCGCAGGGTGTCCACGGCCTCTTCCAGCCGTTCCAGTTCGCGGTTGGGGTCCTCGGCGATCGGGTTGGTGACCACGACGCGCGGCTCGTGCAGCCAGACATGGCCCTGCGCGGCCCCCTCCTGGGCGATGCCGCCGCGGAACAGGACGGGTTGCTGGTGGCGGGCCGACATGGCCGCACCTTCGCCGACGAAGGCGCCCAGCTCGGCCATCTCGGCGATGACCATGGCGACGACCTCGACCGCGTAAAGCTCTTCGTCGGAATATTCGCGGGCCTGCTTGGACTGCACCACCAGCACACCGAGCGTTTCGCCCAGCCGCTGGATCGGGACGCCCATGAACGAGCAATAGGCCTCTTCCCCGGTTTCGGGCATGTAGCGAAAGCCGCGGGCGGCGGGCGCGTTGTCGGTGTTGACAACCTTGCCGGTGCGCGCCACGCGACCCACCAGGCCCTCGCCCAGCTTCATCCGGGTCTGGTGCACGGCGTCGCGGTTGAGACCTTCTGTGGCGCAAAGCTCCAGCGTGTCCTCGTCGCGGAAAAGGTAGATCGAGCACACCTCGGTGCGCATTTCCTCGGCGATGAGCGCGGTGATCGCGTCGAGCCGGGCCTGTCCGGCGGCGTCCTCGGCCATGAGCGCGCGCAGGCGCGAGAGCATCTGGCGGCTGTCCGTCTCGATCTGATCGCCGGAAGGTGACATGGCGTTCGGAAGCCTTTCCATTGGGCCGTTCTGGTCGGAGCCGAGACGTTTAAATCACAGGTTGCCGGCATTGTGAAATGGCAATGTCACGCGGCGACGCGCGGGGCGGCGCAGCCCGGTGAATTGCCTCGATATTGCCCGATTGGCGTCGGATCGCGCTCGTCCCTGGCGCAAGAGCGGGCCGGCGCGGGGCTGTCGAAAGCGGGCGTGCCGTCGCTGGCGCTGCCCCGCCGCGGGGCGCCGGGGCGGCCCCTTAGGCTGTCTTGTCCAGCTCGAACGCGTCGTGCAGCGACTGCACGGCCAGTTCCATGTACTTGCGGTCGATCAGCACCGAGATCTTGATCTCTGACGTCGAGATGACCTTGATGTTGATGCCTTCGTCGCGCAGCGTCCGGAACATCTTGGCGGCGACGCCGGACTGACTGCGCATGCCGATGCCCACGGCCGAGACCTTGGCCACGTTGGTGTCGGCCACGAGGTCGTGAAAGTTGATCTCGCCCTTTTCCTTGGCGCCCTTGAGCGCCTTTTCGGCACGCGCCACCTGGTTGGTGGGGCACGAGAAGGTCATGTCGGTGCGGCCTTCCTCGGAAATGTTCTGGATGATCATGTCCACGTTGACGCCCGCATCCGACAGCGGCCCGAAGATGGCGGCGGCGATGCCGGGGCGGTCGGCCACCGAGATGAGGGTCATCTTCGCCTCGTCGCGGGAATAGGCGATGCCGTTGACCACGTTTGATTCCATGATTTCCTCCTCGGCGCAGACCAGGGTTCCTGCGTCGTCCGATTGTTCCTCGAAACTTGATAGCACGCGCAGGCGCACGTTGTAGCGCATCGCCAGCTCGACCGAGCGGGTCTGCAGGACCTTGGCGCCAAGCGAGGCCAGTTCCAGCATCTCCTCGAAGGCGATCTTGTCGAGCTTGCGCGCCTTGTCGGTGATGCGCGGGTCGGTGGTGTAGACGCCGTCGACATCCGTATAGATGTCGCAGCGTTCCGCGCCGAAGGCGGCAGCGAAGGCCACCGCTGTCGTGTCCGAGCCGCCCCGGCCCAGCGTGGTGATCCGGCCCTCGGGGCTGACGCCCTGGAAGCCCGCGACCACGGCCACCTGCATGCCTTCGCCGAACTTGGCGTTGATGTTGTCGGTGGGAATTTCCTCGATCCGGGCGGCAGAGTGGGACGAGTTCGTCCTGAGCGGCACCTGCCAGCCCTGCCAGCTGCGCGCCGGGATGTCCATTTCCTGCAAGGTCAGGGCCATCAGACCGGCGGTGACGGCCTCGCCCGAGCTGACGACGGCGTCGTATTCGCGGGCGTCGTAGAGCGGCGAGATCTCGTCGACCCAGCCCACAAGTTCGTTGGTGCGCCCGGCCATGGCCGAGACGATGACGATCACGTCATAGCCCTTGGCCACCTCGACGCCCACGCGCTTCGCCGCGCGGCGGATGCGGTCGATATTGGCCACCGAAGTGCCGCCGAATTTCATCACGAGCAGGGGCATGGCTGCGTCCTTGGGTCAGATCGCAGGTGCTTTACGCGGGTGCGCGGGGAAGGGCAAGAGCGGAGCGTGGGTCGGGCGCGGCCAGGAAAATTCGTACGAATTTTCCTGGCCGTTTTCTTCGGGGAAGAAAATGGCGCGTCAGAACGGGTGGTCCTTGCCGTCCCAGGTCTTGAAACAGCCGGTGCTGTCCGTGTCGAGCGCATCGAAACGCTCGATCAGGCCGTCGGCGGCCTCGTCCACCGAGATGTCTGCCCCGTCGCCGCCCATGTCGGTGCGCACCCAGCCGGGATGGTAGATCCCGACCGCAAGGCCCAGGGGCGCCAGGTCCTTCGACAGGTTGCGCCCCAGGTTCAGCGCGGCCGCCTTGGAGGCGCGGTAGATGTAGCTGCCGCCGGGCGCGCGTTTGTGGCTGGCCATCTGGCTGGAAATGATGGCGATCTTGCCGGATTTCGCGGCCTGCAGGCAGGGCAGCAGGGTTTGGACGGTCAGGAAGACCCCGGTCACGTTGGCGGCGAAACTGTCCGCCCACATCTTGGCCGGGTAGCCATCGGGCAGGGTCTCGCCCTTGTCGAGATAGACGCCGGCGTTGCAGATCAGCAGATCCACCGGCGCGCCATCCAGCCGCGCGGCGAAGGCGCGGTGGCTGGCCGGGTCGGTCACGTCGAGCGTGTACTCGGCCTCGGGGTCGCGGGATGTGCCGGTGACGTCGTCGCCCCGGGCGGCATAGCCCCGGGCGAGGGCGGCGCCGATGCCGCGGTTGGCGCCGGTTATGACAACATGCATGGCAAGGCTCCTTGGGATCGCGGTGCGGGTCTGCGCCATGCCGGGGGACGGCAGGCGGCATTGCGAGAGGCTAGTTCGACTTTCGGCTCGGGACGAAGGGCAGGGGCAGGATCGGCACGCCGTCCTCGATCAGCCTGCGGGCTTCCTCGGGTTTCGCCTCGCCATGAATGGGGCGGTCCGGGGTCACGCCGTCATGCATGTCGCGGGCCCGTTTGGCGAAACTGGTGCCGACATATTCGGAGTTTTCCTCGACCTGCCGTTTCAGGGCCGCAATGGCGCGAGCGCGGTCGTCGGTGGGGGCGGAGAGGCCGCCGCGCGCCGACGGGGCCTGCGGGGCCGGGGCGGCGTTTCGGCTGGCGCGGACACTTGGGGCCATCATCGCCTTCTCCACCGAGCCGTTTCCGCACACGGCACAGGACACCATGCCGGCGGCGTCGAGCTTGTCGAAGGCCGCAGCCGACTGGAACCAGCTTTCGAACTGGTGGTCATTCTTGCATTTCAGGGTGAACTTGATCACCGTTCCGCTCCGCTATCCGACGTGTAACAAATAGGCAAAATCCCGGTACAATCAAGCACAAGAGCGGTGCCGGGCGATTTACAACCTGCGCGGGTCGAAGGTTTTCAGCAGGTGCGCAAGCTCGGGCTCGTTGACCCGTTTGGCGGCCTTCTTGAGGCTCATCCAGCGGCGTTTGCGCTGTCCGGCCTCGGGGAAATCATCGGCAAGGGCGTTGACCTTCACCGGGTAGACCATGACGACGCACGGCAGCTTGTCGGCGGTGCCAACGCCCTTGGAATAGGAAAAGAGCGCAAGGCACGGGCCCGCGACCTTGCCGCGCACGCCGGCCTCTTCCCAGGCTTCGCGCAGGGCGCTGTCGCCAGGGGTCTTGCCTTCGATCGGCCAGCCCTTGGGGATGATCCAGCGCCCGGTGCGCCGGGAGGTGATCATCAGGACCTGCGGCTGGCCCGCCTTCATCCGGTAACACAAGGCGCCGAATTGGGTGCGCACGTCGCGCTTGTCGGGAATCTGCAGCGCCAGGGGAAGCTGATCTTTGCTGTGTAGGGTCATCGGGTTCTCTCCTGCCCGTCTGCTCAGACCGGAATGTATATACGAAGTATTAGCACGATTTTATTCGATTCACATGAATTTTCCATGATAGCCGCGCATTTCGCTGCCGCGATGCAGCGCGCCGTCGGGTCCGAAACGTGAATGGCGCTGTGCCACGGCTCTTGTGTCGCCTCCGCAGGTGCAGGATACTTGCGCCGATGTTACGCATTTTCGGCCTTCTGACAATCATTTGCACGATGCTGGCGACGGTCGCCCCGGGGCGGGCGGATGCGCCGGTCACCATTTTCGCCGCCGCGTCCCTGCGCGGGGCGCTCGATGCCGCGCTGGAGGGGGCAGGGACGCAGGTGCGTGTGTCCTATGGCGGGTCGGGCACCATGGCGCGGCAGATCGCGCAGGGTGCGCCCGCGGACGTGGTGATCCTGGCGAACGTGGCCTGGATGGACTGGCTGCAGGAGCAGGCCCTTGTGGACGCCGGCAGCCGCCGCGACATGTTGGGCAACCGGCTGGTGCTGGTGGGCCCGAAAGGCGCGGCGCCTTTGGACCGTGTGGACGCCGACGCGCTGACGGGCAGGCTGGCCGGGGGGCGGCTGGCCGTGGGTCACACCGAGGCCGTCCCGGCGGGCATCTATGCCAGGGAGTGGATGCAGGCGGCGGGCCTTTGGGAGGCGCTGCGCCCGCAACTGGCCGAGAGCGAGAACGTCCGCGCGGCGCTGGCGCTGGTGTCGCGCGGCGAGGCGCCGCTGGGCGTCGTCTATGCCAGCGATGCGCAGGCCGATCCGGGCGTCGTGGTTCTGGCGGAGATCGACGCGCGCCTGCATGCCCCGATCATGTATCCGGCCGCCCTGATTGCGGGGCGCGACAGCGAGGCCGCGCGCGGGGTGCTGTCGCATCTGCAGCGCGACGCGGCGCGGCAGGCGTTCGAGCGGCATGGATTCGTGGTGCTTGGGGACGATCGGTGACCTTTGGCCTGACCGAAGCGGAATCGGCGGCGCTGGCGCTGTCGCTGAAGGTGTCGTTCTGGGCGGTGCTGGTCAGCCTGCCGCTGGCTGTCGCGATGGCGTGGGTGCTGGCGCGCAAGCGGTTCCCGGGCAAGGCGCTGCTGAGCGCGCTGGTGCATTTGCCGCTGGTCCTGCCGCCGGTGGTCACGGGGTATCTCCTGCTTTTGACCTTCGGGATGAACGGGGCGGTGGGCCGGGTGCTGGCCGAGTGGGGGATCGTGTTCGCCTTTCGCTGGACCGGCGCGGCGCTGGCGGCGGGGATCATGGGGTTTCCGCTGATGGTGCGCGCGATACGGCTGGCGATCGAGGCGGTGGACCCCAGGCTGGAAGAGGCGGCGGAGACGCTGGGCGCGGGCCGGATGGCGCGGTTTCGTACCGTGACGCTGCCGCTGATCGCGCCGGGCATCCTGGCGGGCGTGGTGCTGGGCTTTGCCAAGGCGATGGGCGAATTCGGCGCGACCATCACCTTCGTGGCCAACATTCCCGGTGAGACGCAGACCTTGCCGTCGGCGATCTATGCCTTTCTGCAGGTTCCGGGCGGGGAGACGGCGGCGATCCGGCTGGTCGTGCTGGCGACCATCGTGGCGCTGGGCGCGGTATTGGTCTCGGAATGGCTGGCCCGGCGCGTGGCGCGGCGCATCGGGCAGGAAGCGCCGCGATGAGCCTGAGCGTCGAGATCGGGCATCGGTTTCCGGGGCTGGCGCTGGACGTGGCGTTCGAGGCCGGGGCCGGGGTGACGGCCCTGTTCGGGCCGTCGGGCGCGGGGAAATCCAGCGTTGTCAATGCCATCGCCGGGCTGTTGCGTCCCGATGCCGGGCGGATCGCGCTGGACGATACGGTGCTGTTCGAGGGCAAAGGGGGCGTGCACGTGCCGGCGGCGCGCAGGCGCATCGGATATGTCTTTCAGGACGGGCGGCTTTTTCCGCATATGAGTGTCGGGGCCAATATCGAATACGGCGCGCGCTTTGCGCCCGGTGGGCTGGACCGGCCCGAGATGGGGCGGGTCGTGGGGCTGCTGGGGCTGGAGGCGCTGCTGGGCCGGCGGCCCGGCACGCTCTCGGGCGGGGAGAAACAGCGGGTGGCGCTGGCGCGGGCCTGGCTGTCGCGACCGCGCCTGCTTTTGATGGACGAGCCGCTGGCGGCGCTCGACGAGCCGCGCAAGGACGAGATCTTTCCTTACCTGGAGCGGTTGCGGGACGTGGCGCAGGTGCCGATCGTCTACGTGTCGCACAACCTGGCCGAGGTGGCGCGGCTGGCCGACGACCTGGTGGTGATGCAGCGCGGGCAGGTGGTGCTGTCGGGCAGGGCCGAGGCCGTGCTGAGCGATCCCAAGGCGCTGCCCCTGGTCGGCGTGCGCGAGGCCGGGGCGATTCTGCCGGCGCGGGTGGCCGAGCACGGGGCCGACGGGCTGAGCCGCCTGGTGCTGTCGGGCGGGGAGCTGTTGCTGCCCGGCGTCACCGCGCCCGAGGGCAGCATGATCCGGCTGCGGGTGCTGGCGGGGGACGTGCTGCTGTCACAGGCGCGGCCCGAGGGGTTGTCGTCGCACAACGTGCTGCCGGTCGCGGTCGTGGCGCTGCATCGCGGGATGGGGCCGGGCGTGGCGGTTCAGTTGCGGGCGGGCGACGACATGTTCCTGGCGCGGATCACCCAGAGGGCGGCCTCGGAGATGGGCCTGGCCCCCGGCAAGGCCTGTTTCGCGATCCTGAACGCCACCGCGATCCCGCGCGGCAGTATCGGCGGTGCGGTGCCTTCGCTGACAGGGTAGATCCTGCGAGTTGACATTTCTGACTAAATCGATCAGAAATTAGGTCAAGCCAGCCGGATCGGTCAGCCACCCCCTGAAATCGCAAGCAATGGAGCGCGATCATGCATGTGATCCGACAGACAGAATCGGCAGGCCTGGAGCCGCGGCCCGCGGGCGTGCCGGACGTGAACTTTCCCCTTCTCGGGTCGGCGATGGCCAGTGGGCTGTGCCTTGACCTGATGATCGAACGGCTGCTGGAACGCGCCGGGGAGGTCCGGGCATGATCCGCGCACAGACCAAGGCGATGCCGCAGCTGGTGGCCGATACCGAAACCAGCGAGGCCCTGTTTGACGCAAGGGAGTTAACGAAAGGTCGCACGACCGCGCAAATCACGCTGGACGACAAGGTCTATACCTTGCGGATCACGCGGGCGGGCAAGCTGATCCTGACCAAGTGAGGGCGGTCCGGACGATCCCGGATCATGTCCGGGATGGCTCTGCACCTTTGGCGGCCACGTGACGTGGCGCCCGGCCAAACGTTTTTGTCGGGTTTTTGCTGGCAAGTCTCGGCGGGATGTGGCAGCGAAGGGCGCCAACACCCTTTGAGGACCTGCACGCCGCATGTCGGAAAGCCTGCTGCACCGCCTGGCCTGGATCGTCGTCGCGCTCTGCGTGGCGCCGATCATCGCGTCCGCGCTGGCGGCGTTCACCGGCGACCTCGACACCTGGCGCAACGTGTTGTCGAGTGTCCTGCCGCGCTATACCGCGACGACGCTGATCCTCGTGGTGGTGGTGGGGCTGTCCACCGCCGTCATAGGCTCTGTCACCGCGTGGCTGGTGACGGTCTATCGCTTTCCGGGACATCGCTGGCTGGAGATCGCGCTGGCGCTGCCGCTGGCCTTTCCGGCCTATGTTCTGGCTTATGCCTATACCTATCTGCTGGACCATCCCGGCCCGGTGCAGACCCTGCTGCGCGACCTGACGGGGTGGGGGCCGCGCGACTACTGGTTCCCCGAGATCCGCAGCCTGGGCGGTGCGGCGCTGATGCTGATCATCGTGCTTTACCCCTATGTCTACCTGCTGGCGCGGGCGTCGTTCCGGCAGCAATCGTCGAACGCGTTCCTGGTGGCGCGCACGCTGGGGCGCTCGCCGATGGCGGCGTTCTGGCGGGTGGCGCTGCCGATGGCGCGCCCTGCCATTGCCGGCGGCGCGCTTTTGGCGGTGATGGAGACGATCGCGGATTACGGCACGGTGGCGTTCTTCAACGTGCAGACCTTCGCCACGGGGATCTACCAGGCGTGGTTCAGCCTGGGGGACCGGCCCGCTGCGGCGCAGCTGTCGCTGTGCCTGCTGTTGTTCGCGCTGCTGGTGGCGGGCCTGGAGCGGGCGCAGCGGGGCCGCGCGCAGACGGCGGGACGCGGGGCGCGGTTCGACACGCTGGAAAAGCCGCGGCTGACCGGCGGCGCGGGATGGATCGCGACACTGGTCTGCCTCGTGCCGGTGCTGCTGGGCTTCATCGTGCCGGTCATCATGCTGGGCACGATGGCGGTGGGATCGGGCCAGAACCTCTTTGCGGCGCGCTATATCGGGTTCATGCAGAATTCGGTCCTGCTGGCCTCTGTCGCGGCGGTGCTGACGGTGATGGGCGCGATCCTGATCGGGTTCCGCGCCCGCACCCGGCCCACGCGGGGCAGCAAGGCGCTGGTGGTGGGCGCGGGTCTGGGATACGCGGTGCCAGGCGGCGTCATCGCGGTGGGGCTGATGGTGCCGATGGCCGCCGCGGACAACCTGATCGACCGGATCATGGAGGCCAATTTCGGCATCGACACAGGCCTGCTGATCACCGGGTCGATCTGGCTGATGGTGCTGGCATACATGACCCGATTCATGGCCGCCGCGCTCAACGCCTATGACAGTGGCATGGCGACCGTGCCCGGGCATTTCGATGCCATCGGGCGGTCGCTGGGACAGTCGGGGCCGAAGCTCTTGATGCGGGTGCATCTGCCGGTGGCGCGGTCCTCGGTGCTGACGGCGCTGCTGATCGTGTTCGTGGACGTGATGAAGGAGTTGCCGGCGACGCTGATCCTGCATCCGTTCAACTTTCAGACACTGGCGGTACAGGCGCACCGGCTGGCCGCCGACGAGCGGCTGCACGAGGCGGCGGTGCCGTCGCTGGTGCTGGTGGCGTTCGGGTTGTTGCCGGTGATCATCCTCTGCCGGTCGATCGGGCGCGAGGAGCCGGGGCGCCGCGCGGCTCGGCTGGGGGCGGCGATGAAAGCCGGATAGAGCGGTTTCGCCGCGGGCTGCGCCCGCGCCGACCGGGGCGAGAGGCGCTGCCTCTCGCGCTCTCCGGGATATTTCCGGCCAGAGGAAGAGCCGTGGCAAGGATCGCGCCGGCCCGCGGCATGGCGGGCCGGCGTGTAATCGGTTCAGCTGGTTTGCAGGTAGCTTTCCAGGCTGTCGTCCAGCGCATCTTTCCACGGCGTATGGTGGGCGGGTGCCTGCTTGCCCGTCATGGGCGAGACGTAGCCGTGGTCGCGGAAGGCCATGATGTCCTTCTTCTTGTGCTTCTTCCAGGCGTAGAACTGCTGGCAGGCCATCTCGACGTCGAAGCCGGGATAGTCGGTTTCGGCCATCAGTTCCTCGGTGTAATCGCCCTGGTAGCGGATGCAGGCGTAATCGTCCTCGAGCGCGTCCTCGTCGGCCTGGCGCTTTTTCCAGTCGGCCTCCATCGTGGCTTTGTCCGGCAGGGCGATGCGGCCCAGGATGCAGTCGCGGACCCACCAGGCCTGGGCGTCGAACATGTTGAAGGTGAACCACTGGTCCTGCATCCCGAGGTAGAACATCCTGGGATTTTCGATCCAGACGACGCCCTTGTAGAGGTCGTCCGCCGCCAGGCGGTTCGCGGTTTTCAGGCGCAGGTCGTCGGGCAGGAAGGGGAAGTGGTGCTTGTAGCCGGTGCACAGGATGATCGCGTCGACCTCGCGGGTGTGGCCGTCGGAGAAATGGGCGGTCTTGCCTTCGACCTTCTCCAGCGCCGGAACCTCGTCCCAGTTGTCGGGCCAGTCATAGCCCATGGGGCCGGAGCGATAGCAGGTGGTGATCGAGTTGGCGCCGTATTTCCAGCATTGCGAACCGATATCCTCGGCCGAGTAGGACGCGCCCATCAGCAGGATGTCCTTGCCCTCGAACTCGCGCGCGTCGCGGAAATCGTGGGCGTGCAGGATGCGGCCGTTGAACGTGTCGAAGCCCGGGTAGTGGGGCACGTTGGGCGTGGAGAAGTGGCCGGTGGCGACGATGACGTGGTCGAACTCTTCCGTCGTTTCCTTGTCGGCCTTGGAATCGCGGGCGGTCACGGTGAATTTCTCGGTCTTGTCGTCGTAGCGCACGTCGCGGACCACGTTGTTGAAACGGATCCAGTCGCGCACGCCGGCCTTTTTCACCCGGCCCTCGATATAGTCGAAAAGCACGGCGCGGGGCGGGTAGCTGGCGATTTCCTTGCCGAAATGTTCGTCGAACGTGTAATCGGCGAATTCGAGCCCCTCCTTGGGGCCGTTGGACCACAGGTAGCGGTACATCGAGCCGTGGCAGGGCTCGCCATCCGCGCCGACGCCGGTGCGCCAGGTGTAGTTCCAGAGACCGCCCCAGTCGCTCTGCTTTTCGTAGCAGACGATGTCGGGGATCTCGGCGCCCTTGTCGGCGGCGGATTGGAAGGCGCGCAATTGCGCCAGCCCGGACGGTCCCGCGCCGATGACGGCAACTCTTTTCTTGGCCATTTTAACGTATCTCCCTAGATTGGTGTGGACCAATTATTGACTTTGGTTCTTTTGGTTCCTTTTACTAAGCCAAAGACTGGACCAGTCTGTCAAGGATTCCTTAAGGGAGCGTGCGGTGGCCGCGGAAACATCAAGTTTTGCTCAGAGATTGGCCCTTTCGGGGGTGATGCCGCGCCTGTCGGTGGGCATGGCGCGGACGGTGGATATCGGTTTCCTGGCGCCCTTGTCGGGGCAGGCGGAAAGCTGGGGGCTGCCCGGATTGCAGGGCTGCCGCATCTGGGAGCGGTGGCTGAACAACGCGGGCGGGGTGCTGATCGGGGGGCGGCGCTATCCGATCCGTATTCATGCCTGCGACAGTGGAGAAAGTGTTGACGCGGCGCGCGAGGGGGCGCAGGCGCTCATGCGCGAGCATGACATCAAGCTGATGATGATGCTGGGCGGCGACGCCTATCGGGCGGTGGGGCAGGACTTGATGGACAAGCGCATCCTGACCTCGACCCTGCTGCCCTCGGACCTGTCGCCGGACGCGCCTTACCTCATTGCGCCGTCGGAGGTGCATCCGGTTTACGTGGTGACCGGAGTCGAGTGGCTGACGCAGCGGCATCCGGAACTGAAGACCGTGGCGCTTTGCGCTCAGCAGGACGGGATGGGCCTGCCGTCACTGGCCACGTACCGTGCGGCGTTCAAGGCGGCGGGGGGCGAGATCGTGCACGAGGTGCAGTACCCCGCGGAAGGCGCGCCGGCGGAGAACGTGGTGGGGCCGATGCTGGCCGCGAACCCCGATATCCTGTGCTGGTGCACGAGCTATACGCCGATGGTGCACGCGATGACGGAATACGCCCATGCCAAGGGATTCAAAGGACAAATCCTGTCCTGCACCTGCGATCACTACGGTCACCTGGTGGAGCGGCTGGGCAGGGATTTCATGGAAGGCGTGGTGTTCCAGTTCCCCGATTTCGACGATCCGGCGCTGAGCGAGAAGGCGTTCTTCTTCAACCGGCCGCATGCGTTCTACGAGGAATACAACGCCGCCTATCCCGACAGCTGGACGGCCGTGAGCTGGGAATACGCGGCGATCCTGGATATCTGGCACGCCGCGGTGGAAAAGGCCGACAGCGTGGCGCCGGCCAGCGTGCTGGCGGCGATGAAGCAGTTGGGCGAGGTCACGCATGCCTTCGGTCCCGCCGAGTGGTGGGGCACGGAGATGTTCGGGATCGACAACGCGCTGGTGGGCGATTGGCCGGTGGTGCGCATCGAGGAGGGGCGGGCCAGGGTCGTGGCGTTCGGGTCGGTGCCGGGATGGTTGCGGCGGCACGAGGATCTGTTGCGGGCGGAGATGCAGGACCTGGGGCAGATGTGGCAGCAGCGGCTGTCCTATGAGCGGGTGCTGGCGCTGGGGGCGCGCGTGGTGCAGGGCGAGGACGCGACCGAAGGGTAAACGAGAGCGAATCGGGCCGAATCGGCGTGTCGGTATTGCGTCGGTATCCAGGTGGTATTCCGACGGTGCGTTTTTTGCTGATTTGGCAAGTGAACGGGGCGTGCGGTGCAAAAGCCTTTTGAAGGCTTTTGCCAAGACTTTTCCGAAAAGTCTTGGCGGGCGTTAACCGGAGTTAAGGCACATTAATCATCCTGAAGAAGCAGTTTCTGTTCCTCGACCAGATGCAGCTTGATGAACTCCACCGCCTGGCCGACGTCGCGCGAGGCGATGGCGTTGTAGAGCGTGTTGTAGCGTTTCTGGTAGTCCTGCATCCGGCGTGGCGTGAGCGCGCGGCGGCGCAGGCGGGTGCGATAGCTTTCGCGGTAGGTGTCGATGGCCAGCCGGTAGCACGAGGCCAGAAGCGCGTTGCCGGTGCCTTCGGCGATCTGCAGGTAGAGCTGTTCCTCGAGCGCGATGAAGGCGTCGATATCGGTGGTGACGGTTTCGATCCGCGACAGGGTTTCCGACAGCGCGGTCAGCATGCGCGGGGTCATGTTCACCACCGCCAGCCGGACGATCTCGGGTTCCAGGATGCCGCGCACGACGAGGTGGTCGAGGGGGCTGGTCTCGCCGGCGACGGAATCGGGCGAGGGGGCGGCCTGGGGCGTGGAGCGGTAGGTGACGAAGCTGCCGGCGCCGGGGCGGCGGCGGATGACCTCCTGGCCTTCGAGCACGTCGAGCGCCTCGCGCACGGTGTTGCGGGCGACGCCCAGTTCGGCGGCCAGCGTGCGTTCGGACGGCAGGCGGGTGTCGCGGGGATATTCCTCGGACTTGATCCGCGCGAAAAGCGTGTCGACGACGATCTGCACGGTCGCGCCCACGGGGTGGGCGAGGCGCAGTTCGGGGGCGGTGTCTTGGGTTTCTGTGCTCATCGGACCAGACCAATTTCGGTGTAACTGGTATAAATTGGTCTGGTGGGCGCGTAAAGCGTGGTCATGCGCCGCCGTCCCATGCTATTGCGGGGCCCATGAGCAAGCCAGCCCCCCTGATGTCGAGTTTCCACGCCGTCGAGGCGGACTGGATCGACTATAACCAGCATATGAACATGGGCTATTACACGGTCCTGTTCGACCGCGCCGCCGACGAGGCCTATGCCGAGATCGGCTTCGGACCGGAGTATCGCGACGCCAGCGGCTGCACCACCTACACGGCGGAGTTTCACGTGCGCTACCTGCGCGAGCTGAAGCTGGGCGACCGGGTGCAGGCTGCGTTCCGCATCCTCGACCATGACGAGAAGCGGTTTCACAGCTACCAGGAGCTGATCCGCGAGGATGGCACCGTGGTGGCGACGGGCGAGGGGATCGCGTTGCATGTGGACCAGTCGGGACCGAAGGTGGCGCCGATGCCCGAGGCGATCCTGGCGCGCCTGCGGCAGGTGGCCGAGCAACACGGGAAGCTGCCGCGCCCCGAGACGGCGGGACGCGGCATGGGATTGCGGCGCCGGCGTTAGGCGCAACGCGCCTGTCCTCCCCCACGGAGCGGCACCGCTCTCCGTTCAGTTGCCCGAGGCGAGACCCCTTGCCAGGAACGTCTCGTAGAATTCGATCGCAGAATAGCACATCGTGACCGAACTGTCGTTCGGGTTGTACCAGGCGTTGATTTCCTCGCATTCGCGGAAGGTGACGGTCAGGTCGCGGGGCCAGACGAAATACTCCTCGAAGACCCGCAACAGCGTCGGGATCAGATCGTTGAATTTCATCAGCGCCTCGGTGGTGCGGCCGTATTCCGTCTGCGTCGGCTGGAAGACGAGGTTGATCTTGCCGCCGGGTTGGTTGGCGGGGAAGCGGCCGGGCAGGTCGGGGCCGAGGTTGCGGCCGCGCAGGGCCAGCAGTTCTTCCCAGGCTTCGAACTTGGCCTGGTATTCCTGGGCGCAGCGCTGGCGGGAGCGGTCCGTGAAGTCGACCGTGTTGGCGAGCGGGTCGAAGACCTGCGGCCCGGAGCCGTAGATGATGCAGAAGGAGTTGCGGAAGCGCTTGATGTCGGGCGCGTGCTCGTCCTGCCAGTCGTGGGTGACCTGGTGCTGCTCGAGCGCCTTGGCGGAGTAGTACCACAACAGCGTCGAGCTGCTGATGATGCCGGTGATGTACTCGGCGGTCTGGGGTGTGGCGCCTTCCATCACGCTGGCCATCGCGAAAGCCGAGAAACTGTCGGCCGTGTCTTCCTCGGGGCCGGTGGCCGGCAGGTCGGTTTCGCCGATCACGGCGTGCGCCATCTCGTGCAGGAAGATGCCGAGGGCGACGCCCATGCGGCGCTGGGCCTGGTCCGCGGTGAGGCCGGCAACCGGGGACGTGCCCGGTGTCTGCTGTCCGCCTTCCTGCTGATCGGGGATGGGTGGTGGGCCGTCACCGCCGGTGTTGGGAATGGGCGGCGGGCCGTCACCGCCGGTATTGGGGATGGGCGGCGGACCGTCGCCGCCGGTGTTGGGGACGGGAGGAGGACCGTCACCGCCAGTGTTGGGGATGGGCGGAGGGCCGTCGCCGCCGGTATTGGGGATGGGCGGAGGGCCGTCGCCGCCGGTATTGGGGACGGGAGGAGGACCGTCACCGCCAGTGTTGGGAATGGGTGGCGGGCCGTCGCCGCCGTCATTTGCAGGCGGGGTCCGCGGGCCATCGTCGTCGCCGCCGGGCGTGGGCAGGGTGTTGTCGCCGCCCGGTGTCGGAAGGGGGCTGGTGGTCCGGATCGGCTCGACCGTGAGGCCGGTAAAGCCCGCGACGCCGGTGCCATAGGTGATGACCCCGGTGCGGCGCGACACCGGGCCGCCGAAGCTGGCGTTGATCAGCGTGTCGCCGTTCAGCGTCGCGTGGACATTGGTGCCTTCGACCGCGAGCCTGAGGATGTCGCTGCCGTCGAGCCGCGCGGAGGTGGTGTCGAGCGGCTGCGGATTGAAGCCGTCGGCGTTGCGCACGATCACGTAAGGGGTTCCGTCGCTGGCGATGCTGACGGCGAAGTAACTGTCGGCGGCCTCGTAATTGAAGATCATGCCGGCATGCATCGGCGCCGGCTCGTCCGACTGGGCAAAGAGCGTCACGGCGACCGAGAAATCGGTGTCGGCCATGTCTGCCAGGTCCGTCCAGTAATAGCGCACGTCGCCGGGATCGCTGGTGTTGCGGAACGTGGCCCAGCCGCCCTCGGTGCCGACGGTCCAGGGGCCGTCCTGCCCGGTCTCGACCACACGTGAGAGCGGACCCAGATGCGGATCGAGGCCCGATTGCGCGTGGCCGGGCAGCGGCAGGGCAAGAACGAGGGCGCAGGCAAGCACGCCGGTAAGGTATCGAAGACGAGAACGTGGCACGGAGGCCTCCCCCTGATAGGTCTGTGCGGCGGGCCGCTGGTGGTTGACGGACAGTAAACCCGAAAAGGCGGTCTGGCGGCTTCACCCAATTGGGTGAGGACGCGGCTGCGCCGGGGCGCGATAGTCGGTCTGATGCAGCGCGGCGCCGGGGCCGCGCGAAAACCGCCGGGGGGACCGTCTTGCGCCTGTTGATCGCTTTCCTCATTCCGGGTCTTGCCGGTCTGGCCGGGCCGGAGGCGGCCCGCGCGCAAGCGGAGCGGACGGAATATTACATGGCGCATGCGGGCCGGGAGGCGGGCCCGTATTTCATCGACGAGCTGCGCACCCGGATGTTGATGGGGCGGCTCAGGCGCGACACGCCGGTCTGGACGACCGGCATGGCGGCGTGGCAGCCGGCGGCGGAGGTGCCGGATGTGGGCGCGCTGTTCGACCCCGCCCTGCCGTCGATTCCGAAGGAGCGCGATTTCGATCGGTTCGTGCAGGGCACCTGGACGTCGGAGCCGGTCACGACCGACGTGCCGGGCCTGGGCCGGGGCGTGGCCACCGGCGAGACGGTCTTTCGCGCCGATGGCACCTACAGTTTCACCGGGCAGGTCGACCTGACCGACGCGGCCGGCGCGGCGTGGGCCATGCAGCTTGCGTCGGAGGGCGGCTATACCGTGACGCGCAAGGCGCCGGACCGCTTCGAGATCGTCTTTGCCGCGCCGCTGGTCATGACCCTGCCGAGCGACGATCCGGCCGGGGCCGACCGGGTCGAGCGGACCGAGGTGCCGCCGGCGGAGTTCGAGGTGATCGACGACAATACCATCCGCGACGCGCAAGGCACGGTGTCGCGGCGCAAGATCTAGATGTGCTTGGATTTTTACGTGAGAGGAACATGTTCATGAGACGACTGGCAATGAGGATTGCGACGGGACTGATGCTGACGGTGCTGCCGCTGGCGGCGGCGGCGCAGTCGGAACCGTTCTACATGGTGGAAAACGGCCAGCAGGGCGGACCCTATTCGATGGACCAGCTGGCCGCCAAGGTGCAGAGCGGCGCGTTGCAGCAAACCACGCTGGTCTGGGCGGGTGGCATGGCCGACTGGACGCCCGCCGGCAACGTGCCAGCGCTGCAGGGGCTTTGGCAGGCGACGCAGACCCCGCCCGACCAGCCGCCCACCTTGCCGGAGACGCAGCCCACCAATACTCCGACCACCCAGCCGACCGGGAACCCGCAGCTGGACGCGCTGGCCGAGCAGGAGCGGCGCGACATGGGCGTGCCGGCGACGAACCAGCTGCACAGCGGGGCGATGCACGGGCCCACGCCCAATTCCATCCCCGGCGGTCAGCTGATCACCACCAAGGGGCTGACGGAGATGGTGCAGCGGCAGATGACATTTGCGCTTTTCGACGTGCTGGGCAGCAACGAAACGCTGCCGGGGGCGATCAACGCCGTGGGGGCCGCCCAGGCGGGCAGTTTCCAGGACCAGACCCAACAGCAGATGGGCCAGTTCCTGACCCAGCTGACGCAGGGCAAGACCGACACGCCGCTGGTGTTCTACTGTTTGTCGGTGGAATGCTGGATGTCCTACAACGCGTCGCTCAGGGCGATCAACCTCGGGTACACCAACGTGCTTTGGTATCGCGGCGGGATCGAGGCCTGGAAGGCGGCGGGGTTCCAGACCGTGCCGGCGGGGCAGATGCAGCAGGGCCAGCAGCCGCAGCAGTTCATCGCGGAGTGATGTGAAGGGTGCGCCCAGAAAATTCGTGCGAATTTTCTGGGCTTGAGAATTTTCGTACGAAAATTCTGGCCGCTTACAGCCCGAGTTTTTGGGCGACGATCTGGTTGACGGCCTTGGGGTTGGCCTTGCCGCCCGTGGCCTTCATCACCTGGCCGACGAACCAGCCGGCGAGCTTGGGATTGACCTTGGCCTTTTCCACCTGGGCGGGGTTGTCGGCGATGATCTGGTCCACGGCCGTCTCGATGGCGCCTGTATCCGTCACCTGTTTCATGCCGCGTTCTTCGACAATCTGCGCGGGGTCGCCGCCCTCGGTATAGACGATCTCGAAGAGGTCCTTGGCGATCTTGCCGGAGATGGCGTCGGAGGCGATGAGATCGACGATACCGCCCAGTTGTGCAGGTGACACGGGGCTGTCGGTGATGTCGTGGTCGTCCTTTTTCAGGCGGCCGAAAAGCTCGTTGATGACCCAGTTGGCGGTCAGCTTGCCGTCGCGGCCCGCGGCGGCTTCCTCGAAGAAGGCGGCGTTCTCGTGCTCGGCGGTGAGGACGTTGGCGTCGTATTCGCTAAGGCCGAAATCCTTGACGAAGCGGGCCTTCTTCTCGTCCGGGAGTTCGGGCAGGGAGGCGGCGATGTCGTCCACCCAGCCCTGTTCGATCTCCAGCGGGAGGAGGTCCGGGTCGGGGAAGTAGCGGTAATCATGCGCCTCTTCCTTGGAGCGCATGGAGCGGGTTTCGTTCTTGTCCGGGTCGTAGAGCCGGGTTTCCTGATCGACCTTGCCGCCGCCCTCGACGATGGCGATCTGGCGGCGGGCCTCATAGTCGATGGCCATCTGGATGAAGCGCATGGAGTTCATGTTCTTGATCTCGCACCGGGTGCCGAGATGCGAGAAATCGCCGGTCTCGCGGTATTTCTCGTAGGCGCCGGGCTGGCAGATGGAGACGTTGACGTCCGCCCTCAAGTTGCCGTTCTGCATGTTGCCGTCGCAGGTGCCCAGGTAGCGCAGGATCTGGCGCAGCTTGCCCACGTAGGCGGCGGCCTCTTCGGGGCCGCGGATATCCGGGCGGCTGACGATTTCCATCAGGCAGACGCCGGTGCGGTTGAGGTCGACGAAGGACATGGCGGGGTCCATGTCGTGAATGGACTTGCCCGCGTCCTGTTCCATGTGGATGCGCTCGATCCGCACGAGACGGGCGATGCCCGGCTCCATGTCCACGAGGATTTCGCCTTCGCCCACCAGCGGCTCGTAAAGCTGCGAGATCTGGTAGCCCTGCGGCAGGTCGGGGTAGAAGTAGTTCTTGCGGTCGAAGGCGGATTTGAGGTTGATCTGCGCCTTGAGGCCGAGGCCGGTGCGCACCGCCTGTTCGACGCAGAATTCGTTGATCACGGGCAGCATGCCGGGCATGGCGGCGTCGACGAAGGCGACGTTGGAATTGGGCTCGGCGCCGAAGCGGGTGGAGGCGCCGGAAAAGAGCTTGGCGTTCGAGGCCACCTGCGCGTGGACCTCCATCCCGATGACGAGTTCCCAGTCCTGTTTCGCCCCGGCGATCACCTTGGGTTTCGGGGTCTCATAGGTCAGGTCCAGCATGGGTTGCGCGCTCCGTTCAAGGTATCAGCGCGGTTCTAGGCCAGAGCGGGCGCGCGGGCAAGGGCGTCTGCACCGAGGCCCGCAGCGGGACGGGCTCGGTGACGCCGGCGGATCTAGCCGGGATGCGAGGGCTGCACGGGCGGCACCTGGGCTAGCCAGAGGGCGTGGAAATCGGGCAGGCCGAGGGTGGCGACGGTTTCATGGTCGGGGCCGAGGATTTCGTAGATCATGCCGTCGGTGCCGCGATTGCTGAACCAGGCGATGCAGTCGATGTCGCCGCCGCCCTCGCTGTGCGGGGGACCGCCTGCCGGTTTCTCGACGAAGCTGAGGGTGGGGCGGATCTCGGTCAGGGTGCCGGAGGCGTCGTAGAGGCGCAGCTCTCCCTGCAGGATGAGGGTGCTGTAATCGGCGTGGTGGCGGTGCAGCAGGATACGCTGGTTCGCCGCGAATTTGAGGAGCAGGTCGACGGTTTTCGCGTCCGGGTCCACTTTCAGGATGTGATACCAGACGTGGTCGAACCCTTCGAGCGCGTTCCAGGTGACATTGGACTGGTCGAGTAGGCCGGCGGCGGGCGCCGGTGGGGCCGGGGGCCGGCTGAGGTTGGTGTCGGTCATTCTGTCCTCCGGTGGAAATGCCGGCAGGATATCATGGCGCGGGGCGGCGACGCTTGCCAATCGGTGCCAGGGGCTGTTTGCTGAGCGAGCCGGGCGCGCGGTGGCCCCGGCGCGGCGCGGGGAGGCGCGGCGGATGCGGGGCTATACACGGGCAAGTGCGCTGGGGCCGATCGCCGAGGTCGTCGAGGGGCGGGGCGGTTCGATCGAACGGGTCTTTCGCAGCGTCGACCTGCCGCTGGCGCTGCTGGACAATCCCGAGATGGCGCTGCCCCTGCAGGAACAATTCCGGGTGCTGAGCGCTGCGGGGCGTGAAACCGGCGATGCGTTTTTCGGCGCGACTTTGGGGCGCGAGGTGAAAGCCGCGAAGCTGAGCGACTTCGGCCGGTGGATCGGGGAAGCGCCGACCCTGGCGGGGTCGATCGACCGGGCGAACCGATGCCTCAACCGATACCTGCAGACGGCGACCGACCTGACATTGCGGATGCGCGGGGATCGGGCCTGCTGGTCGATCGGGTTTCTCGATCCGGGCGGGGACGGGCGGTTCCAGAACGAGTTGCTGGGCGTGAGCTATCTGATCGACGCGGTGCGCTTTTATGCCGGGCCGGGCTGGCGGCCGGCGCTGGTGCACGCGACCTGCGCCGGACGGGCGGAGGCGGCGGCGCTGGAACGGGTCTTCGGTGCGCCGGTGCGGCATGGCGCGCGGGTCTCGGCGGTGGAGTTCGACCTGTCGCTGCTGGCGGCGCCCGGTCCGCAAGCCGGCAGGGCCGAGGGCGGCGGGGGGCCGGAGCTGCCGCTGGCGCGGGGGCCGGCCGGCGAGGTGGCGGCGTTGGCGGCGATCGCGCTCTTGGAGGGGCAGCCGCGCATCGACTGGGCGGCGGGCAAGCTGGGCATGAGCCGGCGGTCGCTGCAGCGCGTCCTGGACCGCGAGGGGGTGTTGTTCCGCGACGTGCTGGACGGGATGTTGCGGGATCGCGCCCTGGAGATGGTGCGGGCGGGGGGCGTGCCGCTGACCGATATCGCGCAGCGGCTGGGCTACAGCGACGCGGCGCATTTCAGCCGCGCCTTTCGCCGCTGGACCGGGACGACGCCATCGGAGGTCCGCGCCCGGGCCGCCGCCGGGCGGCTGCGTGGGACGCAGTGACGGGCCGGCCGGGGGCGGCGCGCTTGGCAACCGGAGGGGTTGAGGGGTAGGATGATGGCATTGCTTTATGGTTGTGCCGGGTTTTCCGGCGACACGTCATTTCGAGAAAGGCCTTTGCCATGCCCAAGAACATCATCCTGCTGTGCGACGGGACGTCGAACGAGATTGCCCGCAACCGGACCAATATCCTGCGGCTTTACGGCTGTCTGAAGAAGGACGAGCACCAGTTGGTGTTCTACGATCCCGGGGTGGGGACCTTCGGGGCCGAGAATGCCTGGCTGTCGTTCTGGCGCAGGGCGGTGGAGATCTGGGGGCTGATCACCGGCTGGGGGCTGGATGCCAACGTGAAGGAGGCGTACCGCTTCCTGGTGGAGCATTACGATGACGGCACGCGCGAGAACGTGGCCGACGAGGAGCCCGACCGCATCTATATCATCGGGTTCAGCCGGGGGGCCTATACCGCGCGGGTCCTGGCGGGGTTCATCCATGCGCTGGGGCTGATCGAGGCGCGCAATTTGAACCTGCTGAACTATGCCTACCGGGCCTACAAGAATATCGGGCAGGCAACGGGCCGGGACGTGACCGATGCGCGCGAGCCCGAGCGCAACCCCTTTGCCGAGGTGCGGCTGTTCGAGCGGATGCTGCGGCCAAGGCGGCCGGCGATCCGGGCGCTGGGTCTCTTTGACACGGTGGGGTCGGTGATCGAGTGGAGCGCGCGCCTGCCGCGGATCCGCAACCATGCGCATGTCAGCGAGAACCCGTCGGTGCAATCGGTGCGCCACGCGCTGGCGATCGACGAGCGGCGCACGATGTATTTGCCGACGCCCTGGCCCGGGGGCGGCGAATACTGGGGCGGCGCATTCCGGCCCCGCGACGAGAGCAGGATCGCGCCGCAGGACGTGGACGAGGTGTGGTTCTCGGGCGTGCATGGCGACGTGGGCGGCGGCTATCCCGAAAAGCGCAGCCAGCTGGCGAAGTTTCCGCTGAAATGGATGATCGACGAGCTGCGCCCGCTGGGGGTGAAGTTCAAGGAACCGACGGTGCGGCGGCTGGTGCTGGGCGAGGATGCGGACGGGCGCTATGTGGCGCCCGATCCGCTGGCGCGGCCCAACGAGTCGATGACGTGGGGGTGGAAGGTGGTCGAGTTCCTGCCGTTCTACAAGACGCGCTACAGCCTGAGCCGGCGCGGGACGTTCCTGGGGTTCTACCTGCCGCTCTGCGAGTACCGGCATATTCCCGATGGCGCGCGGGTGCATGGCTCGGTCTTTGCGCGGCGCGGGACGACGGCGGATTATCCGCAGCCGAATATCCCCGACGATCATGTGGTTGTGGGAGACGGGGATGGGGACGCGTGACGGAGGCGAGCGTCAGCCCCTGGGGTGGCGATCCAACGGCAATTCTGAAGCACTTTATGCCTGCCAGATACATCCTCGGAAGGAGCGTGGCGCCCAGCCTCGCCAAATCGCCAGCCCAAGGGAGGGGCTGACGATGGCCGGGCCGCTGCGCGGCTGTTAACCGGCTGGATGGTCGATACCAGTGTCTCTCACGGGCTCGTACCGGACATTCGCTGCGGTAAAGATGAATGGCCGAAATGCGAGCGAAACGGCCATTCGATTATCGCTAGCTCAAGATTTTTTCAAAGCAGATTGAATTGTTCCGGCCAGCGTATTTTCCGTAATTTGCAAGCTGCTTGTAGTTGTGTTTCTTGTAGAAGTGCACTGCCTTATGATTTGCGACCCGAGTGGACAACCAAACCCTCGAGTAACCTAGGCTGGTGGCATGTTCCTCAAGAGCACTCAACAAGAGCGAGCCCAAGCCCTTTTCAGCGTACATCCTCTTAAGTTCCACAATTCCCTCAGAAATCGGCCTGAGGGCACCACATGCGATGGGAATGTCATCGTCGTATCCAACAAAAAAGGCCGAGCGCGTTTGTCTAACATCATCGGCATCGAAAGATGACTGGCCAGTATCACCAACAGCTTCCAGAAGAGTTTCTGAAAGGCGTGAAAGAACGCATTTAGCGTCCGGGTGATCTGGGTCGCACTCAAATATCTTCATAACAATTTTCTACTTTGAACGGCGTCGATGCTGCAACGCGGAAAGATGTCAGATGGGCTCGCAGCCGCCTTTCGCCGCACCTGCGAGGCTCTGAGACCCTCCAAGGTCCGCTGTGCGGGACCTTGCTGCCGTTTACGACGGAGGCGAGCGTCAGCCCCTGGGGTGGCGATCCGACGGCAGTTAAAAAGCACTTTATGCCTGACAGATACATCCTCGGAAGGAGCGTGGCGCCCAGCCTCGCCAAATCGCCAGCCCAAGGGAGGGGCTGACGATGGCCGGGCCGCTGCGCGGCTGTTAACCGGCTGGATGCTCGATACCAGTGTCTCTCTCGGACTCGAACCGGACATATAAGACGTTTGATCTACAGCCCGGCGCGGAAACAGGCCGCAGGCCCCGCGCCATCGCCGGGCCGCCCCCACGGCCCGGCGATTGGGTGAAGTTCGGTGCTTCGCTCCATCCTGTTTCGGATTTGGCCTGGATAAAGTGCTGCCGAACTACCGTCGGATCGCCGCGCCGCGGCCCGTCGATGGCGCTCGGGAATATAGATCACACTTATCCGCAAAGGGCTCGCACCGGACATTCGCTGCGATAAAGATGAATGGCCGAAATGCGGACGAAGCGGACGTTATTTTCTGGCAACGCGCGGCGGGCTTTGCCCCTGTTCCGCGCGAGCGCTTTGTGGCTCAGAGCGCGGGCAGGCGGTACATGCCCTGGCGCGAGAAGGCGAGCGAGGAGCCGTCGGCGATATGGCCGGCGAAGCGGGCGGCGATGATGCGCAGGGCGGTCTGGCGGCCCTTGGCGATGAGCGCGCGGCGCGATGGCAGAAGCGGCGCGTGGCCCGGCATCAGCAGGGTCTGGGACCAGATCAGGGGGTGCAGTTCCTGCAGGTGATGTTCGAGAATCCAGTCGACGCAGTCGTGGATCTCGGCCCGCGTGCGGTCGGCATGGGGCGAGAGCACCCGGTCGCCCGCGCCGGGGGCCATGGCGATGGCGCAGAAGGCGGCCAGAAGGTTGATCACGTGCTGGTCGTCCTTGCGGGCGAGGATGTCGCGCAGCCCCTCGACGAAGAAGCCCGGTTCGAGCAGGTCGAGCGCGCGCGGCTCCAGCGCCAGGGCGTCGAGATAGGCCCAGGTGTAGGCCCCGGCACCCCAGGTGTCCTGGGTGCGGGCGGTGACGCGGCGGGCGGCGACCTCGAGCGCCTTCACGCCACCGGCATAGGGCGGCAGGATGTGGCGGCCAAGCGCGCGGATATGGCGGTGGCCGTCGGGGTCGAGCGCGATCAGCGCCTCGTATTCCTCGGCCACGCGGCGGCCGCGCTTGTCACAGGCGGCGATCAGGGCGCAGCGGGCGGCGGCGATCGAGGGCGCGTCGATGGCGGGGCCGTCATAGGGCTCCAGGATGGCGTCGGCGCTGGCGATATGGCCGGCAATGGCGCGGGCCGCGGTGGCGGGATCGTCGCGGGCGGCGATGTTGCGCCAGGCCCAGGCGATATCGATATGCGCCAGCGCCACGACGAGGGCCGTGGGGTAGTCGCCCGGCATCTCGTCGAGCACTTCTTCCAGCGCCTCGATGGCCTCTGGCGCCGGGGGCTGGCCGTCATGCAGCGAATCCTCGGCGGCGGCGACGATATCGCCGCGCGCGCCCTGGGCCAGCAGAAGCGAGGCGGTTTCGCCGCCGGGCGTGGCCAGACGCGTGTGATCGGCGTACTGGATCTTGTCCGACAGGGCCTGCCACGCTTCCTGCCGGGCGAGTTTCTGGCCGCGGTCCTGGTGGGTGGCGCGGGCCATTTCCTCGTCCGAGACGGGCAGCGAGGGCACGATGATGCGCTTGGCCAGCGAATCGATATCCTCGGTCGAGCGGCGCGGCGCCGGGCCCGGGCGGGCGGGCGCGCTGCGCGCGGCGAACCACTTGCGCAGGCCGCGGGGCGGCTTGGTGGACGGGGGGAGGGGCGCGTCGCCTTGCGCGCCGTCATGTCGGGACTGTCGTGCCATACCTTCGGCCTGCTCGTAATGTCGGGTTCTTTGTGACAGGGCAATCCGGCCAAAAAGCGGCGGTGACGCGGAGACAAGAGGGAAATTGCCCATGGTCTCAACAGTCTTGCCTTGGCGCGGGGTTCCGGGCAGACTGCGCCGATGCTCAGGTTCGCTGCCCTTGTGATATGCCTGTGCTTTCAGTCACTTGCCGCGGCCGAGGAGGACGGCGTGGTGCTGAGGGACGGAGTGGTGACACGGGTGTCGCCGCCCGCGCGCGACGGCAATGTGCCGCGCACGCGGTGGGAACATGTGGGCGGGTCGCGCCTGTGGACCCGCGCGGCGCTGGCGGCGCTGAAGGATCACGGCAAGCCCCTGACCGACATGGTGCCGCGCGACATCGAGGAGTGGTGCCCGGCCTATCCCGATGCCAGCCCGGCGCAGCGGCGGGCCTTCTGGGTGGGGTTCCTGTCGGCGCTGGTCAAGCACGAGAGCACCTATCGGTCCCGCGCCGTGGGCGGCGGCGGGCGGTGGTACGGGCTGACGCAGATTCTGCCGGCAACGGCAAGGCTTTACGGGTGTCGCGGCCGGAGCGGGGGGGAGCTGAAGCACGGTCCGACGAACCTGAGCTGCGCGATCCGGATCATGGCCAAGACGGTGACGCGGGACGGCGTGGTGTCGCGTGGGATGCGCGGCGTGGCGGCTGATTGGGGGCCGCTGCACAGCGGCAGCAAGCGGCGCGACATGATGGCGTGGACGCGGCGGCAAACCTATTGCAAGCCGATGAGCACCGTGCGCCCGCGTCTGCGGCCCGACGACCTGGTAGTGGTTCGGACGCTGCCCGCGCCCGAGCCCGAGGCGATCGGGACCGAACCCGCGGTGCAGGACCTGCCCGATGTGGTGGGACGCGCGCCGGCGGCGGAGACGCCCGAGGCGCAGGAGGTGCCGGCGGCGGCGGATGCCGCGCCCGAGCCGCAGCCGATTCCGGTCAGCGAATAGTCCTGATCATTTGATGTGGAAGGCGCGGCGGATCTCGTCGAGCGCCCCGCGCCGGTCAGCTGCCCCGGATGCGGGTCACCATTTCGGTCGTGTCGGGGCTGAGGTCGGGCGTGGCGAGGATGCGGTCGAGCTGGGCGGTGATGAGGCCCTGGCGCGTGTCGTCGTAGCGCCGCCAGGTCTCGAAGGCCGAGCACATCCGCGCGGTGGTTTGCGGGTTGAGGGGGTCGAGCCGGATCAGCCAGTCCGCCAGAAGGTCGTAGCCCGCGCCGGAGGCGTGGTGAAAGCCCGCCGCGTTCATCGTCAGCGCACCCAGGGTGGCGCGGAAGCGGTTGGGGTTTTTCATCGTGAAATCAGGATGTTCGGTGAGGCGGGCCGCCGTGGCCGCCGCATCCTCGGGGGCGGCGTGGACGACCTGCATCATGAACCACTTGTCGATCACCAGGCGGTCGTTCTGCCACTGGTTGTAGAAGGACTGTGTGGCCGCCGCGCCCTTGCCGGCCTGAAGCAGGCAGGAGAAGGCGGCAAGCTGTTGCGTCATGTTGTCGGCGCCGTCGAACTGTTTTTGCGCCTGCGCGCCGCCGTCGAGGCGATTGATCAGGCTGAGGGCGGCGTTGGCGAGCGACCGGGCGCCGGATTGTGCGGCGTCGGGCCGGTAGGGCTCGGACACCTGGAACTGGGCATAAAGCCGCGTGGCGGTGTCCTGCATCCGCTCGGCGCGGGCGTGGCGCAGGGTCTCGATGGCGTCCCAGATGGCCTGCGGATCGGGGGTGGTGCCGGTGTCGAACAGGGTCTGGGCGAGGTCGTCCTGGCTGGGCAGGCCGAGGGCGAGGGCGCGGAAGGCCGGGTCGAGGCTGTCGTCGCGGGCCACTGTGTGCACGGCGTCGATATAGGCCTCGTCGGGCGCGGCGCCGTCGCGGATCATTGCGACAAGGGCGTCGCGGGCAAGATCGCGGCCCGCCTCCCACTTGTTGAAGGGGTCGGTGTCGTGGGCGAGCAGGAAGGCGCGTTCGTCGTTGGTGGTCTCGCGTTCGACGATCACCGGCGCGGAGAAGCCGCGGAGGATGGACGGGACGGGTTTCGACGACAGTCCATCGAAGGTAAAGCTTTGTTTTTCTTCGGTCATTTCGAGCACCTTGGTGGGCTGCACCTCGTCGCCGTTGGGCGACAGCAGGCCGACGGCGATGGGAATGACGCGGGGCGGCTTGTCGTCCTGCCCGGGGGTGGGCGGTGTGTGCTGTTCGAAGGTGAGGGTGTAGGTGCCGTCGGTGAAATCGTCCGTGACCGAGACGCGCGGGGTGCCGGCGTCCTCGTACCAGCGCTTGAACTGGGAGAGGTCGCGGCCGGTGGTGTCCTCGAACACCTTGAGCCAATCCTCGATCGTGGCGGCGTCGCCGTCGTGGCGGGTGAAATAGAGGTCGAGGGCCTTGTAATAGGCGTCGTCGCCGACGAGGGTTTTCAGCATCCCGATCAGCTCGGCGCCTTTTTCGTAGACGGTGGCGGTGTAGAAATTGTTGATCTCGACAAAGCTGGCGGGGCGGACGGGGTGGGCGAGCGGCCCGTTATCCTCGCGGAATTGCCGCGCGCGCAGGGTGATGACGTCGTCGATGCGCTTGACGGGTTCCGAGCGCATGTCGGCGGTGAACTGGGCGTCGCGGAAGACGGTCAGACCCTCCTTGAGGCAGAGCTGGAACCAGTCGCGGCAGGTGATGCGGTTGCCGGTCCAGTTGTGGAAATATTCATGCGCGATGATCGCCTCGATCCGTTCGAAATTCATGTCGGTCGAGGTTTCGGGGCTGGCCAGCACGGCGGAGGAGTTGAAGATGTTCAGCCCCTTGTTTTCCATCGCGCCCATGTTGAAATCGTCGACCGCGACGATGTTGAAGATGTCGAGATCGTATTCGCGGCCATAGACGTCCTCGTCCCATTTCATGGACTTCTTCAGCGCCTCCATTCCGAAGGCGCATTTGTGCTCGTCGCCGGGGCGGACCCAGATGTTGAGCTCGACTTTCTTGCCGGATTTGGTGGTGAAGCTGTCGGGGTGGTTGATCAGGTCACCGGCCACCAGTGCGAAGAGATAGGCCGGTTTGGGCCAGGGATCGTGCCATTCGGCAAAGCCGTCGCCCGTATTGCCGGGGTTGCCGTTGGAGAGCTTGATTGTCTCGTCGCCCTCGATGCGGACGTCAAAGGTAGCCATCACATCGGGGCGGTCGGGGTAATAGGTGATCTTGCGAAAGCCCTCGGCCTCGCACTGGGTGCAATACATGCCGTTCGACATGTAGAGGCCTTCGAGGGCGGTGTTGTTTATGGGCGCGATCTCGACCTCGGCCTCGAACGTGAAGGGGGCGTCGGGGGCGGCGACGGTGAGGCCGCGGGATGTGACCTCCGGCGTGACCTCGGTGCCGTCGATGCGGGCGGCGATCAGGGTCAGATCCTCGCCGTCGAGGCGCAGGGGGCCGCCGGGCCCGTCGGGATTGGGGCGGAAGGCGATCTTGCTGATGACGCGGGTCTTTTCCGGGTCGAGACGGAAGGTGAGCGAGACATGATCGACCAGATGCGCGGGGGGCGTGTAGTCGGCCAGATAGATCGGCTGGGGGGCGGCGTCTTTCATCGCGTGTCTCTCCGTCTGGGAAGGTTCGCGCGGAGGGTAGGGCGATGCGAAAGGGGAGGCAACGTGGAAACGGGAGGCGGGTGCAGACGGACGCCCCCCGGCCCCCGGGCGCCGGGATGCAATGTGGCGCCCCGACGGGTGCGGTGCCCCCGCCTGCGCCCTGAAACTAGGCGACGGGGCTTGGGAAATGGTTAACAGGGCGGCAAATTTGCAGTCCCGCTTGTGCGCCTGTTGAGGTTTTCTTATTCGTTGGTGATATTATCCTAAAGTCGCAACCGCAGCAGACGAAGGACACACATGACGCGCCCCGTGATCGGCATAATCGGCAACAGCTACGCCATCGACGACCGCTACCCCGTGCACGCGGTGGGGCGGATGAACTCGGAAGCGGTGTCGGAGGTGTCGGACTGTATCCCGATGCTGGTGGCCAGCGATCCGGCGCTGGTGAGCGTCGAGGAATTGATGGCGATCTGCGACGGGTTCGTGCTGACCGGCGGGCGGCCCAATATCCATCCCGAGGAATATGGCGAGGCGCCGACCGAGGCGCATGGCGCGTTCGACCGCGAGCGCGATGCGCTGACCCTGCCGCTGGTGCGGGCCTGCGTGGCGCAAGGGCAGCCGATCCTTGGCATCTGCCGCGGCTTCCAGGAGGTGAACGTGGCGCTGGGCGGCACGCTGCATCCCGAGATCCGCGACCTGCCCGGGCGGGACAATCACCGGATGCCGCCCGACGGCACGCTGGAGGAGAAGTTCGCGCTGCGCCACGAGGTCACGTTTTCCGAGGGCGGCGTGTTCCATCGGCTGATGGGGGCGGACAAGGTGATGACCAACACGCTGCACGGCCAGGGGATCGTCAGGCCCGGCAAGGGGATCATCATCGACGGCCACGCGCCTGACGGCACGCCCGAGGCGGTCTATATCGACGGAGCGCCGGGCTTTGCGCTGGCGGTGCAATGGCACCCGGAGTGGAATGCCGGGAACGACCCGGTCAGCCGCTGCCTGTTCGAGGCGCTGGGCGAGGCCGCCCGCAAATGGCAGGCGGGCGCGCGTGGCCCCGCGCTGCGCCTGGCGTGAACGGGACGGCGTGAAGGCGCGCCGGGCGACACCCCCGGGCTAGTAGAACGCGCCGCCGGTGTCTTCGATCAGAAGGGCGGCCTCGTGTTTCCTGAGGCAGGTGCGGGCGGTTTCCAGGTGGTGGCCCGGCGCGGTGCGCAATTCGGGGAAAAGCGCGAACAGCTCTTCGCGGGCGGGCTCTGCGATGGCGCCCAGGCCGACATCGCCGGCGTGAAAGCTCTCGGTGGCGTAGCCTTCGGCGTAGATCACCTCGTGGTGGTCGAACATCAGGTGAATATAGGTGACCTCGTCGCAGGGCTGGCGCAGGACCTCGCGGCCATCGACCAGGTGTGTCGCGGGCACCAGAACTTCGCTTTCCCCGAACAGAAGCTCGGCGCGGTAGCCGGTATAGAGTATGCGGTGCTGGGGCGAGACCAGCAGGCCCTTGCGCGTGGGGTCGAGCGCGGCCGCGCCGACGCGGATCGGGGCGAAGCGGCCATGGCCCTTTACGGTGCGCTTGCCGATCCAGCGGATCGGGCGCAGGCCCTGGTCGCGGGTGACGACGAGGTCGCCGGGTTGCAGCGTTTCGATGGGACGGTCGCCGTGGCTGGTGAGGATCATCGTGCCGGGGGTGAAACAGATGATGTTCTCGATCTCGGAGAAGGTGACGGGCGTGCCGTCGGCCATGGTGAAGCTGCCCGAGAGGCCGCCCGCCGCGTCGTCGGTATTGGAGAACGTGATTGAGTCGCGGCTGACGTCCGGGGTGAGGATCAGCGTGTCGCCTTTGGTTTCATCGCCTTCTCCGCCGGTGATGTCGATGGCGGCGTTGCCGGTGCCGGTGGTGTCGAGATCGGTCAGGCGGAACGTGTCGTCGCCGTCGCCGCCCTGCACGGTGTCGCCCTGGTCGACGAGGATTTCGTCGTTGCCC
The DNA here is from genome assembly GCF_019802205.1 of Roseovarius atlanticus. Taxonomy (GTDB): domain Bacteria; phylum Pseudomonadota; class Alphaproteobacteria; order Rhodobacterales; family Rhodobacteraceae; genus Roseovarius; species Roseovarius atlanticus_A. The sequence continues at coordinate 539,850 of NZ_JAHVHQ010000003.1, forward strand.
GTGCCCGCGTCGATCTGATCGGCCCCGCTGCCGCCGTCGATCGTGTCGTTGCCCGTGCCCGAATTGATCGTGTCGTCGCCTGCCCCCGCCAGAACCGAATCGTCGTTGGTGCCGGTGGCGTTGTCGGCGGCGTCGATGGCGTCGCCCTCGGGATCGCCGGTATATCCGGCGTCGATCAGATCTGCGCCGCCGGTGCCGGTGACGATGTCGTCGGGCGCGGGGATGCCCATGGCCGCCAGCGCGTCCTCGTCCAAAAGGTCGGCCGGGGCGATACCGACAAGGGTGATGCTGTCGCCGTTGGGAAAGCCGAGCAGCGCGTTGCCGAATCCGTCGTCGCCCACGGTGATGTCGCGGGTGTTGAGCCGGTTGCCCGCGGCGTCGGTCGCGCCGGAAAGGTCGATCTGATCGTGGCCGGTGAAGGTGCCGTCGCCGTTGTCGGTGGGCCCTTCGAAGCCGGTGACGGTGTCGGCGCCGTCGCCATCGGAGAAAACCAGCGTGTCGGTGGCGCCGTCCTCTGCGCCCAGGTCGATGCGGTCGTTGCCGGCGCCGCCGGCGACGGTATCTTCGCCCGCGCCTGTCAGCAGCGTGTCGTCGCCGTCTTCGCCGAGGACGGAATCGGCGCCGCCCGGTGCGGCGGTGGTGGCGTGGAGTTCCACCGCGTCGAGCGACACGCCTTCGGAATCGCTGGCCCCGCCGCCGCGGAATTCCAGCGTGCCGGTGCCGTCGCCCGCGCCGCCGGTGAGAGTGTAGGTGTAGGTCTGCCAGCCGCCATCGGGCGGGTCGATGGTGTCGACCAGCTGGCCGTTCCAGTAAACCTGGAGCGTGTTGTCCTGCGCCGTGCCGTCATCGGCGCCGGACAGATCGCCCGCGTCGAAGCTGAGCTGGTAGAGCCCGCCCGGCTGAAGGCCCGCGACGGTTTGCGAGATCGCGAGGTGCTGGCCTGCGTTGCCTTCCATGTCGAGCCAGTTGGTGCCATCGGTCGCCGAGAGCCCGCCGCGGCCGTCATTGTGAACATCGATAAGGCTGCCGCCGGAATCGGTCCATCCCGGCACGCTGCCGGTGGTGCTTTGGAAGCCATAGCCCGTGGGCGTCATGCCGGTGGTGTCTTCGAAAGACCCGTTGACGATCAGGTTTGGGCCGGTGGGCGTGACCTCGTCCGCCGAGATGCGGTCGTTGCCGGTGCCGCCGAGGATGGTGTCGGCCCCGTCGCCGCCGAAGATGTGATCCGCCCCGCCGTCGCCGCCCAGGTAGTCATCTCCGGTGCCGCCGTGCAGCGTATCGTCGCCGGCGGTGCCATAGGCGGTGTCGTTGCCGCCCTCGGCGAAGACGAGGCTGCCGGTCGCGGAGGAGTCGAGGCCCGGCGCGTCGTCGATGAGATCGTCGCCGTCGCCCGCGCGGACGGTATCGGCGCCGTCGCCATAGTGGATCGTGTCGTTGCCGCCGCCGGTGGTGATGGTTTCGGCCGAGCTGTCGCCGATGATGCGGTGATCGCCGCCCCCGACGTCGAGCGTTTCGAAATAGTCGAGCAGGGTGCCGCCGCCGAGGGTGGCGTCGGAGGCGCCGCCATAGCCCGCTTCGCCCACGGTAAAGGTCGTGGTGCCATCGCTGAGGATGATCCGGCCCGATGCCTTGTCGATGTCGATGTCGAAATTCGACGGCAGGCCGGAGATGTCGAGCGCGTGGCCGCCCCCGGCTTCCGAGATGGCGGCCCAGAAGGCAGGGTCGTTCCAGTTGGCGGTGGTGACGACATAGGTGGTCATGGCACTTCGACACCCCGCATGTGGTGCGACGCCGTGACCGATACCGGCAGGTGGGGGCTGTGAGGGGCCCGGTTTCTCATTCTGTCTGCTCGATCTGCCTGGGTAACCGCCAGCCCTTCGGGGCCGGTCATTTGAAGCTCAGGCTAGGGTCCGCCGGTGACGGGATTCAGCAGTAAATGAGGCTAAAAAATGGAATTTGCCTGCAATGCGAGGTAGTTTCACGCGGCCATGGCAAGGCGCTGCCTGCCGTCCACCAGAAGACGTGCCTCGTGGGGTTTGAGGCATAGGCGGGCGGTGTCGCCATAGGCGGTGAGATCGCCGCGCAGGTGCGGGAAGACGCGGAACATATCCTCGCGCGAGGCGTCCGAGAGTGCGCCCACGCCCACGTCGGCGGCGTGAAAGCTCTCGGTCGCCGCGCCTTCGGCATACACGATTTCGTGCCGGTCGAGCATCATGTGGAAATAGGTCACCAGCCGGCGTTCGGCGATGCGCACGTCGTGCTCGAGGCCGACGAGGTGCTTCGCGGCCACGAGAACCTCGCTTTCGCCAAAGAGAAGCTGGGCGCGGTAGCCCGAGAACATCAGCCGGTGCTGCGGCGAGACCAGGAGCGGGCGGCGCGCGCCGTCCATGACCGTCGAATTGACGGCGATGGGGGCGAACTTGCCGCGGCCTTCGACCGTGCGGTGGCCCATCCAGCGAATCGGCTGGGGGCCGCTGTCGCGGGTGATGACCAGATCGCCCGGGCGCAACGTTTCGATGGCGCGTTCGCCCTGCGGCGTCAGGATGCGGGTGCCGGGGGTGAAGCAGATGATGTTCTCGATTTCCGAGAAGCTTACCGTGGTGCCGTCGGGCAGGGTGAAATTGCCCGAGAGCCCGCCCGTATCGTCGTCGGTGTCGGTGAAGGTGATGTCGTGGCGGCTGACATCGGGCGTCAGGCGCAGCGTGTCGCCGTTGGTCTCGCCGCCTTCGCCGCCGACGATGGTGATCGTGCCGGAGCCGGCCTCGCCCAGGTCGCCCAGCACGAAGAGGTCGTCGCCGTCGCCGCCAAAGGCGCTGTCGCCCTCGGCCAGGTACATCTCGTCATCGCCGAGGCCGCCGTGGAGCGTGTCGGCCCCGGTGCCGCCGATCAGCGTGTCGTTTCCCGCCCCGCCGAAGATGGCGTCGTTGCCGGCACCGCCGCTGAGGCTGTCATCGCCGCCGGACGCGACTGGCGGACCTATGACGTGGCTGCTGTCCGCGAGGTCCGAGGTGACGCCACCGGGTGTGGTGACCTGCCCCGAGATGACTTCGTCCCCGGCGTTTTCCCAGTGCCGGACCTCGATGGTGTATATGCGTCCCGCTTCCAGCTCGACGGTACCCGACCGGGTGGTCGCGCCCTGGTGGAAGTCGTTGTTCATGTAGTCGGCCGTGCCGCCGCCCTGGTTGGTGAAGGTCACAGGGTTGCCGTTTTCATCCAGCAGCCGGATGGTCGAGCCGTCGTCCGAGGTTGTCGAGAACGTGTAGGTGCCGCCTTCGGAGGCCAGGAACTGCGAGGTGTAGATCACACCGAAGTCATCGGGGTCGCCGGTCGTGCCACGGGCCTCGTTCACGAGGGTATCCGAATTGAAGCCATCCGACTGACCCGAGCCGACGAGCGTGCCCGACTCGATGTTGAAGGCCTGTCCGTTGGCGGCCCCGAAATCGTAGTTGTAGACCCGGTAGTCCCATTGCCCCGTGGCGGGCGCGTCGTCGCCGTAGATGACGTCATCGCCGTCGCCGCCGGTGACGGTGTCGGAGCCGCCCTCGGCGTAGATCGTGTCGTTGCCGGTGCCGCCGTCGATGCTGTCGTCGCCGGGCTCCCCGTCGCCGAGCTGGTAGTCGGCGTCGAGCCGGTCGGCGCCGATGGTGGCGCTGTCGTTGCTGAGCGTGCCGAGCGTGATCGACTGGATCGGCTGGCTGGTCAGGATCGCGTTGTCGGCGTTGTTCGTCAGCTCGGGCAGCATGAAGGTTTCGCCCGTGGTGGTCTGGATGACCACGGCGGTGAAGGGCTCGGAGGTGCCGTCGGTGAAGGTGACGGTGGCGTTGTAGACGAGGCCGGAATCGATCTGGTAGGTGACACCGTCGATGACGATGGTCTCGGGCGTCTGGCCGTTGTCGTCGGATTGCAGCGTGCCGTCGCCGTTGCTGTCGAAGGTCTGGGCCGACACAAGCTGCTGGTAGAGCGGGTCGTCGCTGCTGCCGTAGGTGCCGCTCAGCGCGGCCGCGTTCTCGCTGGCGGTGTTGGTCTCTGTCGGGTCCACGTCCGCCGCGTTGCCGAGCCGGAACACGCTGAAGGTGCTGCCCACTATGTTGGTGCCGCCCGAGCTGCTGGATTCGCGCGGGTCGCTGTCGCCGTAGAGGATGTCGTTGCCCGAGCCGCCGAGGATCGTGTCGTCGCCCGAGCCACCGTAGACGGTGTCGTCGGCCAGCCCGGCGTCGACGCTGTCATTGCCCGCGCCGGCATGGATGAGGTCGGCATTGAGCCCCGCGCCGGTGCCGTCGCCGCCATCGGCCACGTCGCCCTGCGGGTCGTCGCTATAGCTGTCGTCGATGGTGTCGTCGCCATCGGTGCCGTCGACGATCTGGTCGGTGTAGTCCTGCGCGCTGAAGGCGATGTCGCCCGCCGCGGCGTTGGGGTTGGAGTCGTAGGCCTGCACCTGGTAGCTGCGGCCGGCCACTAGCGGCACCTCGGACAGGGTGTAGTTGCCGCTGGCGGCGCCGTCCTCGACCTCGAACTGGATGACCTGGAAGGTCTGGCCCGTGACGGTGTCGCGCAGGGTCCAGACAAGCTCGGCGTCGACGTCCGATGCGACCGAGGTGTTGCCGCCCACGGTGACATTCGCCGTGGCGGATTCGCCGCCCGCGCTGTCGTCGTCGAGGGTGTATTCCTGGATGCCCGTCTCGTTGTCGGTGATGACGGCGGTGCCCGTGGCAGTGCCGGGACCGCTCCAGGTGAAAGTGCTGCCGGTGCCGGTCGGGATGTTGCCGGCCGGGTTGTAATTGTAGAACTTGACCTCGTAGGTGGCCATGGTCTTCCTGCCTTCCTTTATCCGTCCGCGGTCTTGTGCCGCGTGACCCGGGCGCATTCGTCTGCTGCTCTTGCGCCGGTTGTTTCCAATGCGGATACAGAACCTCCGTGGCCGGAAGGCGGGAGATTTTTGGCGATTTTGAGATAAATTGGGTCTTTTTGCGGGCGTGACCTTCGGGCGTCAGACGAGCGTCAGAGGCCCAGCTCGGCCCGCTTCTTTTTGGTCAGGCCGGCCACGACCATGTCGTAGGAGGCCTTTATGTGGTCTTTCAGGCTGTCGTCGGAGAGGCCGGGATCGGCGTGGACCTGGAGCCATTTCATGCCGCGGGAGGCGAGATAGGGGGCCGGGCGGATGCCGGGCTGGTCCTGGAGCACGTCAAAGGCGATGTCGGAGGCCTTGAACGTGTAGGCGTCGCGCCCCTCGTTCCAGCCGGCGATGGCAAAAACCTTGCCGCCGACCTTCCAGACATCCGCGTTGCCCCATTGCACCACGTGGCTGGTGGCGGGCAGCGCCGCGCAGAAGGTCATGAACGCGTCGCGGGACAGCATTGTCAGACCTGGCCGCCGGCGATCTCGATGGTCTGGCCGTTGACGCTTTCGGATCCCGGCCCGCAGAGCCACGCGACGGCGGCGGCGACCTCGTCGGGGGCGATCAGGCGCTTGTGGCGGTTGGCGTCGACCATCATGGAGCGGGCGGTGTCGGCGTCGACCCCGGCGCGGGCGCTGATGGCATCGACATTGCGGGTGATGATGTCGGTGTCGACATAGCCGGGGCAGACCGCGTTGAAGGTGAAGAGGCTGCCCATGTAATCCTCGGAGAGGGCGCGGATGAGGCCGATCAGCCCGTGCTTGGAGGCGGAGTAGGCGGCGGCGCCCTTGAGGCCCCTGAGCCCCGCGATGGAGGAGATCGCCACCACGCGCCCCCAGTCGGTGGTTTTCATCGAGGCCATCGCGCTGCGGATGGTCCAGAACGCACCGTCGAGGTTGGTGGCCATGGTGCGGTGCCAGAAATCGGTGTCGGTCTTCGACAGGCTGCGGCCCTCGGCGATGCCGGCATTGGGCACGCAGACCTGGATGGGCCCGCGTGCGGCGACGGAGGCGGCGATGCCTTCGACCACGCTGGCCTCGTCGCGCACGTCCATCGGTTGCGGGTGCAGGCCGTGGGCGCTGGCGGCCTTTTCCAGAACCTCGGGGCGGCGGCCGGTGATGGTGACCTCGGCGCCGTTGCCTTGCAGCGCGCGGGCGATGGCCAGACCGATGCCGGTGCCGCCGCCGGTGACCAGTGCGTGTTTTCCTGTCAGTGTCATGCGCATGACTGTGCCGCAGGGCGGACGGCTTGCCAAGGGCGCGATTCCTGCGGCAGAAATCGGGATGGAAAATACGTATTCTCCATTCCAAAATTTGCGCAAATTTTGGACCCGCCCAGAAGGAGACCGGCGTGCTGAAATGGATCGACATACCGCCCGTCTGGCTGGCGGGGGCGGCGGCGCTGGCGTGGGTGCAGGCGTCGCACTATCCGGCGGGGCTGAGCTTTGGGGGGGGCTGGGCGGATTTCGCGGGCGGGCTTCTGGTCGGCGGTGGGCTTGTGCTGATGGCGCTCGCGCTGATGGAGCTCAGGCGCCACCGGACCACACCGATTCCGCATCAGGAGGCGGAGCGGCTGGTGACCTCGGGCATCTACAAGCGCAGCCGCAACCCGATCTACCTGGGCGACGCGCTGATCCTCGCGGGGTTGATCCTGCGCTGGGACGCGGTGCTGAGCCTGCCGCTGGTCCCGGTTTTCGTCTGGGTGATCGAGCGGCGCTTCATTCTGCCCGAGGAAGACCGACTGCGACGAAAGTTTCGAATGAATTTCGCGCAATACTGTCATAAGACCCGACGTTGGGTTTGACACCCTGCGACAATCGCTACATTCCAAGGTGATAAATTTTGTGTGATAAGGCGTACCCGACCTTTAGGGTGCGGAAAGCGACAGGCCGAGGGGCCGCCACAAGTGACCGTCAGAAAACGGGGGGAGTGAAAGTTGAAGATCGGAACACCAAAAGAGGTGATGGAAGGCGAAGCGCGGGTGGCGATGACGCCGGACTCGGCGCTGCAACTTCAGAAGCTGGGCCATGATTGTGCCATCGAGGCCGGAGCGGGGGAGGCCGCCGGTTTCTCGGATGCCGATTACAAGGAGGCCGGTGTCGAGATCATCAAGTCGGCCGCGGCGCTGTGGAAGGCCAGCGACATCGTCGTCAAGGTGCGCGTGCCCACCGACACCGAGGTCAAGCGCCTGACCAAGGGCCAGACCCTTATTTCCTTCTTCAATCCCGGTGGCAACGAAGAGCAGATGAAGATCGCCGCCGAGAAGGGCGCGACCGTCATCGCGATGGAATCGGTGCCGCGGATCAGCCGCGCGCAGAAGATGGACGCGTTGTCGTCCATGGCCAATATCGCCGGCTATCGCGCGGTGATCGAGGCGGGCAGCAATTTCGGCCGTTTCTTCACCGGGCAGGTCACGGCGGCGGGCAAGGTGCCCCCGGCCAAGGTGCTGGTGGTGGGCGCGGGCGTTGCGGGGCTTGCCGCGATCGGCACCTCGACCAGCCTGGGCGCGATCACATACGCCTTCGACGTGCGGCCCGAAGTGGCCGAGCAGATCGAATCGATGGGGGCCGAATTCGTGTTCCTCGATTTCGAGGAAGAGCAGAAGGACGGGTCGTCGACCGGCGGCTATGCCGCGCCGTCGAGCCCCGAGTTCCAGGAAAAGCAGCTTGAGAAATTCCGCGAGCTGGCGCCGGACATCGACATCGTCATCACCACGGCCCTGATCCCGAACCGGCCCGCGCCGGTGCTGTGGACCAAGGACATGGTCGAGATGATGAAGCCGGGGTCGGTGATCGTGGACCTGGCCGCCGAGCGCGGCGGCAACTGCGAGCTGACCCAGAAGGACGAAAAGATCGTCACCGACAACAAGGTGACCATCGTGGGCTATACCGACTTTCCCAGCCGGATGGCGACGCAATCCTCGACGCTTTATGCCACCAACATCCGTCACATGCTGACCGACCTGACGCCCGAGAAGGACGGCAAGGTCGATCACAACATGGAAGACGACGTGATCCGGGGCGCGACGGTCACCCACAAGGGCGAGGTCACCTATCCGCCGCCACCGCCCAAGGTGTCGGCCATCGCCGCGGCCCCGAAGAAGGAAAAGCCCAAGGAACTGACGCCGGAAGAGAAGAAGGCGCAGGAAAAGGCGGCCTTCAAGAAGCAGACCATGAACCAGGTGGGCCTTCTGGGCGTCGGCGCGTTCCTGGTGTTGCTGGTGGGCACCGTGGCGCCGGCGAGCTTCATGCAGCACTTCATCGTCTTCGTGCTGTCGGTCTTTATCGGGTTCCAGGTGATCTGGGGCGTGGCGCACAGCCTGCACACGCCGCTGATGGCCGTGACGAACGCGATTTCGTCGATCATCATCCTGGGGGCGCTGACGCAGATCGGCTCGACCTCCTACCTCATCACGCTGCTGGCCGGTCTCGGCATCTTCATGGCGGCGATCAACATTTTCGGCGGCTTCCTGGTGACACGGCGCATGCTCGCCATGTTCCAGAAATCGTAAGGGGGTAAGGGACGATGGATTTCGGATTTACCATTGCGGCCTACGCGGTCGCGGCAGTTCTCTTCATCCTCAGCCTGGGCGGTCTGTCGGGGCAGGAAAGCGCGAAACGCGCGGTGTGGTACGGCATTGCCGGCATGGCGATTGCGGTTCTGGCGACGCTGATCGGCCCCGGTGCGGGGCTGTGGCTGGTGTCGCTGATCATGATCGCGGGCGGCGCCGTGGTGGGCTATCAGCTGGCCACCAAGGTGCAGATGACGCAGATGCCCGAGCTGGTGGCGATCATGCACAGCCTCGTGGGTCTGGCGGCGGTCTTCGTCGGCTTCAACGCCGATATCGAGCTGGGGCGCATCGCGGCCGAGTTCGCCGAGGCGGGCCTGCCATTCCCGCGGCCCGAGGAAGTGACGGCGGAAGGCGTGGCCTTCGCCAAGCAGTTCAGCGGGTTTGCGGCCATCGTGGCCAAGAAGACGGCGGTGGAAGTGTCGATCCTGAAGGTCGAGCTGGTGCTGGGCATCTGGATCGGCGCGGTGACCTTCACCGGGTCGGTGATTGCCTATGGCAAGCTGGCGGGCAAGGTCGATTCAGCGGCCAAGAAGCTGCCGGGCGGGCATATCCTGAACGCCGTCGCGGCGGGCCTGTCGCTGGTGCTGGCGATCATGTACCTGAGCGGGTCGGGCAGCTGGACGCTGGTCGTTCTGACGCTGCTGGCGCTTTTCATCGGGTATCACCTGATCATGGGGATCGGCGGTGCGGACATGCCCGTGGTGGTCTCGATGCTGAACAGCTATTCCGGCTGGGCGGCGGCGGCCATCGGCTTCAGCCTGGGCAATGACCTCCTGATCGTGGTGGGGGCTCTGGTGGGCTCGTCCGGTGCGATCCTGAGCTACATCATGTGCAAGGCGATGAACCGATCCTTCGTCAGCGTGATCCTGGGGGGCTTCGGCGGCTCCAGCGGTCCGGCGGCGGAAGTCGAGGGCGAACAGGTGCCGATCGACGCCGACGGCGTGGCGAACGCCCTCAACGAGGCCGACAGCGTGATCATCGTGCCGGGATACGGCATGGCGGTGGCGCAGGCGCAGCAGGCGGTCAGCGAGCTGACCAACAAGCTGCGCGGCCAAGGCAAGTCCGTGCGGTTCGCGATTCACCCCGTGGCGGGGCGTCTGCCGGGGCACATGAACGTGCTTCTGGCCGAGGCCAAGGTGCCGTATGACATCGTGCTGGAAATGGAGGAGATCAACGACGATTTCCCCGATACCGACGTGGTGATCGTGATCGGCTCGAACGACATCGTGAACCCCGCCGCGCAGGACGATCCCAACAGCCCCATTGCGGGCATGCCGGTGCTGGAGGTCTGGAAGGCCAAGAACGTCTTCGTGTCCAAGCGCGGGCAGGGCACGGGATACTCGGGGATCGAGAACCCGCTGTTCTTCAAGGACAACACGCGGATGTTCTATGGCGACGCCAAGGACAGCGTCACGGCGCTGTTGTCGAAGATCGGGTAAGGCCCGACCTCATGGAATTGGAAAGGGCCCGCCGGGTGGCGGGCCTTTTTCGTTGGCGCGCGGCGGAGGTCCCGGATCAGGTCCGGGACGAGTGGGCGGGCGTCGGTTGCGGGTTGCATAATGTATATACAATGCATATAGATATAATATGCGCTCGTCGTAGGAACGGCAGGAGGCGCAGGACATATCTGAAAGGAAGACACGATGGCGAAGAAAGCCAAGATCAAATCGCTGAAACAGGAAGTGGCCAACCGCAAGAAGAAGGTCGCCAAGCAGGAGGCCAAGCTGAAGAAGGCCAAGAAGGCGCTGAAGAAAGCGGCCTGAGCGGTAGTCGGGCAGGATGGGAAAGGGGCGTCGGGCGTGGGTCCGGCGCCCTTTTTCGTGGGGTGCGGGCGCGTGGGTTTTCACCCACCCTACCAAGCGATGGATGGAGAACGTGCGTTCAGGGCAGAAACCGGCTAAATTTGCGCCAGTATACAGTTGCATTCCGCTAAGTTATTGAAAGTGCGCTTCAATCTATTTTCATCGCCGGGCCTTGTCGCTAGGGTGCCCGGAAACGCCAGGACGCGAGAGCCATGCCGCCCATTGAAGATCATCCGCTGCGATACGAGCTGTCGAACGAGCTGCACGCGCGGCCTTTTCCGAACCTGTGCGCGCCGGCGACCGGCGTCTTCCTGGCGATCAAGCGGGTCGAGGGGGCGGCGGCGCGGGACCGGGGCGATGACCTGGCGCATCTGACGGCGTTGCTGGACCGTTATGGCGCGGCGCATCCCAAGCCGGGTGCCTCGCATTATTCCGGCGATATCGGCAAGCACCATCTGAAATGGGAGCGGCATACCGAGTTCGTCACATATACCGCGTTCCGTGACGGGGTCAGCGACCGGCCTTTCGATCCGGCGGAGTTCGAGGTCTTTCCGGGCGACTGGCTGAGCGAGGCGCCGGGGCACCGGATGACCTCGGCCATGGTGCGGATCGAGACGCAGAAGGACGAGGACACGGTGCGCCGGAACATCCACGACTGGTTCGTGGCCGACAGCGTGGCCGTGGCGCGGGTGCTGGACGACAGCGCCATCATCGCGGGGGATTTCCGCATCGACCCGGCAGGGCATCTGCGGTTCATGGTCAATGCCTCGGAAGATATCGGCACGCGGCGGATGGGGCGCGTGGTGCAGCGCCTGTTCGAGATCGAGACCTACAAGACCATGTCGATGCTGGGCTTTGCCAGGGTGGGCGAGATGCGGCCCGACATGGGCGCGCTGGAAGAGCGGCTGACGCATCTGATCAGCAACATGCCGGGCGGGTCGGTGGCGGCGGAGGACACGCTGGACGACCTGCTGGAGATCTCGGCCAAGCTGGAGGGGATGGTGGCGCGGTCGTCCTATCGCTTTGGCGCCACCTCGGCCTATGAGCAGATCGTGAAGCAGAGGATCACGGTGCTGCGCGAGGAGCGGTTCAACGGGCGGCAGACCTTCGGCGAGTTCATGATGCGGCGCTACGATCCGGCGATGCGCACCGTGCTGTCGACCAAGGAACGGCTGGACGCGATGTCGGACCGGGCGATGCGGGCGGGTGAGCTTTTGCGGACGCGGGTGGACGTGGAGCGCAGCGCGCAGAACCAGGACGTGCTGGAGAGCATGAACCGGCGCGCGGACTTGCAACTGCGGCTGCAACGCACGGTCGAGGGGCTGTCGGTGGTGGCGATCAGTTACTACGCGGTGTCGCTGGCGGGGTATCTTCTGTACCCGCTGACCGAGCCGACGGGGCTGTCGAAGGAGATGCTGACGGCGATCGTGGCGCTGCCGGTGGTGGCGGCGGTGTGGTGGATGATCAAGCGGGTGCGCGAGAAATTGGATTAGGGGCGGCGTACCCACCAAAGGTGGGTTTTCACCCACCCTACGGTGCCGCGGGGGGACGCCAAAGCGGCGGCGGTGGGATGGCGGCGGTGGGTGAGCCTGGCAGGAGTGACGGCAGAGTCGAGGGGCCGGCGAATCGAAAAGGGGCACGCGATGTTTCAGGCTTTTGCGGGGATCTGGGCGCTGCTGATCGGGATCGTGCTGATCATGCTGGGCAACGGCATGCATTTCACGCTGATCGGTCTGCGCGGGGCTATCGAGGGGTTTTCCTCGGCCGAGTTGGCGGTGGTGACATCGGGCTATTTCGTGGGGTTCCTGCTGGGCGCGCGCTATGCGCCGCGGCTGATCCGGCGGGTCGGGCATGTGCGGGTCTTCGCCGCCCTGGGCAGCTTCATGTCGGCGGGGCTGATCGCCTTTCCGCTGCTGGCCGAGCCCTGGGCCTGGACCTGCCTGCGGATCCTGATCGGGTTTGCCATGTCGGGCATTTACGTGACCGCGGAAAGCTGGCTGAACAACGCGGCGACGAACGAGACGCGGGGCAAGGTTCTGTCGGCCTACATGATCGCGCAGACGTTGGGGATCATCGGGGCGCAGGGGCTTTTGAACCTGGGCGAGACGGCGGGCGCGTCGCTGTTCATCGGGGCGTCGATCCTGGTGTCGGTGTCGTTCGCGCCGATCCTTTTGTCGGTGACGCCGGTGCCGGCGGCGGAGGTGATCCGCGCGATGCCGTTGCGGGAGCTGTTCACCGGCTCGCCGCTGGGCACGGTGGGGATTTTCCTGCTGGGCAGTCTTTACGCCACGCAATCGGGGATGGGCGCGGTCTATGGCGCGCAGATCGGGATGGGCAAGGGCGAGATCGCGCTGTTCATCGCGATGCTGTTCGGGGGCGCGCTGGTGCTGCAATATCCCATCGGGTGGCTGTCGGACCGGATCGACCGGCGCAGGGTGATCTTTGGCGCGGCGGCGCTGGGGGCCGCGTTCTGCCTGCTGGGCTGGGCCATGGGCGGGACGTTCTGGCCGCTGATGACGGCGGCGTTCCTGACCGGCGGCGTGACGACGCCGCTCTATTCGCTGCTGCTGGCCTATACCAACGACTTTCTGCCGGTCGAGGACATGGCGGCGGCGTCGGGCGGGCTGGTGCTGACCTTCGGGATCGGGGCCATCCTGGGCCCGCTGGCGGCGGGCTGGGTGATGGACGTGTCGGGGCCGGCGGCGTTCTGGCTGGTGCTGGCGGCGGCGTTCGCGGCGATTGCGGCCTATGCCGCCTACCGGATGACGAAACGGGCCGCGACCCCGGTGGACGAGACCGAGAGCTACCTGGGCGTGCTGCCGGCCTCATCGGCCTTCGTGGTCGAGGCGGCGGGCACGTGGTCGGCCGAGCAGGGGGAAGACGACGCCGACGCCTGACGCGGCGGGGCCGATCCTCTTTTGTGCTTTACAGCTTGCGCATACTCGCCTTAGGTCGAGGAATTGGTTCTCGTACCCGTCTATTTTTCCAGTACCCGTAATTTCAGAACTCGCACCGGGGACATTGAAATGGCTGCAAATTCAGAGTCGGCGCACGCGGACCCGTCGTGGTTCGTGGGGCCTGGGGACACCGATTACCTGGCATGGTTCTTGGTGGTCCTGCTGTGCCTGGCAATCTACGGGATCGTCGTGCTTTATGCCGCGTTCGACAGGTGGGCCGAGCATCGGTCGCAAGGCACGCCGCTGGCGAAGACCATTCCGACGATGCTGACCATCGCGCTGCTGTACGAAATCTTTCCGCTGGACCATTTCAACATCCTGCTGCCGCTGAGCGCCATCCTGATCGCGCTGATGGCGGATTGGTCGCGGTTCAACCTGGGGCATGTCGAGGTGGTGCCCGAGGGCGCGGGCGAGACGGCGCACGAATCGGCACATGCGCAGAGACTGGCGCAGTCCGGGGGGGCGGCGCATGATTGAGCTTCTTCTGACATCGTTTCCGGTGATCATCCGGTATTTCCAGCTGAAGCGGCGGGGCGAGGCGCTGAGCGTGTGGAACATGAAGACGGCGGTGGTGATGTGGGCCGTCATGGCCTTTGCGCTGTTCCTGGTGATCTTCTACTTCCATCCCAAGAGCTATTCCGGGCTGGTGCCGTTCCGCACCGTATCGGTCGTGGCGCAGACCAGCGGGCCGGTGACGGAGGTGAACGTGGTGAACGGGCAACGGGTCGCGGCGGGCGATGTGCTGTTCCGGATCGAGGACGCGTCGCAGAAGGCCGCCGTGGCCGAGGCCGAAGCGCAGTTCGACCAGATCGCGGCGGCGGAAACCAAGGCGCAGGATGCCCTGAAGGTGGCAGACTCGCAGGTCAAGGAGATCGAGGCCAACCTGACCAAGCTGACGGTCGACCTGGAGAACGCGCAGACGCTGGTGGACCGCAACGTGGGCCGGGCGGACGATGTGCGCACCGCACAGGCCGCGCTGGACGCGGCGCAGGCCGGGCTGGCCGCGGCGCAGGCGCAGCGGGATGCGGCGACCTCGGACCTGGAAGAGGGTATCCCGGCGCAGCGGCGCGCGGCGGAGACCAAGCTGGAAAGCGCCAAGGTGGCGCTGGAGCGCACCGTGGTGCGCAGCTTTGCCGCCGGAACGGTCACCCAGCTGGCGATGAGCGAGGGCAGCCCGGCCTCGACCCTGATCCTGAGCCCGGCGATGGTGATCATCCCGGAACGGAGCGCGGACACGCCGGCGCGGATCGTGGCCGGGTTCTCGCAGGTGGCGATGGCCAACCTGCACGAGGGAATGCCGGCCGAGATCGCCTGTGACGCCAATGCCAACCTGTCGTTCCGCAACGCGGTCCTGCCGGCGCGGGTGGTGGCGATTCAGCCGGCCATCGCGACGGGGCAGGTGACGCCGGGGGCGAAGCTGCTGGATCCCAACAGCGTGCGGCAGCGCGGGTCGGTTCTGGTCTACATGGAACTGGTTCATCCCGAGCACGAGGAGATCGTCCTGGACGGGGCGGGTTGCATCGTACAGACCTACCGCACCGACCTGCCGGGAATGGGCGGGCATCTGGTGGCCGCGACCGGAGTGGTGAAGGCCGCGGGGCTGCGGCTGAAGGTCTGGGGGTCGATCATCTCGGGCGTGGGGCTGGCCGGGGGCGGCGGGCACTGAAGCGCACCCCATAGACCCGGATCACGGCTGACCCGCCAAAGCGCGCGTAGCACACAAGCGTTGTACGCCTTTCGCCTTTGGCTGATGCCTCTGGTGAAAGGCGAAACGATTTAGGGTCCGGCCAACCGGACCCCGGTATCTCAGAACGCCTCGGGTTTCGCCTCGCGCGCCATGTGGTCGAGGACGGCGTTGACGAAGCTGCCTTCCTTGCCCTCGGGATAGAAGCTCTTGGCGACATCGACGAATTCGCTGATCACGACCTTGACCGGCGCTTCGCCTTCGAGGAACTCGGCCCCGGCGGCGCGGAACACGGCGCGCAAGGTGGGGTCGATGCGGGCGATGGGCCACTTGGCTACCAGCGCACGGTCGGTCATCTGGTCGATCTTGGACTGCCAGTTGACGGCCTGTTCGACCAGCTTGCGGAAGAGGTCGATATCGCCGTCGGCCATGTCGATGCCCTCTTCGACTTCCTGCCCGAAGCGGAAATCGAGGAATTCGCGGATGATCGTCTCGTAGGACTGGCTGGAATGTTCCATCTGAAAGAGTGCCTGCACGGCGTAGAGCCGCGCGGCGGAGCGCATCTTGCGTTTCTGGTTGCCGGAAAGTTCGGTCATGCGGTGGGCGTATCCTTGGGCGTGCCTGCGAGCCTGTATTCTTCGGCGTCGGGCATGAAGCCGACGCCCTTGCGGGTGCCCCACTTGCGGGTGAGGGCGATAAGGTGAAGGGCGGCGGCGGCGGCGCCCGCGCCCTTGTTCATCTGTTCGGGGTCGGCGCGTTCGACGGCCTGGTCGCGGTTTTCGACCGTCAGGATGCCGTTGCCGATGCAGAGGCCCTGAAGGCCCAGCAGGGTGATGCCGCGGCTGGAATCGTTGCACACGGTTTCGTAATGCGTGGTGGCGCCGCGGATGACGCAGCCCAGGGCGACGTAGCCGTCGAAATTCGACAGGCGCTCGGCGATGCCGATGGAGGTGGGGATTTCCAGCGCGCCGGGGACCTCGACGAGATCGCAGGTGGCGCCGGAGGCTTCGATTTCGGCCTTTGCGCCTTCGATCATCATGTCGGCGATGTCGCGGTAGAAGGGGGCCACGACGATCAGCAGCTTGACGGGCTTGTCGAACGTGGCGCGGGGCAGGGTGTCTTCGGTTCCGGCCATGGCGTTATCCTTCGCTGAGCGGGTGGGTCCCGACGATGCTGATGCCGTAGGCGTCGAGCCCGAGATAACGGGTCCTGGGGCTGTCGGTGACGAGGATCAGTTCGTGCACGCCCATGGTCGACATGATCTGGGCGCCGAGGCCCGTCTGCTTGATCGTGCGGGGCGTGTCGTCCTCTTCCATTTCCGAGGCGAGCGAGGGCCGGGGCTGGCGGAAGAGGAAGACCGCGCCGCGGCCTTCGCGGGCGATGATGTTCATGGCGCGGGGCAGCTTGCCGGTGGGGCCTTCGGATTTGGCGTCAAGGCCGATGCCCAGCACGTCCTCGAGCGCGTTGAGCGCGTGGGTGCGGGCCAGCACGGGCTTGCCGTCGGTGATGTCGCCCTTGGACAGCACCACGTGTTCGGTGTCGGTGATCTGGTCGGCGAAAATGCGCATCTCCCACGCGCCGCCATGGGACGAGGTGACGGTCTCGCGCCGGACCTCGCGCACGAGGTTGTCGTGCTTGTGGCGGTAGGCGATGAGGTCGGAAATGGTGCCGATCTTCATGCCGTGGGCCCGCGCGAAGTCCACGAGGTCGGGCAGGCGGGCCATGGTGCCGTCTTCCTTCATGATCTCGCAGATCACGCCGGAGGGGTTGAGACCGGCGAGGCGCGAGATGTCCACGGCGGCCTCGGTGTGGCCGGCACGCACGAGCACGCCGCCGTTGCGGGCGCGCAGCGGAAAGACGTGGCCCGGCGTGGCGATATGGGCCTGGGTGTTCTGCTCGTTGATCGCGGTCGAGATGGTCAGCGCGCGGTCGGCCGCCGAGATGCCGGTGCTGACGCCCTCGCGGGCCTCGATGCTGACGGTGAAGGCGGTCTCGTGCCGCGACGAGTTGTTGACGGCCATCATCGGCAGGCCGAGGCGGTCGATGCGTTCCGACGTCATCGGCAGGCAGATGAGGCCCTTGCCGTGGGTGGCCATGAAATTGATCACCTCGGGCGTGGCGAATTCGGCGGGGATCACCAGGTCGCCCTCGTTCTCGCGGTCCTCGTGGTCGACGAGAATGAAGATGCGGCCGGCGCGCGCCTCGGCGATGATCTCTTCGGTGGAGGAGATCGCGGAACGCAGCTCGGCCTCGACGGGCCCGGGTTTTTCGAAGGCTTGGGTTTCGGACATCTGGCGCCTCTGGGGTTACAGGCTCGCCAGATAGCGCAGGGGTTTGCGGAAGGCCAGAGGGGATGTCGGGTTAAGGCCCCCGGCTGACGGGTTCGGAGGTGGCCGTCGGACGACATGTCGCGGCGGAACGGCACCGATCAGCCGGTGGCGCGGGTGCTTTTCCTTGAGGCGCGGGGATGTTGTGCTACACTTATGTGCAACGCGCAAAGGAGTCGTCCAATGCCCAAGCTCATCCGCATGTATATCGTGAACGTCGCCATCGGCTTTGGCCTTGCGGCGGTCTTCGTGGGGATGCTCTTGTGGTTCGATATCGCCAACCTGTGGCACCTGGTCAGCCATTCCGACAAGGGCTGGCTGGCGGTCCTGCTGCTGTGGGTGTCGAACGGGATCGTCTTTGCGGGCGTGCAGTTCGGCATCGCGGTGATGCGGATGAAGGACGATGACGACGACGATGGCCCCGGTGGCGGGTTGCGCCAGCACGTGATGCGGCGGGACCATGCGACGATCCCGGTGCGGGTGGATCAGGGCGCGCGTCCGTTCTGGAGCAAGCGGTAGGCTTTTTCCGATCGGGGTTTCAGCAAGGTGGCGGGGTGTGGTGTCCGGCGTGGTTACGCGTGGGTTGTCACCCACCCTACGCATTCGTCCGACGTCATCCTCGGGCTTGAGCCGGGGATCTCTGGCGTCGGGCGGTCCGGGATCGGGTCCGGGAACACCTGGAGCATGCGGTAGGTTTTTTCCGATTTGAATTTGTGAGACACGCTGTAGGGCGTGCGTCGGGTTCGCGAAGCGCGTGGGTTTTCACCCACCCTACGCTCGTCCGAGGTCATCCTTGGGCTTGACCCGGGGATCTCTGGCGTCGGGCGCTCCGGGATAAAGGGACGATTTCAAGCCACGGCGCGGCGCAATGTGCGGAAGGTGTGACGGGCCCGCACGCAACCGTTTGGTTCTCTCATTCCCGAGGACCTGTATATACAGGTGGGCGCCGGGTAACCGGACCAGGGCCCGGACAGAGCCAGCTCCCTCGGAATTGCTTAAGGCCACCGGAATGCAACCGTTCACGAGAAGGGCAGCACCCGTCACCCCATTGAGGTAAGGCGTCGGGGGCGGTGCGGCAAGGGGCTATTCCGCGGCATCCGAAATAAATCCGTAGTCCCGCAATTGCTCGGGCAGGAGTACGTAGATCTCGTCGGGGGGCGTGGCCAGCGCATGGGTCATGACCATCGGGTCGATGCCCATCTCGTCGAGATAGCTCATGACCTCGCCCTGGCCCGCCTGGATATCCTCGACGGCGAAGGAGGCGGGGAGAATCGTGCTTTCGCCGAAATAATGCTGGTGGACGCCGACTTGGGCGGCGACGTCGATCTCGCGCGTGGCGCCGCCGGCGAGCATGTAGGGACAGGCGGAGAAGCAGTATTCGCCCGACAGCATCCGGGTTGTTAGGCCGGAGTCGCGGAAGTGGCGGCCGAGGGCCAGTGCCTCGGTCACGGTGCCGCCGGGGGATTGCAGGATGAGCGTCTCGGGGGCGGGTTCGATTTCCTCCAGCCGCTTTATGATGCGGGCAGCGTCGCCTTCGGCAATGCCGCCCTCGAGCCGGTAGGTGGTGCCGTCTTCCTGCGTCAGCACCAGGCGCTCGGGCAACTCGCCCGGGTCGCGGGCGGGGCGCGTGGCGGGGCGGTCGCGGTCGGGGCGGAAAAGGCGGCGCTGGTCGCCGGGGCGCACGGGTTCGGTCAGTCGGGGGGCGTTGGGGCCGAGCCCCGGCAGGCGCAGGCCCGAGACGCTGACATCGCCCAGCACGAGCAGGGCGCCGATGCCGATCTGGAAGATCAGCGCGCCGGTGAGGATGCGGGCGACGGGCGGGCCGTGCCTGCTCTTGGGGTTTTCGTCCTGGTCGGCGTCGCTCATGGCGTGGTTCCGGTGATGCGCTTGACCTTGTGACCATCCTCGCGCGTGTCCTCCTGCCCGGGTTTGCGCGGGGCGGGCGTGTCCTCGATCTCGTGCGCCACGGCGATGGCGGCGCGCAGTTCGGCCACGGTCATCGTGTCCTCGATATCGGTGCCGTCGCGCATCGAGCGGATCATGCCGTGGGTGATCGACAGGATAAGCACCAGGACGGCGGGCAGAAGGTCGATGGCGATGGCCCCGGCCCAGGAGGGGACGAAGTTGCGGGCATAGAGGATGACCGCGTCGGCCGACGAGATGGGCGTGTAGGTGACCTCTGGTGCGGGTTCGAGTGCTGCGACCTCCTGTGCGGCGCGTTCCAGCGTGGCGGCGCGTTGGCCCAGGACCTCGAGCACCGAGGTGATGGTGGCGGCCTGGTCGCCGCGCCCGGCCTCGGTGCGGCTGTCGAGCTCGGGCAGCACGACGGAGGCCGAAAGATCCTGCGCGGCGCGCTCCACCAGCGGCGCGACGGTCAGCTGGCGCATCTGGGTGATGAGGCCTTGCAGGCGGACGGCGGCCTCGGAAAACTCGACCGAGCGGGCCTCGACGGGCCCCGGTTCGACCGTGAGGGAGCGCATCCGGCTGAGGATGGTGTTGCCTTCGGCGAAGGCGGTGTCGACGAGCGGGGTCTGTTCGGCGATCTGCGCCTCAAGCGCGGCGAGTTCGGCGGATTTCTGGCGCAGGACGCGGAAGACGGCACCGCGGCCGGCAAGGCCCGAGAGGTTGCCGGTGGCTTCCTGTTCGCTGAGATCCTCGAAGGATTGGCGGACGCGGGCGACGTCGCGGCCCAGGGCCTGGCCGCTGAGCGCGATCTCGTGCGCGCGTTCGAGGCTTTGCTGGTAGTCCTGCACGGTCTCGGCCAGGTGCTGTTCGACCGCCGCGGACCCGGCGAGCGCCGCGGCGTTGAGCCAGCTGGACATGGCGATGATGGCGACCGAGCCGAGGCCCATCGCGCCCAGTAGGCCGACGCGGGCGCGCGCGGTGGTGACGGCGGGAAAGAGGCGCAGCAGGTAGGACCAGAAGACGAAGATGCCCACCGAGACGGCGACGGAATAGGCCAGCGCGGCGAAGGTGGACATCGCGCCGGTATCGTCCAGCAGGGAGGACACGCCGAGATAGGTATAGATACCCGAGGCCACGGCCAGCACACCGAGAGCGGTGCCGGAGAACGTCTCCAGCCAGTCGATATGGCCTTCGAGATCGCGCGCATAGCGGGCGCCGCGGGTGCGGGCGGAGTCTGTGGCGGGATCGGGCATGGCGGACCTTTCTAGGACGAAAAGAAGGGGCGCGACCGTGCCAGACCCCGGGACATCAGTATGAAATGGTTAATAAATAGCGCAAGACAAGGCTGTGTGATGTGCATTTCGCGTGCAGGGGGTTGCCAATGTTCACGTATTGTTCATAAATTGGGGCCATGCAGGACGTCGCCACGGATATCCCCAGGTTGCAGCCCGGCCAGCTTCTGGCGCGGGGCGTGTGCCGGCATTTGTTGGGCTATGATTTCGCCACGGTCGAGGAATTCTCGCCCGAACGGGGCAAGCGCGTGGACGTGATGGCGCTGGGCCCGAAGGGCGAGATCTGGGTGGTGGAATGCAAGTCGAGTCGCGCCGATTTCACCTCGGATTTCAAGTGGGACGGCTACCTGGAATGGTGCGACAGGTATTTCTGGGCGGTGGACGAGGCGTTTCCGACCGATCTGTTGCCCGAGGGCACGGGGCTGATCATCGCGGATGCCTATGACGCGCAGATCCTCCGCATGGCGCCGGAACACAAGCTGTCGGGCGCGCGGCGCACGGCGCTGACGCGGCGGTTTGCGCGGCAGGCGGCGCTGCGGTTGCAGGGGGCCCGGGATCCGGGGCTGTAGGGCGGCGTTTTCTGAGCAGAAAACGGGATAGAAAATGCGTATTTTCTATTTCAAAATTTGCGTAAATTTTGGGTGCCGGGGGCTAGCGTTTCGTCTCGGCGGCCTTGGCGGCGGCGAGGATCTCCTCGGCGATCTCGCGGGCCTCGTCGGGCTCGAAATCCATGGGAATCTCGGTGGCGCCTGCCATGATGAACAGGCGCACCATGCCCTGGTCGGTGGGACCGATCTGCAGATTCGCCTCGATGTCGCGTTCGTCGTTGATGCCCACGGCCGCCTCCTGGATAATTGGAATGGCCTACCGCCTTGGCCGCGTGAAGGCAAGCGGGTTGGAATGGGCGGGGAAGTGTCAAAGAGGCTTGCAATCGCGGACCGGGAAAGTTAAATCCGTGCCGCGTGCCGCCTTAGCTCAGTTGGTTAGAGCGCCTGATTGTGGATCAGGAGGTCCCCCGTTCGAGCCGGGGAGGTGGTACCATCCCCCTTTCTTGCAGATCGAACCCGTTGCGCGGCTAGTCGGTGGTGACGTCGATGGTCTGGCGCAACTCGCCCGTGACCTCGTCGAAGATCAGGATCGTGTCGGCGTCGGTGACGATTGCGTACCAGCCATCGGCGC
This sequence comes from Roseovarius atlanticus, assembly GCF_019802205.1. Lineage (GTDB taxonomy): Bacteria > Pseudomonadota > Alphaproteobacteria > Rhodobacterales > Rhodobacteraceae > Roseovarius > Roseovarius atlanticus_A. The sequence goes on from NZ_JAHVHQ010000003.1 coordinate 561,460, forward strand.
GGGTGAAGGCGGTGGGCGTGGTGCCGTCGGGCAGGGTGATCTCATCGGGCAGGGCAGCGCGGGTGGCACCGGAGAACTTGGTGACAAAGAGCGCGACGATGACTAGAAACCCGAGAATCATCACGCCCGTCAGGACGGTCACGAGGGTGCGCAGATAGCGCACCATCCCGGGGTCGATCGACGGCGGCTGAGGAGAGTCGTTCATGGGCGCAGCCCCCCTGGAGTCCAGTGTTACCGTGCGGATCGGGGCCGATCCGCCGCCGCGCCTTGATAAGGCGCTCGCGCGCGATGTGCCAGAGGAAGCGTCGCTGTCGCGGACGCGGCTGGCGCGGCTGATCGCGGAAGGTGCGGTATGCGTGGGCGGTGCGGTGGTCAACGACCCCAAGGCGAAGGTGATGGAAGGCGATATCGTCGAGATCACCGTGCCGGTGGCCGCCGAGGTGGACGTGGTGGCGCAGGAGATCGCGCTGGAGGTGGTCTTCGAGGACGACGACCTGATCGTGATCGACAAGCCCGCGGGCATGGTGGTGCATCCCGCGCCGGGCAGCCCGGACGGGACGCTGGTCAATGCGCTGTTGCACCATTTCGGCGGCAGCCTGTCGGGCGTGGGTGGTGAGAAGCGCCCGGGCATCGTCCACCGTATCGACAAGGAGACCAGCGGTCTGCTGGTGGTGGCGAAGTCGGACCGGGCGCATCACGGGCTGGCCGCGCAGTTCGAGGCGCATAGCGTGGAGCGCAAGTACCTGGCCGTCGTGCACGGGGTGCCGGATGCCGCCGACCCGCGGTTGCGCGGCGTGCGCGGGGCCAGTTTCGAGGCCGGCAACATCCTCAAGCTGACGACTCAGCTGGCGCGTCACAAGACGGACCGGCAAAGGCAGGCGGTGCTGTTCGGGGCCGGGCGGCACGCGGTGACGCGGGCGCGCGTGGTCACGCCCTTCGGAGTGCCGCCGCAGGTGGCGCTGATCGAATGCTGGCTGGAGACGGGCCGCACGCACCAGATCCGGGTGCACATGGCCCATGCGGGCCACGGGCTGGTGGGCGATCCGGTCTATGGCGGACGGCGCAAGCTGAACGAAAAGGCGTTGTCGCCGGGCGCGCTGGCAGCCGCGCGGGACTTTCCGCGGCAGGCGCTGCATGCCGCGGTGCTGGGGTTCGTGCATCCGGTCACGGGCGAGACGATGCGGTTCGAGGCCGACCTGCCCGAGGACATGGCGGGCCTGTTGCAGGAACTGGGCGTCCCGGCCTGACGTTAATATGACAGCACAGCACGTGTGCGTGAGCAAACGTCACATCACTGGAAAACCGGGCCGGTTTGATTCATAAATAATTAAACCATTCGGTTCACCTGTCTTGAATCCGGGCAACTGGCTGCCCATATGGATGTTAAGACAATAAACATTGGAGGGTCACAGGGTTGAGCAATTATGCAAATCTTCCTGCGCCGTCGCCCGAAGCCGGGCTGAACCGCTATTTGCAGGAAATCCGGAAATTCCCGCTGTTGGAGCCGGAAGAGGAATACATGCTGGCCAAGCGCTGGGTCGAGGAACAGGATACCGAGGCCGCGCACCAGATGGTCACCAGCCACCTGCGCCTGGCGGCGAAGATCGCCATGGGCTATCGCGGCTATGGCCTGCCGCAGGCCGAGGTCATTTCCGAGGCCAATGTGGGCCTGATGCAGGCGGTCAAGCGCTTCGACCCCGAGAAGGGGTTCCGGCTGGCGACCTATGCCATGTGGTGGATCCGGGCGAGCATCCAGGAATACATCCTGCGCAGCTGGTCCATGGTCAAGCTGGGCACGACGAGCGCGCAGAAGAAGCTGTTCTTCAACCTGCGCAAGGCCAAGGCCCGCATCGGCGCGCTGGAAGAGGGTGACCTGCATCCCGACAAGGTGAAGCAGATCGCGACCGACCTTGGCGTCACCGAGGACGAGGTGATCAGCATGAACCGCCGGATGTCCGGGGGCGACGCGTCGCTGAACGCCACGGTGGGTGCCGAGGGCGAAGGCACGATGCAGTGGCAGGACTGGCTGGAGGACGAGGATGCCGACCAGGCCGGCGACTACGAGAAGCGCGACGAGCTGGAGGCGCGGCGCGAGCTGCTGGCCGAGGCGATGGACGTGCTGAACGACCGCGAGAAGGATATCCTGACCCAGCGCCGGCTGAGCGAAAAGGCGGTGACGCTGGAGGATCTGAGCGGTCAGTACGACGTGAGCCGGGAACGGATCCGGCAGATCGAGGTGCGTGCCTTTGAAAAGCTGCAGAAGCGCATGCGGTCGCTGGCCGCGGAGAAGGGCATGATGGCGACCGCCTGATCCCGGGCAGCGCACGCAACTCACGCGACGGCACCGAAAATTGGCCCCTTCCGCATTGCGGGAGGGGCCTTATTGTTGCCAGGTGAGTCGGAACCGAAGGAGGCGTCCGTTGCGCGCGCTGTCTATTCTATGCCTGTTCGTGATGGCGTCCTGCGCGCCGCGTCCCGCGGCGCATTATGCGCCGAGCGTGCCCGAGGCGCATCTGCAGACGCTTTATGTCGCGACGCAGAAGGCGCTGGACCGTACCGGGCAGACCTTTGGCGCGAAGCGCACGGGCGAGGTGCGATATTTCCGGGCCGATATCTCGATCCCGCCGACACATAAGGCCGGCCACGTGCAGTGGCCCGACGGGCCGCCGGATGCGGCGACCGATTTCGTCGTGGCGGCGACGGATGTCTATCCGTCCGCCGCGAGATTCCTTGGCGATGTGAAGGGGGCGCGTCCGGGGCGCGAGACGCAGGTCTTCGTGCATGGCTACAACACGACGCTGTCCGACAGTCTTTACCGGCTGGCGCAGATGCGCGAGGACTTCGAGGTGGCGGCACCGTCGGTGCTGTTCGCCTGGGCCTCGGCCGGGGATCCGCGGGGTTATGTCTATGACCGCGACAGCGTGCTTTATGCCCGCGACGACTTGGAGGACCTGCTGAACGCCTTGACCAGCGGGCCGCAGGACCGGGTGACCTTGCTGGCCCATTCCATGGGCGCGCAGCTGGTGATGGAGGTGATGCGGCAGGCGGCGCTGAAAGGCGACCGGCATCTTCTGGACCGGATCAGTGGCGTGGTGCTGATGTCGCCGGATATCGACCCCGATGTCTTTCGCCGGCAGGCCGAGACGATCGGGGAGCTGCCACAGCCCTTCCTGATATTCGTGACGCGGCAGGACCGGGCGCTGACCCTCGCCAGCCTGATCACCGGGCGCAAGAAGCGGCTGGGGGTGATCGACGGGCCGGAGGCGGTGGCGGGCCTGCCGGTGAAGGTGATCGACTTTACCGCGCTGGCGGATGGCGAGGGGTTCGACCACGCGGTGGCGATCACCTCGCCCTCGGCCATTTCGGTGCTGAACGGGATGCTGGAGCAGGCGTCATTGGGACGGGATGCGTTCGAGGATTACATGGTGCTGGAGGCGCAACCGTGACATGGGCCCGGCGGCATCCTATATGTGCCGTTCAGGAGGAATTTTGACATGGCCGGTGGATGGGCGCGCGACGGCGCGGTTTCCGAACAGATCGAAGCCTCGATCGAGGACGAATTGGCGCGGATGAAGGCCGCGAAACGCCCGGTGGGCGAGAGCCTGACACATTGCGCCGAGTGTGAAGAGGAAATCCCGCAGGCGCGGCGCGAGGCGCTGCCGGGCGTGAAGCTGTGCATCGATTGCAGCCAGGAACGCGACGGCGCGCAGCAGGCGCGGGGCGGGATCAACCGGCGGGGCTCAAAGGACAGCCAGCTGAAATAGGCGGGTGTCGTCGGGGGGGCTCTGCCCCCCACGGCGAAACTGCGTTTCGCCGCTCCCCCCGGGATATTTTTGGCCAGAGGAAGAGGTGGGGTCAGCTCCTTGGCGCGCGGCCGGTGAGGCGGCGCCAGACCGGGACCACGTCGAGCGAGGCCACGGCAATGCCCAGCGGGATCATCCAGAAGCCCAGCACCGGCAGGAAGCCGAAGATCCCGCCGATGATCAGCAGGATGCCAAGCACCAGCCGTAGCCCCGGGGGCACGCGCGACCGGATGCGCACGAGGACGCGTCTGAGGCGGGTGCGCAGGCTGTGGGGGCCGCTTGTGCGAGGCAGGGTTCAGTCCTCCATCGCCTCCAGTTCGTCGATGAAGCCGGAGATCATGCCGAGGCCCTTGTCCCAGAAGGCCGGGTCCGAGGCGTCGAGGCCGAAGGGGGCCAGAAGCTCCTTGTGGTGCATCGAGCCGCCCGCCTTGAGCATGTCGAAATACTTGTCCTGGAAACCTGCGGGATTTTCCTCGTAGACCGCATAGAGCGCGTTCACCAGCCCGTCGCCGAAGGCGTAGGCGTAGACGTAGAAGGGCGAGTGGACGAAATGGGGGATGTAGGCCCAGAAGGTCTCGTAGCCCTCCATGAAGTCGAAGGCGGGGCCGAGGCTCTCGCCCTGCACGGACATCCAGAGGGCGCCGATGTCTTCCGAGGTCAGCTCACCGCCACGGCGGGCGTCGTGCAGCTTGCATTCGAAATCGTAGAAGGCGATCTGGCGGACGACGGTGTTGATCATGTCCTCGACCTTGCCGGCCAGCAGGACCTTGCGTTCGGCCTTGTCCTTGGCGGCCTCCAGCAGCTTGCGGAAGGTCAGCATCTCGCCGAAGACGGACGCGGTTTCGGCAAGGGTGAGGGGGGTGGAGGAGAGCAGCTCGCCCTGTTCGGCGGCCAGTACCTGGTGGACGCCGTGGCCCAGCTCGTGCGCGAGGGTCATCACGTCGCGCGGTTTGCCGAGGTAGTTCAGCATGACGTAGGGGTGCACGTCCGTGACGGTGGGATGGGCGAAGGCGCCGGGGGCCTTGCCGGGTTTGACGGCGGCGTCGATCCAGCCCTTGTCGAAGAAGGGTTCCGCGAGATCGCCCATGCGGGGGTCGAAATCGGAATAGGCGTCCATCACCATGCCGCGAGCGGTCGGCCAGTCGATCTTGCGCGGGGCCTCCATTGGCAGGGGGGCGTTGCGGTCCCAGACCTGCATCCGGTCGAGGCCGAGCCACTTGCGTTTCAGTTCGTAGTAGCGGTGGCTGAGCTTGGGGTAGGCGTCGACCACGGCGTTGCGCAGGGCCTCGACCACCTCGGCCTCGACATCGTTGGAAAGGTGGCGGGAGGTCTGTGCGGTGGGCATGCCGCGCCAGCGGTCGACGACCTCTTTTTCCTTGGCGGTGGTGTTGTGGACGCGGGCGAAGGTGCGGATGTTGGCCTGGAAGGTGCGGGCAAGCTCGCGGGCGGCGGATTCGCGCTTGGCGCGGTCCTGTTCGGTGAGCAGGTTGAGGGTGGATTCGATCCCCAGCTCCTCGCTGTCCACGTCGAAGGTGAGACCCGCGATGGTCTCGTCGAAGAGGCGTTCCCAGGCGTCGCCGACGACACCGAGGTCGTGCAGGAATTTTTCCAGCTCGTCGGAAAGCTGGTAGGGCTTCATCGCCTGGATGCGGCGGATGACGGGGGCGTAGCGGGCGAGATCGGCGTTCTCCGCGTACATTGCTACAAGGGTGTCGGTATCGAGCCGGTTGAGTTCGAGGGTGAAAAAGACCAGCGGCGTGGTGTAGTTGGTGATCTTTTCCTGGCAGTCGGAGAGGAACTTGGCCCGCTCCCCATCGGTGGTCTGCTGGTAATAGCGCAGGCCGGCGAAGGACATGATGCGGCCTGCGACGGACGAGATTTTCTCGTTGCGCCGGATGCATTCAAGCAGGCCGGCGGCGTCGAGATCGGCCAGCTTGCCTTCGTAGTCGTTTGCGAAGTCGGCGCAGGCCTGTTCCAGCCAGTCTAGGTCGCGCTTGAGTTCGGGCGCGTCCTGCCCGGTATAGAGATCGTCGAGGTTCCATTCCGGCAGGTCGCCCAGATTGTCGGAGCCGGAGGCGGCGTTGACGTCGAAGGCGGGTTTGGGAAGCTGGAACATGCGGATCTCCTGTTGTCGCGTTGGTCAAGACATAGGGGGCGGGGCGGGCAGGCTCAAGCCGGGATCGGAATTGCGTGTGCCCGGAAGGTTGAGGCGCGGTCATCCCGGACTTGATCCGGGATCTCTGTCAGGGCGCGAGATCCTCGGGTCAGGCCCGAGGATGACGGTCTAGGACGGTGAGGATGGTGCGAGCAGCGCCCGCTGCAGAGGAATGGCATTGGGCTGGAGCGGCGCGGCCAGGCGGTGGTTCAGCCAGTAGCGACGGGTGGTCTTCAGATCGGCGCCCACCGGGACAAGCCGGCCGGAGGTGACGAGGGTGTCGAGCATCGGCAGGCTGGCCAGCGCAATGCCCTCGCCGGCCAGCGCGCGGCCGATGCTGTGACCGTAGCTGCGGCAGGTCTCGACCGGGCGATCGGCGAGGGGAGAATCCGCCCTGCGGTCGCACCAGATGCGCCAGTTGATCCAATTGGGGCCGAGACGCGGATAATCGAGAAGAGGCAGGTCGGGATTGTCGGCAAGCGCGGTGGCAACGGCGGGCGTGGCGGCGGGGGTGATCGTCTCGTCGAAGAGCGGCGTGCCGGTCCAGCCTTGTGGCGGGGCCTCGCCGTAGTGAATGGCAAGGTCGAGCGTGTCGGCGGTGAGGGCGCTGGGATCGTCGGCGGTCAGGACACTGACATTGCAGGCATCCGGGCTGGTGGCGAAGGCCTGCAGGCGCGGGTAGAGCCAGAACATCGAGACCGCGCCGTTGGCGGCGATATGCAGCGTATCGGTGTCGGTGACACGGGCCGTATCGAGGGACGCCGTCAGGTAGTCGAGCGCGAGGCGCACGGGTTCTTCGAGGCGGCGGGCGGTGTCGGTGGGCACCGCGTGGCGGGCGCCCCGGTCGAAAAGCGGTGTGCCGAGCCAGTCTTCGAGCTGGCGGATGCGCTTGCTGACGGCGGCCTGGCTGACCATGAGCTCGGGCGCGGCGGCGGAGAACCCGCCCCGTTTCATCACCGTGTTGAAGAAGACGAGTGTTTCCAGCGGGGGGAGGCTGCGGCGGTCCTGACTCATTCTCTGAGGTTATTCAATAGCGTGAGAATTTCCAGCATTTTCGAGATTAATGCTGTCGGTTATGGAATGTCAACCAATGAGCCGAGGAGGATGGCATGGCCGAACTGGACTGGCACGCGGAGCGAGCGGACCTTGCGGACTTGGCGCTGTTGGACCGGGCACCGGAGGACGAGGGGATCGACCTTGTGGCGGTGCGGGGCTACCGGCTGGGCCGGGTCAGGGCGGAGATGCGCAAGCGCGACATCGCGGCGGTGCTGCTGTCTGACCCGGTGAACATCCGCTACGCCACGGGAGCGCGGAACATGCAGGTGTTCAGCCAGAGGAATGCGCCGTCGCGCTATCTGCTCTTGACGCAGGATCGCTCGATCCTGTTCGAGTTTACCGGCTGTGCGCATCTGGCGGACGGGCTGGAGACGGTCGACGAGGTGCGCGCGGCGCGCACGGCGAGTTTCGTGGCGGCGGGGCCGGATATCGCCGCGCGGGAGAAAGCCTGGGCTGGCGAGATGGCGGACCTGGTGACCTCGCTGGTGGGCAAGGGGGCGACGCTGGGGATCGAACGGCTGAATGCCGGGAGTGCCATTGCGCTGCGCGATGCGGGGCTCAGGATCGTGGATGCGCAGGAACCCGTCGAGATGGCGCGGGCGATCAAGTCGGCGGAAGAGATGAAATGCGTCAACGCCTCGCTGCGGGCGACCGAGATCGGCGTGGCCAAGCTGCGCGAGGCGATCCGGCCGGGGATGACCGAGGCGGAGTTGTGGTCGGTGCTGCACCAGTCGGTCATCGCGCAGAACGGGGATTACGTGGAGACCCGGCTGCTGAATGCCGGGGAGCGGACCAACCCGTGGTTCCAGGAGACGAGCGAGAACGTGATCGGGGTGAATGAGCTGATTGCGCTGGATACGGACGTGGTGGGGTGCCACGGGTATTATTCGGATTTCTCGCGCACCTTCCATTCCGGGCCGGGCAGGCCGAGCGCCACGCAGCGCGAGCTGTACAAGGTGGCGTATGAGCAGGTGCACCACAACATGGGCATCCTGCGGCCCGGCATGACGTTCCGCGACTATGCCGATGCGGCCTGGGATATTCCGGAGCGGTACTATGCCAACCGCTATTACCTGTCGGCGCATGGCTGCGGGATGACGGGGGAATACCCGTATCTCTATCACCACGGGGATTTCCCGGATGCGGGCTATGACGGGGTGATCGCGCCCGGCATGACGCTGTGTGTCGAGAGCTATATCGGCGCGGACGGCGGCACCGAGGGCGTGAAGCTGGAGCAGCAGGTGCTGATCACCGAGACGGGCGTGGAGCTGTTGTCGCGCTTTCCGTTCGAGGATGATTTGTTGCGATGAGGCGGGGGAGATTATTCGTACGAATAATCTTGGGGGAGAAAATTCGTACGAATTTTCTTTAGCCGTAGTGGGTTAGCATGTCGCGGAGGTCTTCGAGCGTGTTCGCCTCCTGCACGGGCTTGTCGTGGCGCCAGCGTTTCATGCGCGGGAAGCGCAGCGAGACGCCGGATTTGTGGCGGGTGGATTCCATGATCCCCTCGAAGGCGATCTCGAACACGTGCTCTGCCTTCACCTGCCGGACAGGGCCGAAGCGTTGCAGGGTGTTCTTGCGCACCCAGGCGGTGATCTTGCGGAACTCGGTGTCGGTGAGGCCGGAATAGGCCTTGGTGAAGGGCACGAGGTCATTGCCGTCGCGCACGGCGAAGGTGAAATCTGTGAAGAGGTTGGCGCGGCGGCCGCTGCCCTGCTGGGCATAGATCATCACGGCGTCGATGGTCAGCGGATCGAGCTTCCACTTCCACCAGTCGCCTTTCTTGCGGCCGGAATGGTAGGGCGAGTCCTTGCGCTTGAGCATGAGACCCTCGGCGCGCGCGTCTCTTGCGGTCGCGCGGGTTTCGCGGAGGTCGTCCCAGGATGCGAAGGGGATGAGCGGGGATTGCCGGATGGGCGCTTCGGGCGGAAGGTCTTGCAGAAGGGCTTCGAGCCGGGCGCGGCGGGTGGCGAAGGGGGTGTCGCGCAGGTCTTCGCGATCCTGTTCCAGAAGGTCGTAGGCATAGAGGATGACCGGCGCGTCCTTGAGCAGTTTCTTCGGCACGGTCTTGCGGCCGATGCGTTTCTGCAAGGCGTCGAAGGACATCGGGCCGGCACCGTCCCAGGCCAGGATTTCGCCGTCGAGCACGGTGCCGGGCGGCAGGTAGTCGCGGGCGCGGGCCAGTTCGGGAAAGCGGTCGGTCATCAGCTCCTCGCCGCGCGACCAGGTGAAATGCTCGCCCCCGCGCAGGATCAGCTGGCCGCGGATGCCGTCCCATTTCCATTCGGCCAGCCAGTCCGCGGGTTCGCCCAGCGACTCGGGTTCCTCGTCGTCGAGGCCGTAGGCGAGGCAGAACGGATAGGGGCGTGAGAGATCGGCACTGGCGTCATGCGCCTCGATCAGCGTTTCCCAGGAGGTGTTGTCGGGGGTCCAGTCGCCCATCAGGCGGTGGGCCAGTTCGGCCTCGTCGCGCCCGGTCGCCTGCGCCAGCGCGCGGGTCATCAGCTTGCGCGAGATGCCGATGCGGAAACCGCCCGTGAGCAGCTTGTTGAACACCAGCCGTTCATGGGGCTGCATCTGGTCCCAGGCATCGAGGATGGCCGCCTTGCGGGCCTCTTCGGTCTCGACGTCGAGGGCGCGGAGGCGGGCGATCCAGGTGGCGAGGCTGTCGTCATGGTCGCGGGCGGGGGGCGGCAGCACGAGAGCGATGGTTTCCGACAGGTCGCCGACGATGGGATAGCTTTCCTCGAAGAGCCAGAGCGGGATGCCGGCGCGTTCGGCGGCCCATTCGCGCAGTTTCGTCGTGGTGATGGCGCGACGGGGGCGGCGGCCGGAAAAGAGCGCGACCGTCCAGAGCTTTTCGGCGTCGGGCGCGGTGGCGAAATACTCGGCCAGCGCCGCGACCTTGGTGTTGGTCCTGGTGGTCTGGTCGAGCGTGGTGAAGAGGGAGGTGAAGCGTTTCATGCGGCATCTTCCGCCTCGTCGGTGGCGTCGAGGGATTCGCCGGTGAACTCGGTCGGGACGACCTGGGCGTTCCAGCCCTGCTCGTTCAGGTATCGCGCGAAGATGTCCGTGTAACCATGTGTGGCGTATATGTTTTCCGCGCCTGTCGCCTTGATGGCGGAGATCAGGCCGGGCCAGTCGGCATGGTCCGACATGACGAAACCGCGATCCACGGCGCGGCGGCGGCGCACGCCGCGCAGGCGCATCCAGCCCGAGGCAAAGCCGGAGGAGGCCGGGCGAAAGCGGCGGGCCCATGTGCTGCCCAGGGCGGAGGGTGGCGCGAGGACGAGCGCGCCGGGATGGTCCCTGGCCTTGAGGTCAGGCGTGACGTACAGCGTGTCGGGCAGGGCGAGGCCCTGGTCGCGCAGGACGGCGTTGGTGTTCTCGACCGCGCCATGGGTGAGGATGGGGCCGATGGCGGGATCGAGCAGCGACAGGACGCGCTGCGCCTTGCCCAGCGAGTAGGCGCCGAGCAGGGAAAACGTGCCGGCGGCGGCGTTGGCGGCCCACCAGTCGTTGATCTGGCGCGCCGCATCTTCTTCGGGCGTCCAGGTGAAGACCGGCAGGCCGAAGGTGCATTCGGTGATGAAGCTGTGGCAGGGGACCGGCTCGAACGGCTCGGACAGGCGGTCGGCCTCGGTCTTGTAGTCGCCGGAGACGACCCAGACTTCGCCGTCCACTTCGACCCGGATCTGGGCGGAACCGGGCACGTGGCCTGCGGGGTGGAAGGACACGCGCGCGCCGCCGATTTGGCGCGTTTCGCCATAGTCCACCGTGTCGAGGGTGATCTCGCCCAGGCGGTGGCGCATCACGGGCGCGGCGGCGGCGGTGGAGAGATAGCGGGCATGGCCGGGCCGGGCGTGGTCGGCATGGCCGTGGGTGATCAGCGCCCGGTCCACGGGGCGCCACGGATCGATGAAGAATTCGCCGGCGGGGCAGTAGATGCCCTGGGGTTTGAATTGCAGAACCATGCGGGGGAGTTAGCGTGCCGGCAGGCGGCGGCCAGAGGATGAAGGCTTGCCGTGGCGCATGGGGCCGCTATCGTCGGGCAGAAGCGACAAGGGGGGTGTGCCATGCGGTTTGTCAGATACGGAGAGCCGGGGCGGGAAAAGCCGGGGATGCTGGACGCCGAAGGTCGGGTGCGCGACCTGAGCGGCGTGGTGGCCGATATCTCGGGGGCCGTGCTGGGGGCGTTGCCGAAGCTGGACCCGGAAAAGCTGCCGCTGGTGGAGGGCACGCCCCGGCTGGGGCCGCCGGTTGCCGGGATTGGCAAGCTGATCGGGATCGGGCTGAATTACAGCGACCATGCCGCGGAGATCGGGATCGAGCCGCCTGCGGAGCCGGTTGTTTTCATGAAGGCGACGTCAAGCATCGTGGGGCCGGATGACGACGTGGTCCTGCCGCGCGGATCGACCCACGGCGACTGGGAGGTCGAGTTGGGCGTGGTGATCGGGCGCGAGGCGAAATACGTGACCGAGGCCGAGGCGCTGGATTACGTGGCGGGGTACACCATCGTCAATGACGTCTCGGAGCGGCATTTCCAGATCGAACGCAGCGGGCAATGGACCAAGGGCAAGAGTTGCGACACGTTCGGGCCGGTCGGGCCGTGGCTGGTGACGCCGGACGCGGTGGGCAACGTGCAAAGCCTTGATATGTCCGCGGATGTGAGCGGGGAGCGGATGCAGACCGGCAACACCTCGACCATGATCTTTACCGTGGCGCAGATCATCGCGCATCTGAGCGAGGTCATGCGGCTGGAGTCCGGGGACGTGATCGCCACCGGCACGCCGCCGGGGGTGGGGATGGGGCGGGACCCCAAGCGCTATCTCAGGCCTGGCGACGTGATGGAGCTGGAGATCCAGGGGCTTGGGCGTCAGCGCCAGACGGTGCGTGCCGATCCCTGACGCTGGCGTAAAAGTCGACCAGCTTGCCGATCAGGGCGTCGCGGATCCAGGGGGCTTCCTGAAGCACCTCGTGCCTGGCGCCTTCGGCGATTTCCAGCTCGCCGCCGGGCCAGCGTGACATCCGGTCATGCACGCGGGAGACGTCGACGATATCTTCTTCGGACCCCAGAAGGCACAGGCAGGGCAGGTCGGGCGACGGGCGGCGCCACATGCGGCGGGTGCCCATCAGCGATTCGTAGAGCCAGCGCAGGGACGGGCCGCCGATGGTCAGTTCCGGGTGCGCGGTGACCTGGGCGATCATGTGCCGGTAGCTCTCGACGTCGGTGGTCAGGCGGTTTGTCTCGAACGGTTCGGCCAGCACGTAGCTTTGCGGCGAGGTGCCGGGGGCGTAGACGTGATCGAAGCCGACGCTGCGGCTGCTCCAGCCCAGCGACCAGGCGACGGGACGCAGCGCGGCGGAGATTCGGATACCCCACATCGGCGCGGAAAAGGACGCGCCCGCCACAGGCAGGCCGTCCATTACCGACTTGAGCGCGATGCCGCCGCCCATGGAATGCCCCAGGACGAACCACGGTTTGGGCAGGTCGAGTTCGCGCGCGGCGTCGACCATGGCGGCGACGTCGTGCTGGTAGTCGTCGAAATGCAGGACGTGGCCCGACATCTTGTCTTCGATCAGCCGGTCGGCCAGGCCCTGGCCGCGCCAGTCGACGACCAGCGTGGTCAGGCCCGCGGCGGCGAATTGCCGGACGGTGCGGCCGTATTTCTCGATATACTCGGTGCGACCGGGAAAGAGCAGGAGCGTGCCTGCGCTTTCGCCCGTATTGTCCTGTGGACGCCAGAGCCCCAGGCGGATGCGCACCCCGTCGGCAGTGTCGCACCAGACGGCGCGGCCCCCGTCGGGGCCATCGGCAATATCGGAGAAGAGGGGCGCGTCCGTCAGCATGGGTGTTACGACAGGACCGAGCCGAGTTTCATCGCGGTGCCCATGTCGCCGTCGACGGCCAGTTTGCCGGACATGAAGGCGGCCGTGGGGTCGAGATCGCCATCGAGAATGGACTGGAACGTGTCGGCGTCGGCGGTCATGGTGACGTCGGTTTCGTCATTGCCTTCGCGCACGCCGGATTCGTCGATCACGATGGAGCCTTCGTTCTCGATCACGAATTTGGCGCTGCCGTCGAAGCTGCCGTTCATCTTGGCGGACAGGGCCTCGACCGCGGATTTGGTTACGTCGCTCATGTCAGTTCCTCCAGATTTGATCGACCGGGGGCTTTGATTCCCGGCCATGCGCGCTAAACTGGGAATGTTATGGGCGTTATGAACCGACTTTCCAAACATATCGTGGCGGCACTTGTGCTGTTAGTCACGTTTTCCTTACCCGCGGCGGCGCAGGATTCGGCGCTGGATTCGCTGTTTGAGCAGTTGAAGACGGCCGAGCCGCGAGAGGCCAGCCGGATATCCAAGGAAATCGAACTGGCCTGGACGCGGTCGGGTTCGGCCACGGCGGACCTGCTGCTGAAACGCGGGCGCGATGCGCTGGAGGCCGGGGATACCCGCGCGGCGATCGAACATTTCACCGCGCTCACGGATCATGCGCCGGATTTCGCCGAAGGATATCACCTGCGCGCGATGGCCTATGCCGATTCCGACATGTTCGGCCCCGCGCTGGCCGATATCGAGAGGGCGCTGGCGCTGAACCCGCGGCATTACAATGCCATCGCCAGCCTTGGCGGCATTCTCTATCACGTCGAGAGCTACGCGAAGGCCAAGCAGGCATTCGACCTTGTGCTGACCCTTCATCCGCATCATCAGGAGGTGGAGGAAATCCTGCCGATGGTCGAGCGTGAAATCGGCGGGCGGGACCTGTAAGCGCAAGAAGACAAGAGGCAAGTCCCATGGGCGAGCAGTCGAGGATCCTGGCGGTCCTGGGCCCGACGAATACCGGGAAGACCCATTTCGCGATCGAGCGGATGCTGGGCTATCGCACCGGCGTGATCGGCCTGCCGCTGCGCCTGCTGGCGCGGGAGGTCTATGACAAGATCGTCGCGGTGCGCGGCCCGTCGGTGGTGGCGCTGGTCACGGGCGAGGAACGGATCGTGCCGCCGCGCACGCAATACTGGGTCTGCACGGTCGAGGCGATGCCCGAAGGGATGGGCGCGGATTTCGTCGCGGTGGACGAGATCCAGCTGTGTGCCGACCCCGAGCGGGGGCACGTGTTCACCGACCGCCTTTTGCGGATGCGGGGCCAGAAGGAGACGCAGTTCCTGGGGGCGCATACCATGCGCGGGGCGATTGCGGCGCTGGTGCCGGGGGTGGAGTTCGTCGGCCGCGAGCGGATGAGCCAGTTGACCTACACAGGTTCGAAAAAGATAAGCAAGATGCCCGCCCGTTCGGCTATCGTGGGGTTTTCGATTGAAAATGTATATGCCTTTGCCGAGCTGCTGCGCCGCCAGAAGGGCGGTGCGGCGGTCGTGATGGGGGCCTTGAGCCCCCGGACTCGCAACGCGCAGGTGGATCTTTACCAGAACGGCGACGTGGATTACCTGGTGGCCACCGATGCCATCGGGATGGGGCTGAACCTGGACATAAATCACGTCGCGTTCTCGTCCCTGACCAAGTTCGACGGGCGGCGGATGCGCAATCTTGCACCGAACGAGCTGGGCCAGATCGCCGGGCGCGCGGGGCGCGGCATGACCAGCGGCACGTTCGGGGTGACGGGCGAGGCGCCGGAGCTGCCCGACGACATGGCACAGGCAATCATGGACCATCGCTTTACCCCCATCCGCAAACTGGAATGGCGCAACGCGGCGCTGCAGTTCGGGACGGTCGACGCGCTGATCGCGTCACTGGAGCAAAAGCCCGAGGATGACTGGCTGGTGCGCGCCCGCGAGGCGGATGACCTCGTGGTGCTGCGCACGCTGGCCGAGGATGCCGAGATCGCGGCACGGGCCAGCGACGGCGCTTCGGTGCGCCTGCTGTGGGACGTGTGCCGGGTTCCGGACTTTCGCGGGATCAGCCATGCGGAACACGCGGGGCTGCTGGAGCGTATATTCAGTGACCTGCACGAACATGGCCGGGTCAGCGAGGAATGGCTGGCCGGGCACGTGGCGCGGATCGACCGGACGGACGGGGATATCGACACGCTCTCCAAGCGTTTGGCATATATCCGCACATGGACCTATGTTGCCCAGCGAAAGGGCTGGGTCGGGGACGAAAACCATTGGCGCGAAACGACCCGCGCTGTAGAAGACCGCCTGTCGGACGCGTTGCATGACGCGCTGACGCAAAGATTTGTGGACCGGCGCACCAGCGTGCTGATGCGGCGGCTCAAGCAGAAGGACGCCATCGTGGCCGAAGTGAATGACAAGGGTGAAGTGACCGTCGAGGGCGAATTCGTCGGTCGGTTGGAAGGGTTCCGGTTCCGCCAGGACAAGACGGCGGGCGGACAGGAGGCCAAGGCGGTGGCGCAGGCGAGCCTGCAGGCGCTGGCGCCGCATTTCCACCTGCGGGCGGACAAGTTCTATAACGCGCCCGATACCGAGATCGATTTCACCGAGCAGGGCGGCTTGATGTGGGGCGAAAGCGCCGTCGGCAAGCTGGTGGCGGGTGCCGATCCGCTGAAACCGCAGGTCGAGGCCTTTGTCGACGACACCGCCGGGCCCGAGGTGATGCAGAAGGTGCAGCGTCGGTTGCAGCATTTCATCGACCGCAAGGTGGCGACCCTGTTCGAGCCTCTGTTGAACATCCAGCGGGACGAGGAACTGAGCGGGCTGGCGCGGGGCTTCGGCTTTCAGCTGGTCGAGAATTTCGGGATCATCCCGCGTGGCGAGGTGGCCGACGAGGTCAAGGCGCTGGATCAGGATGCCCGCGGGCAATTGCGCAAGCATGGCGTGCGCTTTGGCCAGTTCACGATTTTCATGCCGCTTCTGCTGAAGCCGGCGCCGACGCGCCTGCGGCTGGTGCTGTGGTCGCTGAAGATGGGGCTGCAGGAGTTCCCCGAGGCTCCACCGCCGGGCCTGGTGACGGTTCCGGCCGGAAGCTCTGCGCCGCGCGGGTTTCACTCGATGTCGGGGTACCGCGCCGCGGGCGAGCGGGCGATCCGGATCGACATGCTGGAACGCCTGGCCGACATGCTGCGGTCCGAGGACAGCCGGGGCGGGTTCGAGGCCAACGCCGACATGCTGTCGATCACCGGCATGACGCTGGAACAGTTCGCCGACCTGATGCGCGGGCTGGGCTATAACGCCGAGCAGGGCGAGCGCGAGAAGGTCAAGCCGGTGGATGCGGCGCTGGACGACGCGCCGGAGCCGTCGGAGACGCTGGAGACGCCGGAGGCGACCACCGCCGAGGACGCGGTGGAGCAGATCGTCGAGGACGGGCTGGCGCCGGTGACCGAGGTCCCGCCGGAAGACCCCGAGGTGGACGCGGAAATACCCGAGATGTCCGAGACCGAGGTGCCGGTGGGCGAGGTGCCCGACGCGGCGAAGGAAGAGACCGAGATGGAGGTCTATTATACCTTCACCTGGGCCGGGCGTGGGGCCAAGGCCCGCGGTGAGGGCCGTGGCAGGCCGCAAGGCGGCAAGCCCCGCGGCAAGGGTGGCAAGCCCAAGCCGAAAGGCAAGCCGCGCCGCGAGGAAGGGGCCAAGAGCTTTAGTTCGAAACCCGCGAAGAAGGACAAGATCGACCCTGACAACCCGTTCGCCGCGGCCCTGATGGGGCTGAAGGACAAGTCGTGACATGAGCGACGCGGGCCAGCCGAAGATACGGCTGGACAAGTGGCTGTGGCACGCGCGGTTCTTCAAGACGCGCAGCCTGGCCACGAAACTCGTCACGGGCGGGCATGTGAGGGTCAATTCGCAAAGGGTGTCGAAGGCCTCGTCGTCGGTGAGGCCGGGCGATGTGCTGACGTTTCCGAAGGAGCGCGACATCCGGGTGATCCGCATCGTCGCGGTGGGCGAAAGGCGGGGGCCGGCGCCGGAAGCGCAGGCGCTGTACCACGATCTCGATCCGCCGAAGCCGCGCGACCATGCGACCGAGCCGCTGAACCCGCGTTACGAAGGCAAGGGTCGGCCGACGAAAAAGGATCGCCGCAAGATGGATCAGGAAACGCGATAGTGCGCCGCGGAAGGGCGTCTGGCGCTTGAATGATCCGCCGGACTGGATTAGGTCAGCGCGAGGAGATCACGACCGGGGCGAAAGATGACCTATATCGTCAATGACAATTGCATCGCGTGCAAATACACCGACTGCGTGGAGGTGTGCCCCGTGGATTGTTTCTACGAGGGGGAGAACATGCTTGTGATCCACCCCGACGAGTGCATCGACTGCGGCGTCTGCGAGCCCGAGTGCCCCGCCGACGCGATCCGTCCCGACACCGAGCCGGACATGGAGAAATGGGTCGAGTTCAACCGGAAATACTCCGAGATGTGGCCGGTCATCGTGACCAAGAAGGACCCGCTGCCCGAAGCGGACGAACGTGACGGCGAAGACGGCAAGCTGGAGAAGTATTTCTCGGAGGCGCCGGGCGAAGGCGGCTGACGCAAGGGGCTGCGGGCGTGAACCGATTCGTTTGATCAAACGATCAATGGGTCAGGTTTTGGGACAAGAACGCGCGGTAACCACCTGACGCCGCAGGTATAATCAGCCTGACCTGCTGAGCCCGCTTTCAGTGGCCCCTTTTTTGTGATACACTACCGTTACAAATGTAGACACCGCCCATATATTATCCATCTGCCCGCGCTGACGCATGGGAGGTGGATTTCTTTGTGCTTGACGCCACGCCCCGATGGCCCGCTGCCGAGGGGATGCTCCGCCAAGTTTGAACTGGGAAGCTTGTGAGGAAAACCTGAATGAGCAAATCGAAGAAGTCCGAGTTTCGCCCTGACGATTACGTCGTATACCCTGCGCACGGCGTCGGCCAGATCATGTCGATCGAGAAGCAGGATATCGCCGGGATCGAACTGGAACTGTTCGTGATCTCCTTTGAGAAGGACAAGATGACTCTGCGGGTTCCGACCCACAAGGCGACCGAAATCGGCATGCGCAGCCTGTCGAGCCCGGATGTGGTGTCGAAGGCGATGACCACGCTGAAAGGCAAGGCCAAGGTGAAGCGCGCCATGTGGTCGCGCCGGGCGCAGGAATACGAGCAGAAGATCAATTCCGGCGACCTGATCGCGATTGCCGAGGTGGTGCGCGACCTGCACCGCACCGATGATCAGCGCGAACAGAGCTATTCCGAGCGCCAGCTGTACGAGGCCGCGCTGGAGCGTCTGACCCGCGAAGTGGCCGCCGTCAGCGGTGGCGACGAGGTGCAGGCCGCCAAGGAAGTCGACGAGGTTCTGGTGTCACGCGCGGCGTGATGCGAGCTACGATGTGAAGGGAAGGGCCGTGCCGAAGGGTGCGGCCTTTTTTATTTGCGCTTTGGGCCGAGAGATCCCGGATCAGGTCCGGGATGACGTCAGAGCATGGAACTCGCGGCCTCACGCTTCCTTGCGGTCGTCCGAGATGTCCTCGGCGGCCTTTTCCTCCAGCTGAGACAGCAGCATGGTCTGCAATTCCGCTTCCAGTTCCTTGGCGCGCTTGATGTAGGCGCCGTTCTGGATGGTGGGAATGTTGGGGTCCCACAGGGCCGCCAGGTCGCGGACGGAATCGCGGTCGTGGTGGTAGAAGGTCTTTTGCAGCTCTGCCGCCTCGAACTCGGTCAGTCCCATGTTTTCAAGCACGTAGCGTCCGGCGCGCAGGGAGCTGTCGAAAAGCTCGCGCACGATGTCGTCGGCGCCGGCCTTGTAGAGGCGGAAGACATGGGTGCGGTCGCGGGCGCGGGCGACGATGTGCAGGTCTGGCCGTTCGCGCCGGGCGAAGGCCACGAGCCGGGTTGTGGCGTCGGGATCGTCGAGCGCGGCCACAAGCACCTTGGCATCGGCGAGGCCCGCCGCGTGCAGGAGGTCGGGCCGGCCGGGATCCCCCAGGAAGCCCTTGATGCCGAAGCGGCGCATCCGCTGGATGGCGGCAAGGTCATGATCCAGAACGACGGTTTCGAACCCCGAGGAGCGGACCATGCGGTTGACGATCTGCCCGAAACGCCCGATGCCGGCGATGATCACGGGGCCTTTCGCGTCGATCTCGTCGGCTTCCTGTGCCTCGGACGGGTCGGTCATGCGGTTCGACAGGTGGTCGTAGAGGATGAACAGGAGCGGCGTGATCAGCATGGAAATAGCGATGACCAGCAGCAGGGTTTCGCGCAGTTCCGGCGGGATCACGTTGTTCTGGCCGGAAAAGTTGATCAGCACGAAGCCGAATTCCCCGGCCTGCGCCAGACCCAGCGTGAAGAGCCAGAGGTTGCGGCCCGTCAGGCCGAAGACGCGGCCCAGACCATAGAGGATGCCGCCCTTGATCAGGATGACGGCAAAGGCCAGCCCCATGATGGTGAAGAACGAGGCGAAGAGGATCGAGAAGTTGATGCCCGCGCCGACGGTGATGAAGAACAGCCCCAGGAGCAGGCCCTTGAAGGGCTCGATATCGCTTTCCAGCTCGTGCCGGAATTCCGACGAGGCCAGGACGACGCCCGCGAGGAAGGCCCCGAGGGCCGGCGACAGGCCCACGAGGCTCATCACGAAGGCGATGCCCACCACGATCAGGAGCGCGAGCGCGGTATACATCTCGCGCAGGCGGGCTTGGTGGATGAAGCGGAAGACGGGGCGCGTGGCATAGACGCCGAAGATGATGATGCCGGCCACGGCCCCCAGTGTGAGGAGCGTGACACCCCAGCCCGGAAGGCTGTCGATCATGGACTGCGCCACCTGCGCGGGGGCACCGCCATGGTCGCCCTCGGCGGCGTGGCCCTCGTCGGCCAGCCGTTGCAGGGTCTCGCCCAGGATCATGTCGGGCGTTTTCGGCAGGGCCAGGAGCGGCAGGAAGGCCAGCATCGGGATGACGGCGATGTCCTGGGTCAGCAGCACGGAAAAGGTCGAGCGTCCGCCGCCGGTCTGCATCAGGCCCTTTTCGGACAGGGTTTGCAGGACGATGGCGGTCGAGGACAGGGTGAAGACCATGCCGATGGCCAATGCCACGGACCACACCACGCCGAGCGCCATGCAGCCCGCCATGACGGCGGCCGTGGTGAGCGTGATTTGCAAGCCGCCCAGCCCGATCAACTTGTGCCGCATGTCCCAAAGCGCCCTGGGCTCCAGCTCGAGCCCGATGATGAAGAGCATCATGACCACGCCGAATTCGGCGAAATGTTGCAATTCCTCGGCGTCGTGGCCGCCCAGCAGGCCCGGAATATGCCCGATGGCGATACCGGCGGCGAGATAGCCCAGCACCGATCCCAGCCCGAGCCGGGCGGCCAGGGGCACCGCGATCACGGCGGCTGCGAGAAACACGGTGGCCTGAAAGAAAAATCCTTCCATCGGGGTCCTTTGCGGATTTCGGAGCACGGGCGGGGCACCGCCTTGAGGCAGAGTATGCGGCGCAGGTGACGCTTGTGCAAACGACTTGGTGCGGGCGCGAGGACGCGGGAGGCTTTTTTTCGGGTGTCGGTCCGGATTGGCGTGGTCGGAGGCTGTGGCGAGGATTATTCAGGCCGGAAGGAAGCCGCGCGAGCGCCGCCGAGGCTCAGCCGCGCGGCATGGTGAGCGTCACCTGCCGCCCGGATTTGACGTAGCGCAGTTCGCTGGTGCCGATGGCGGCGACGCGCCCGCCATCCAGCCGGTCGCCGACCTTGACCTTCTTGTAACTGCCATTGGCCAGGCGCACGAGGGCGCGGCGGTTGGAATTGCTGCCGTAGACGCCGATGAGATTGACCTGGCGCATGCGCAGCGCGTTCTTTTCGGTTGCGGCGCGGGCGACCGTGGTGGGCGTCGGGCCGCTGGGCGAAATGCGCTGATTGCGAGGTACGGCGACGGCGGCGGTGCGGGCTTCCTGCTGTTCGGCTAGGCGCTGGCTGCGCTGGACGATTCGGTTGAAGTTCCGGGGCCGCGCGTTGGGCTTGGCCGAGACCTTGACCGCCTGGGCCGTCGCCCCGGCGAAGGGATCGGGGGCGGGGACCGCGGCGGCGGCCTGAAGCGCGGCGGTGACCGCATCGGGGTCAGGCGAGATGCCTTCGGGCGTCGCGGCGGCAGCTTCGGTGGCCGCTTCAGACGCCGCGGCGGCCTCTTCGGCCAGTTCCTGCGCGCTTTGCGGGCGCAGGCGGGGGCGCAGGGTGGCGAGTTCGTTGCGGGTGCGGCCGCCCAGGGTTTCGCGTTCGTTGGTTTCGGACAGGTCCCCGGGCCGGACACGGGGGCGCAAGGCGGCGATGCGTTCGAGCGCCTCGATGCGGGCGGCGGCATCGGCGGGATCCTCGCCCGGTTGGGCCAGGGTCTCTGCCGGGCGGTCCGGCGGCACGAGCGCGGGCTGACCGGCGTAGACCAGAATGCCATCGGGGGTCAGCGCGCCTTCGGGCGTCGGCTGCACCAGGCCGCGCGTGTCCATGGTGAACATGGTGTCGGCGGCGGCGGGATCGGCCGGCGTGTCGGGCCGCGTGTCGCCGCGCAGGCTTTCGGGCGCGGGCAGGGCAACCGCGTCCTGCTCGACGACCTTGGGGTCGATCGAGGTGAGGTAGAAATCGTCCAGGCTTTGGGTGCCGGGGTCGGTGGGCGCGTCGGGGGCGCGTTGCCAGATGCCGGTGACGGCATAGCGCGTGCGGGCCTGTTGCTCGGTCAGTTCGGCCGGGTTCGGCGCGGGCTGCGGGTCGGCGCGGGGCGTCTCGGCGCCGTCGGAGGTGACGCCGGGCAGGGCGGCGAGAACGCTTTCGCCCTCGTCCGTCTCGCCGGTACCCGAGGCGGAGGCACCGTCGGTATCGCCGGGCGGGACCTCGGCGTCGGGTGTCGCGGCGATCTGTTCCCGGGGATCGGGGCCGCCGCGCAGGACGCGGGAGATGCCGTCTTCGAGGAAGATCGACGCCCAGGCGGCCACGCCCACGAGGAAGATCAGCAGCACCGCGGTCAGGATCAGCCCCAGGAAACGCGGCTTGCCGCCGACGGAGGCGGTTTTGCGCGCGCCGAAGACGGTCATGCGCTGGCGTTCCTGCTCTCGCTGGGCCTCGGGCGAGGAGCGTGCGGCGGTGCGCGTGGGCTGGCGTTTGTCGGGCTTGGGCGATTTGCGGCGCGAGAAGAACGACAGGGCGCCGGAGGACGCGGCAGCCTGGTCCTTGGCGGCAGGCGCGGCGAGGGGCGCGTTGGGGGTGTCTTCGGGAAGGTCGAACGGCGCGGGCCCGGTGCGGTCGGCCATGAAGGCGGGGGGCGGCGGAATATCGCTGCCGTCGTCCTCTGCCTCAGGGCGCGCGCGCCCGGACGGCCCCTCGGCGGTGGAAGGCTCCGCATCGGGCGCGGTGAGGCGAGTGTCGTCGGAGGCGCGTAGCGTGGCGCCGATCCGGGCGGCGGCATCGGCAGGCAGCGCGTCTTGCGGTTTGCCGGTCACCTTGGCGGCGGCGCCAGCCGCAGCGCCGGTGGCGGGGCCGGTGACGAACGGCGTCGCGGCCGTCAGCGTGGGTTCGGCGCGCGGCGTTTCTCGGGACGGGGGCTCGGCGGCAGGCGATGCGCCGTCGCGGGTCGCGCCGCT
This sequence comes from Roseovarius atlanticus, assembly GCF_019802205.1. Lineage (GTDB taxonomy): Bacteria > Pseudomonadota > Alphaproteobacteria > Rhodobacterales > Rhodobacteraceae > Roseovarius > Roseovarius atlanticus_A. Next base: position 583,974 of record NZ_JAHVHQ010000003.1, read on the forward strand.
GAGGCGGCGTGGGGCGGTCGGCAACGTGTCGCGCTGCGCGCGGATCGAGCTGAAGGCGACAGGCGCTGCGGGCGTTTTCCCGGCAGCGTCGGTGCGCTCATCTTTCACGTCTGCATCCGTGCCGGCATTCGCGACACCGTCACCGTCTTGCACCTCCGCTTCCGCGCCCGCGCCCGCGGGGCCGGGCGTCGGGTTCGGCGGAATGTCCGGGTCCGGTTGCGGCATCGGTTCCGGCGGGATGTCGGGCTGTGGCGTTGGAGGAACCTCCGGCACAGGCTCGGGATCGGGCTGGATCTCCGGTTCGATCTCGGGGTCCGGCGCGGGCGGCGTGTCGGGCGCGGGCGGAACCTCCGGCTCGGGTTGTGGCGGAAGATCGGGCTCTGGCGCGGGCGGCACTTCGGGCGGCAGATCCGGCTCGAGTGCGGGCGGCCGCGCGGCATCGGCGGCCTCGGTCGCGCCTTCGAGGGCGGCCTCGGGCGCGGCGTCGGCAGCGGGAGCCGCCGCGCGGTGCAGCGGCGCCGTGCCGATGACCCGGATGGCGGCGGTGTCGCGCTCTATGCGTCCGCCTTCGGGCAGGAGAGACGGGGCGCTTTTCGTCTCGCCGAACCACGGCTCGCCCACGAAATCGCGCCCCTCGGGGGCGGCGACGAAACAAAGCGGGTTGAAGCCGTGTTCGGCGGCAAAGGCCTCGGCCTCGGCCAGGGTTTCGCGGGCGACGGCGGCGATATGCACCTGCCCGGCGGAAATCGACCAGTCATAGGCAAGGTCGTCGACCGCGTAGGGCGTCGCGCCATCAAGGGCGCGGTGCACGGCCGAGGCGATCTCGTCCGCTTCGAGCCCTTCGGAATCGAACTGCAGGAAGCGAATCTGGTCGTTGGGGATGACCAGCTTGGAGCGGATCGGGTTACTGTCGAGTTGCCCGGCCCGGTTTCGAAGGTCGGACAGCGCACCGGCGAGGTCGCTGCTGTCGAGGCTGACCTCGCCCACCATGTGCCAACCGGGGAAGGCACGATGCAGAAGGCTGATGCCTTCGAAGGACAGGGTCAGGGCAAAATTCGGTTTCATTCACAACGCTCTGGCACCACGGACCCGGCAGGGGTGGCCCCCTGCCGCGCGTGGATTCTACAGCAGCTTACCGCCGAGGGAAAGGCAAACACCGCTCACGGTTGCCGCGATCGGCGGAGACCCCCGACGGTCAGGCGCCCGCCTTGGCCAGCGCCTGTTCGAGATCGGCGATGATGTCGTCGGCATCCTCGCAGCCGATGGAAATGCGCACCACGTTGGGGGCGGCGCCGGCGGCGGTTTGCTGTTCCGGGGTCAGCTGCCGGTGGGTGGTGGAGGCCGAGTGGATGATCAGGGAGCGGGTGTCGCCGAGGTTGGCGACGTGGCTGAAGAGTTCGAGGCTGTCGACCAGCTTGACGCAGCCTTCGTAGCCCGACTTGAGCGCCACGGTGAACAGGCCGCCCGCGCCCTTGGGGCAGACCGTCTTGACGCGCTTGTGGTAGGGCGAGGATTTGAGTCCGGCATAGGTGACCGCCTCGACCGCGTCGTGCTTTTCCAGCCAGGCGGCGACGGTTTCGGCATTCTCGACGTGTTTCTGCATCCGCAGGGACAGCGTCTCGATCCCCATTAGGGTGTAATGCGCGGCCTGGGGGTTCAGCGTCATGCCGAGGTCGCGCAGGCCGATGGCGATGCCGTGGAAGGTGAAGGCCAGCGGGCCGAACGTTTCGTGGAACTTGAGGCCGTGATAGGCGGGTTCGGGTTCGCTGAGCGAGGGAAACTTGTCGGACGCGGACCAGTCGAAGGTGCCCGAATCCACCACGACGCCGCCGGTGACAGTGCCGTTGCCGGTGAGGAACTTGGTCATGGAATGCACGACCAGCGTGGCGCCGTGTTCGATCGGGCGGCAGAGATAGGGCGTGGCAGAGGTGTTGTCGACGATCAGCGGCAGTCCGGCGGCGTCGGCCACGTCGGCCACCGCGCGCAGGTCGGCGATGTGGCCGCCGGGATTGGCGATGGATTCGCAGAACACCGCACGGGTGTCGTCGTCGATGGCGGACTTGATCGCGTCCATGTCGTCGATATCGACGAACTTGGCCGACCAGCCGAAGCGCTTGATGGTCTGGCTGAACTGGGTGATCGAGCCGCCATAGAGGCGGGTGGAGACGACCACGTTCTTGCCCGGGCCCATCAGCGGGAACAGCGCCATGATCTGGGCCGCGTGACCCGACGAGCAGCAGACGGCGCCGGCGCCGCCTTCGAGCGTGGCGACGCGTTCCTGAAGCACCGCGACGGTCGGGTTGGTCAGGCGGGAATAGATGTAGCCCACTTCCTGGAGGTTGAAGAGGGCGGCGGCGTGCTCGGCGTCGCGGAACACGTAGGCGGTCGACTGGTAGATCGGTGTCTGGCGCGCCCCCGTGGCCGGATCGGGCCGGGCGCCAGCGTGGATTTGCAGCGTGTCGAAGCCGAATTGGTGAATGCGGTCGTCGTCGGACATGGAAAGCCTCCCTAATGGCGTTTGCCATTTGGGTAAGCGATGGCGGGACGCAGGACAAGCGGATTGACGTGGTCTTGCGCGGACAGGAGCCGGGCGAGCGGCTATTTTTTCGGGACGCGCCCGTAGCGGCCGCGCAGGGCGGGCGCGGTTCCGGTGAGGAGGTAGAACGCGCTTTCCACGATCCGGCGCATGAGGCCGCGGGGACGGGGCGGCGGCAGGTCGTCATCGGGACTGCTGTCGAACGCGGAGGGGGAAAGCACCTCGACGTCGGAGGTCTCCAGAGCGTCGAGAAAGGCCGCCGCCTCGGCCGCGCGGGCGGTTTCGACCATGATCGGTACGCCGCCCAGGGCGACCGAGAGGTACTGGGCATTCGAGAGCGTGTGGTAGCCCGGCACGAAGACGCGAAAGCCGGCGCCTTCGAGGGCGGCGACGGCCAGCATCGCGTCGGACGGGCCGAAGACCTGGGCGATGCGGGTCAGGCCGGGTACGTCACGCAAGGCCATCAGCGTATCCAGAACCCGTTGCGGCGGATGGTGTTGCGGATCGCCTGTTCCTTGCGCGGCATGTTTTCACGGTCGAAGAGGGCGCGCACCTTTTGACCGCGGCCGTGGTAGACCATGAACTTGATCGCGTCGTAGTTCTTCAGCAGTTTCTTGACCGGGTTGGGGGCGCTGATGTCTTCCAGCAGCGCCACCACGTCGTCATTCTCGCGGGCGTATAGCAGCGGGAACATGCGGTAGTGGCACGTCATCTCGCCGTCGAGGAGACCGTCGGGCAGCGTGTCGCGCCCGCCGCCCAGCGAATGAATGACCAGCGGAAGCGCCACCTGGTCGAGCCAGGGATCGAGCGACTGGCAGACCAGTTCCGGCGGCGGGTCGTCGCGGATGGCGAGCGCGTAGTCCAGGAAACGCTGGCCGAAGACATGCGGGCATTTGTAGAAGAAGAACCCGGCGTTGAAGTAGAGGTAGCGGCGCCAGTATTCGTCGGGCAGGGACGGGTCGAGCGAGGACTCGAAATCCAGGCCGAACTTGTCGTAGAGCGATTTCCATGTGGCCGTGTAGCCGGGGCCGTAAAGCTGGATCTCGGGCCAGGTGCCTTCGCGCTTGAGCGAGGCGGTGGGGCGGTCGAAATCGAAGGGGACTCGCGTCAGGTCGCCGGTGACCAGGGTGTCGGTGTCGAAGAACACGAACGGCTCGCCCTCGGGCAGGGCCATCAGGCATTCGATCTTGTTGCCATAGGGATAGGCCTGCCCGAAATGCCGGGATTCGAAGGGCAGGATCTCGGCGCCGTAGCTTTCCAAGAGCGCGCGGATGTCGCCGCGCATGGTCGGGTCGTTCTTCCACAGCGGGCCGGGCTGGGGTTCGGCCACGAAAAGGCGGCCTTTGAAGTTTGGGCTGCGGGCGCGCAGGGAGGCGGCGAACAGCACCGCCTCGAACTGAAGCCGGCCGGAATGACCGACCACCACAATATTGAACGCTTGGTTTTTTGCCTTTTTCGCGGCCATAATCCGGTCACGCCTGCCTGAACTGCCCTTTGGCGCCAGTATAGGCCGTGCGCTGCGGTTGCGCGAGAGGCAGTTGCGCAGATTTTTGAAAGGAAAGGTATTTTCGGATGATCGAGTGGATTGTCGTTGGCCTTGCGGTGGCCCTGGGCGGCGGTACGGGAAGCCCGGACGGGGCCGCCGTGGCGCAATCGGCAGGGGACGGGGGCCAGCCGCCCGCCGGGTTCGAGGCCGAGGACCAGACGCCCACCGGCAAGTTCACCACCGCCGCCGAGATCAGGCCGATCATCGAGGCTACGCGCGGCAATTGGGTGGCGGTGCGCGAATATGATGGCCAGGACCTGCTGTACCTGACGCATCTGTTGAGCTGGCGCTGCGGGATGCACCGGGTCAGTGTCGGTGTGAATGGCGGCGCGATGGAGGTTTGGGACATGCCGGCCTGTCAGACCGAGACCGCCGCCCCCAATGCTTTTCCCGATGACGCGGTGATCTACAAGAGCTTCGGTCTGGGCGAGATCGAGAGCATCGCGGTCGAGATCCTGTATGACGACCTTGGCACGGCGGAGGGGCTGTTCGGGCGGAAAGAGGTTTTGATGCCCTGAACGCGCACGTCTTTCTTGCCCCGCGCCGAAGGTTTTGCGAAAACCCCAAAGAGCGGGCACGCCTTCAAATCAGCCGTGGCGTACCTATATTGATGTTAAGGTGATTAACTTTACGCGAAAGGGAGCGGTGATGGCGAATTTGGATGCGCAGGTGCGCGAAAGTCAGGAGCAGGTCGCATCGGCGCAGGCGAAGATTGCCGAGCTGACCGGCAAGATCGAAAGCGCGCGGTCCAAGATCAAGGGCGGCGAGGATGCGAGCCTCGATATCGAGAACGCGACGCTGGACGAGGTGCACGCCCATACCGAGACGATGAATGCCAACATCGCCGAGTTGATCATGGGGCTGGACGATGTGACCGCGGGGTTCTCGCGCGATTTTGACGAGATGCGCAACAAGACGGGCTGGGAAAGCTTCGTCGGTATCTTCAACCGTCACAAGGCCGACAGCATGCGGCAAGAGCGGATCCGCACCGCCAGCATCGACGACAAGTTGCAGGACCTGATCTCGAAATCCGACATCATCGTGCAATTGCTGGAAGGCCAGCTGCGCACGCTGGAAGAGCACAAGGTGAAGGTCGAGACGAACCTGACCGAGACGCTGGACGAGCGCGAGGCGACAGTGGGCGAACTGGAGACGCTGCGCGCGGACATCCAGGGGATGGATCCCAAGATCATCGAACTGGAAAACAAGATCGCCAACGAGACCGACGCGGCCGCCCGCACCAAGCTGGAAAGCGAACTGGCGGAGATGAACGCCAAGTATAACGAGATGGTGCAGCAGGAGCAGGTCAAGCTGGCGAAAAGCCAGACGCTGGAGCGGTATATCGAGAAGGGCAAGACCTGGGTCGATTCGCTGCAGAACCAGGCGGCGACGCAGATGGTGCTGATCAACAAGCTGCAGACCGACACCAAGCAGCGGGTCGTGCTCTATGACGCGCTGACAAAGTCGCTTAAAACCGCGCAGCAGCAGGACGTGGCGCACCGGATCAACGAGATCGGGGTCAAGACCGACCAGGAGGCGCAGAGCGCCATGGCCGGGATCGGCGCGGCCACCAACCAGAAGATGGCCGACATGCTGGAGGCGCACGAGGATCACATGGTCTTTGCCCGCGAGGTGCTGGAGGCCAAGGCCAAGGCCGACGAGCGGTTCGCGCGGCGCTTTGCCAAGATCATCGAGAAGCATGACGCCAACGCGTATGGCGGCTAGGGCATGGGGCTTGGAACGCTCGCCGTAATTCTGTCCGTCGTCTGCCTGGTGGTGTCGTTCGTCTTTACCGTGCCGGCCTGGGTGAACCTTGTCGGGGTGGGGTTCGGCCTTGCAGGGTTGATCCTGATCGGGCTGTCGCGCCGGCGTCGCGGAGGCGGGACGTGAGTGCGCCTGTCCCAAACAGCTGAGAAAGGCGTCGCAATGGCCGAAATAGAGACGTTTCCAATCGAGGTCGTGGTTATCTGCGGTGCGTTCCTTGGCATGATGCTAGCGGGCTGGCTGGGACAACTCAGCCTGGCGCTGGTATTGCTGGGTGTCTGCCTCATCGCGATCCTGTGGTCGGTGATCGCCAGCCGGGGTGCGTCCGGCAATGGAGCCGAGGGCGGTTTCAGCGGCGGCGCCGATGCGGGTGGCGGAGGCGATGGCGGCGCCTGCGGCGGGGGTGGCGAATGATTGCGGATGCTCCGACATCTGACCGTGCCGCGCTGACCGATCTTTTCGCGTCACGCCGGTACTTCGCCAAGTTCGAGCGGATCACGGGGCATCTGAATCGCGTGGCCGCCGTGATGCAGGCCGAGGGCAACCTGAGCAAGCAGGAGGTCGAGGTTCTGACCACCTATGTTCAGGGCATCGCCTATACGTTCAAGGCGCTGAGCATGAAGTACCTGCTGGTCGGGCGCGACACCGGGCAGTTCTTCGGCTCGCTGGCGATGGACGTGACCGAAAGCGGCTTTCCCGTTTTCTCGGAACTGATGGTGATGGCCAATGACGCGGCCCAGGCGCGGCGGCACCTGGACGGGATGCCGGATACCGAGACGCTGAAGCGCGAGATGGTCGAGCAGATCATCTCGGAACGGACGATCCCGACGCGGCTGCAGTTCGCGCTGTCCCAGCGGCTGTATTACGAGGAGATGCTGCGCGGGCACCTGTTCTGGGCGCAGAACGATCCGCAGATCCAATGGGTGAGCGGGCTGGACGAGCGGCGGCGCTACCTGTTGCATTGGGCGGTCTATGACAGCCAGGTGAACCTGCCGACGATCTACCTGATGGAGGTCGAGGACACGGGCCGCGCGCCCCTGGGCAAGGACGAGCGGCGCTGGCCCGAAGTGCAGGCGCATCTTATGGCGCAGAGCTTGGGCGGATTGAAGTTGCTGACCATCGCCAAGGGGTTCGACGAGAGTTTCGACGACCTGCACCCCAAGCGGCTGCGGCGGTTTCATGTCGGCCCGATGTACAGCCACGCCTTCACGCGGCAGACCGGGCCGCTGCGCGAGGTGCTGGCGCAGGCCGACGCGCCCGTGGGGCAGGACTGGGCGCTGGCGTGGACCGACGAGGTGCTGGAAAGCGAACGGGTGATCGAGGAGCGCGCGGGCTGGTTCGGAACGGTGGAGCGCGAGGTTTTCGCGCTGGACCCGTTTTCCGGAAAAGGGGCCGAGACCGGGGCGACGCGGATGGAGCGCAGCATCATCCTGCCGGAGCGGCCCTACCAGGTGCTGGCCGAGAAGACCCCGCCGGGGTTTTCGTCGGTCACCAAGTACGTGGTCAGCCCGGGCGGCCGGGTGTTGAGATATTGAACGCGAGGTGGGGTGAGACCCCACCCTGCGCCAGATTAGTAGGGTGGGTTTCAAACCCACCACCGGGGAGAAGAAGATGAGTTTGACGGCCGATACGATGGAATTGCGGGAAGAGGATATCGCCAAGCATTACGATGCTGCCGCGGCGATGCTGGCGGGGTTCGACCACACGCCGCGTATCGCCAAGCCGGCGGACGCCCCGCAGCAGGAAAAATCGGCCGGGTTGGGCACGCGGCGGCGGTTCCGGACGACGACGCCGGGGCTGGTGACACGCTCGACCGCGCGGCCTGAGGGTGTGCATTTGGTGGAGCGGATCGAGGCCGCCGATGGCGACGACCCGCTGGTGAGCCCGATGCAGGCGACGGTATTGCACGGCCTGAGGCGGGCGATTGCCATCGCGCTGGCGGTGGGTGAGCAGTTTTCCGAGGCCACGGGGCTGGCCGATCTGCGGCGGGCGAACCTGGCCGGGGCGCTGGGCGCGGACCGCAAGACCGAGTTCACCGAGCTTCTGGGGGCCGAGGCATTGGCGGTGGGGCATGTATTTGCCAACGCGACGGCCTTCCTGCTGGCGCCGCACGGGTCCGAGGTGAGCGTCGAGGTGGGCGAGGTCGAGGAGGTTCTGACCGACAATTCGCAATTGGCCCTGCACGGCGCGTTGTGGGAACTGGACCAGGATATCGCGGCCCATGCCGGTGACGATGCGCGGCTGGTGGCGACGGTCAGCGCCTTTGCCGAACAGTTGATGGAGAAGATCGCGTTGCGCGCCCAGAATGCCGGGCGTTTGAATGCCTTCACCGGCGCAAGCTGGCGCGTCGAGGCGGATGATTTCACCATTCGCGGCTTTGACGCGGCATCGAAGGGCAAGTCCAGCACGCTGACCATGACCTTCAAGCAGCCGCACGAGGTGGTGGGCAACCATATCGCCAAGTACCAGGCGCTGAAGCTCAGCAAGATGCTGATGGCCTATGATTTCGAGCGAAAGCTGAACCCCTTTGCCGAGCTGGGCGGCTTCATCTTTACCTTCATGGGCGACGGCAAGCCGGGGACGGGCAAGACGACGCTGATCCAGATGATGGCGGGGTTGATCAAGGGGTATTGCGACAACGCGGGATATCCCTTCCGCTACCAGAACCTGTCGACCGAGAGCATCGACAGCTACCAGGGGAAGTCGGCCCAGAACGCCAAGGCGTTCATCAACACCGTGATTGACCCCGGCGTGATCGGGTTCGGGACGATCGACGATATCGACCAGCTGGCGGGCAAGCGCGGCGACCGGCAGTCAAGCGCGGGGCAGCTGGAGATCACCGCCGTGCTGATGGAGAGCTTTGCCGGGGCCAACACGGTGGTGCGGGGGAACTGCACTTTCGGCATGTTCTCGAACTATCCCGAGAACGTGGACGACGCGCTGCGCCAGAGGGCAGGCGCGCGGTTCCTGGTGGACGGGCCGCAGACACGGGAGGATTATATCGACATCCTCTACCTCTTGATGGGCAAGAACCATGACATCCCGCTGGGCCAGCACGAGGTCTATGCCGCGCAGGAGATCAAGAAGGCCGTGGCGGCCTCGTTCGAGAGCCACGCGCGGCCCCACGAGGACGGGCTGATCCGGGTCTATGAGCGCGTCGAGAAGGATATCGGCAGGCTGGACACGATTGCCAAGCTGGGGACCTATCTGAAGGGCATCCAGGAGGCGGACGAACGCTTTACGGGCCGGGCGATCAAGAACATCACCGACGCGGTGAAGGTGCGGGCGATGGATTTCGAGTTGCCCGATGAATGGATGGAAAAGCCCGACCTGTTCCTGTTCAAATCCTATGACGAGAAGAAGGGGATGATCGAGGAACTGCGCCAGCCGATCACGGTGGAGATGGTCATGCAGGAGATCAACCGCTACGCGGACAGCGAATTCCGCTATGCGGACAAGTCCGACGAGGTGGCGATCGAGAATATGGTGCGCGATTTCGGTCGGACGGAGGAAGCCAAGCGGCGGTACATGGCGGAGAAGGAGAGCGGTGCGTGAGAGCACGTGCGCCAAGCGGCAATGAACGACCCGAGCGTGACATTGGTGAACACCGGCTTGCCGCTGGCTATCATCGGCGGGCTGGCGGCGTTGGTGCCGTGGCTTTTGACGCCGCGGGGGACGCGGTCGCACCTGAGGGTGTTGGTGTCGGTCGTGCTGTCGGTGCTTCTGCTGTTGGCGGCCAGCGCGGGTGTGTTCGCGTTGTTCGACAAGCGCAGCCTGCTGGGCGGGCAGACGCTCGCCGGGCAGGGGGTCATCGCGTGGATGTACTTGCGCAGTTCGTTGGGGGCTGTGGCGGTATGGGGTCCGGTGCTGGCCTTCGTCTGGCTGGGGCTGGCGCAGCGGGTGGAGCGGTTGAGGGGGGAAGATGTTGTCAGGGGGAATACAATTGACAGGCATCTCTGACGCAATCAGTGCACTTGCAAATCTTCTGATGGCAGGAGCTGCGATTGCTGGTGCGTTTGCGGCTTGGGTTGGCCTTGGCTCATGGAAGCGAGAAAAACGGTGGCAGCGAGACGTTGAACTTGGCGAGGATTTGCTGGTTCTAATGTTCCAACGACGCGATGCGGTCGCAAATATTCGAGTGTCGGTTTATTCCTACGACCCGATAACTACCGATGAAGAAGGTCGTGAATTTACAAATCGTTCGGAAGGTGAATTCCAAGGTCTTCTTAAGTACTATCAAGAGAAAGTCGACCGCCTCGAGGTTTTGCGTTCAGAAATTTATGGCAAGCGGTTGCGCGCTTCAGTTGTTTGGGGCGAGAAAATAAATGAACTACTGCACAAACTATTTGAACAAGAGCAACAGCTTATCGTTAACATACAGCGATATCTAAGAACTTCAAATCCGCGGTTACCAGATCCGCAAAGGGATGCAGCTGCGCACCGCGTGGATTATGATATCCTCTTCGATGATGAAGAGGAACTCGACGAATTTAAGCAAGAGTATGATCGGCGTTTTGAACCGATTGAGAATTTGTTGCGATCAAAGCTGAAAGCATAGTTATGAAACGTCTGATCAGATCCGGCCTGATGTTCGGCAACCTGGTGCATGTGGCCAGCCCGGCGCTGGTGGAGCGATACAATCGCGCACTGAAGCACCTGACGGGCAAGACGACCAGCCTGACGGATTTCTACGTCGATATCTCTGGCTATTCGCCGGAGGTGGGGCATGAGCTGGGCGATGACCTTTACCTCAACCATGCGGGGGTGAACCGGCAGTTCATCCTGCTGACCACGGAGCAGAAGCGTGCGCCGCTCTTGAACGCGCAGTTCTCGACCAGCCGGGGCATTCTGAAGCAGTTCATCGAGGAGAACGAGCCCGCGCTGTTTGCCCTGACGGCGCGGGACGCAGTGGCGGGGGAGCTGGTCAATTCGGTCTATGACATGTCGAGCCCCGCGCGCCTGTTCGATATCCGGCGGATCACCATCGAGGCGGACACCACCAACGGGGCGCTGCGGCAGGCCGAGAAGCTGGATGAAAAGGTCGAGCGGTTCATGTCGGAAGAGGACGCCTGGTTCGACGACGTGCTGATTGCCGAGATGATCGAGCTGGCCGGGCAGACCGGGGACGTGCTGCGCAATCCCATCGACCTGAAGGAGATGAGTTTCGAGCAGCGCAATTACTGGACCGATCATTTCGGCGGCGTTTACCTGTTCCAGGACCTCGAATTGCCGGGTGTGATCTGCGTCTCGGACAAGACCCCCTTCGAGGGCGAGCGGATCGAGTATGTCTTTGGTATCGACGAGCGGAACCGGATTGCAAGTTTCCTCGATCTCAACGGGCTAGTGGAGCCGATCGTCAAGGCACGCGGCATAGATGCGTCGGCGATCCTGCGGCAAAAGATGGATTTCATGCTGGTCGATGCGCTGGCGGATGAAGGCGTGGAGTTCGCGGGCCGCAGCCGGGCCGAGATGCGCCGGTTGGCGCGGCGGCACTCGGACCTTTTGCCGGAGGAGTTTCACACGCTCAACGCCCTGCTGAACTGGGCCGAGAACGGCGGCCCGTGGCCGGTGATAAGCTCGGACAATCCGGCGTATTTCTACACGCTGCGGGCCGCGGCGAACAAGGATGCGGACCTGGTCAACATGCTTCTGGCGGAGCTGGCGCCGAAGGATGTGAGGCAGCTGTTCATCTGCCACAAGAGCCTTTTCTACCGCCGTTACGAGACGTGGGCGGACACCAAGAGGGCCTATGTGGTGGACCTGTTGCTGAACGAATACCAGGTGGACAAGATGGGCACGCGCGCGGCGCTTTTCGGGCACGAGGCCCCGATGGAAGAGCCGGCGCCGCCGAGACCGCCCGAGCCCGAGCCGGAGATCGAGGCGGTTGTGCGGCGGGTCGGACCCTGGGGGCCTGTGACGCGCCGGGCTGGCAAGGGCACGCCCTATTCGGCGGGCAGGAAGACGAGGAGATAGGACATGGCGGCTCTGGCGAGACTTCTGATCATCGGGTTCATCGTCTGCACGATCCTGTATGTCGTCCTGTCGATTTATTCCCGGAGCGTGCGAAAAGGCAAGCTGCGCGAATGGTGGGAGGAGGAAGGCCGGCCCGGCGACCTGGACGCCTATATCGAAAAGGGGCTGGAAGAGTATGACGGATCGCTCCGGCGCAAGCTGATCCTCGGGGTCTATGTCGTGCCGTTCAGCATCGTGGCGGCGATCATCTACTTCACGAATTTTCACTGAAGGGGGTGGGACGTTGGTTTACCTGAAATGGCTGTTCTGGAGTGTTTTCTGGGTGCTGGTGGCCGCTTTTTTCCACTACACCCTGCCGCAGACCGATATCGTGCGGGTGACGGACACCTATGAAAAGCGCATAGATTTCGGCGAGAACAGCCTGTTCTGGGCCAGTCCCGATGCCGGCAATGACATGACTCCGATCAACCGCGACGTCTTTTTCATCCAGACGGTGCGGGCGAATGGCAGCACGATGGTCTATCGCAACGAGGATACCGGGTGGGGCTGGCCGCCTTATTTCAAGTTCGACACGTCCAACCTGCAGGCCGAGGCGGCCGATCTGAAATCCACCGCCGAGGCGCCGCGATGGGCGGCGCTGAAACATTACGGCTGGCGCAACGAGTTCCTGTCGATCTTTCCCAACGGCGTGAGCATCTGGCCGGTTGCGGGGCCGAATGCGGGCAAGCCGTTCCCGTGGCTGAACCTGCTGATCCTGGCGGGTTTTGCCATCGTGGCCTTCGGCACCTGGCGGATATGGCGCGGGTTCCGGGCCAGGCGGCTCGACCCGGTCTGGGAAGGGATCGAGGCCCGTTTCGACGCTGCCGGGAATGCGATAGAGGACCGGCGCGGGCGCGTCCGGCGCTGGCTGGACACCTGGCGGCCGAAGGACAAGCGCCGGGACTGACGCCCCCTGGATGAGACCGATCAGGCGCTTCTTGCCTCGGGGGCGTCGATAGCTCGGCCTTCGTCTGTCACGCGCATGGAGTCCGTTACCCAAGCCGGCAGGACCAGCGGAGCCAGCGGGTTGGGAGCGCCATTCAGGACCTGGTCGCGCAAGGCGGAGATCATTTCGCCGCGCTTTGACTGACGCCCGGACATGATGTGCAGAAGCGCCTCGACCTGCATCGCGTCAAGCTGCGGCCGCGGCGCGGCGGGTTGCAGGACGAACGGCTTGGGGTCGAGCCCGATGTCGCGCAGGAAGCTGCGCAAATAGGTTTCCGGACCAAGCTTGATGCGTTCGAACTGGCGCGACCTGACCTGGAGCCCGGGGTGAAGCGCGCAAAGCGTCTGCTCCAGCGCGGAGAAGTCGATGGAATTGAAGTTCACGCTGCGACAGAACTGTTCCAGCGTCAGCGTCGTGTGGTTCTGACGAATGGCGTCGGAATAGAGGCTGACGAGATAGCTTTCGGGGTTGCGCGTATAGAGCAGCAGCCGGGTATCTTCCAGCGGCAGACCGGCCTGGGCATATCGCAGATTGGTCGCAGCCTGCGGATAGAACGCGGGGTTCGTCTCGTTCCAGAGCAGGGATTGCGTCATCGTGGGGCCAAGCCGGTTTTCGTCGGAAATCAGAACGGTTTCCGCGCCGGCCTTCGAGGCAGCGCTTGTGATGGCGGCGTTCAGCTCGGCGAAGGCGCCGTAGTCCTGCGGCGTGGAGCCGGGCTTGTGCCGTCGGCGGATCATGCGGACCTGCCTTTGCACGGCCTTGGGCATTTCGGCATTCACGTAGAACACCCGTTGCGCCCGCAATTGCTCGCGATTGAAGGAAAGATTTTGCTGCAACAGCAGGGACGCCGTCCTGTGGACGCCCAGATGGATCACGTATTTCATGGACCTGCCCGGTGCCTGTTTTGTTTTTTATGCAATAATCCTACCGCATTCGGTGCAGCCGCGCAAGATTCCGCTGATTCGTCGGGTGCGAAGAACCGCATCCGTGCGCGGGCGCGCGTGCACGGATCGTCGTGACAGGGACCCCGACCGAACAGGACGGAGACGCCGGTCAGGTCCCCGTTGGGGCGTCGGGCGCTGCCGCTTCGAATCTCGCGTCGGCGATGCAGCGGCGGACAACCGATGCTTGATCCAGCACGAGGACCGGGGGGCTGTGCGACGGGCGTGAGGGGACCCGCAGGCATCCCGCGAGGTCACCTGACACGAGCCGGGCCGCTTCCGGATCGCGGATCGTGGGCACCTCGAAAAGGTCCTCGGGTCCGGTCGTCACGATTTCGTCGATGGAGTCGACGGTGATCCCGTATTTCCGTCCGCCATGTTCGAAGATCAGCACCTTGTCCGCCTCCGCTCCGGTCTCGGGAAAACCGTAGAGGACACGCAGGTTGATGAGGGTGATCAACTCGCCCCTGAGATTGAGAATACCGTCGACGAAGGTGAGCGCGTAGGGCGGCTTCAACAGCGACGAGGGGCGGTCGATGACCTCGTTGACGCCGGAGATGTCGAAGCCCATCTCGATGTCCACGGAGAACAGGATAAAGGTCGAACGGCCGCGTTCCGTCCTGAAGTTCTTTGGCTTTGTCTCGACATCCGTCGAGGGATAGATTTCCTGGCAGGAGCGCGCGGCGAGCGCCAGCATCTCGTCCTTCAGCAGGCTGTGATGGTCGAGCAGGATGACGATGGTTTCGTCCTGGCGCACGAGGCAGCCGGACACGACGTCGTGCCGCGGCAGACCCACGTTCGCGAAGGGCAGGATGTCCTTTTCATAGAACGTCATGATGCTGTCGATCGAGTAGACCAGCAGGCCGATCCTGCCTTCGGGCAGGTCGAGGACAAGAAGCTTGCGTTTCTCCAGCATGCCGGCCTTGAACTTGTAGGGCGTCTCGTTGCCGATCATCCCGCGAAAATCGACCACCGGCAGGGTGCGCCCGCGCAATTCCACGTTTCCGATGACGTAGCCGTGGGCGAGCTGGGAGGTCTGCAGCGGCGGCATGTCGGTGATTTCCTGCACGAAACGCAGGTCGAGGGCGCAGGTTGTGTGACCGAGTTGAAAGGAAATGCAGTTGAAGCGCTGGCCGAGATGGGTCTTGCGGTGCTGAGCGTGATCGATCCGGGCGACGCGCGGGATTTTCTCGATCTGCAGAATCTCGTACGGGTCGAGAAGCTGCACCATGCGGGCGCCGTCGTCCAGCTTCAGCACGCCTTCGACAATGATGTCCTTCAAGCCCTGGGCGTCACGCAGGAAATTGACCCGCGTGGCATTCATGCCCTGTATGATGGCGCCGGTATCGTCGAACAGAAGCCCGACGCAGAGGTCTCCGTTCTCGATGATGGCGACCTTGCGCACGGAGGTTTCGGATGCGGGCGCAATTCCCAGGATGTGACGCAGGTCGATCACCGGGACGATCGTGTTGCGCAGGCAGAAGAGCCCGACCATGTGCGGCGCGGCCAGGGGGACCTCGGAATAGGTGTCGGGGGCGTTCACGACCTCCTGGATGACATCGACGGGCAATGCGAACTCGGTCTCGTCAAGCCAGAAGGAGCCATAGACGACGTTGCGCGCGGCATGCACGCCGCGCGCCGGTTCCATGGCCGCGGCCGGCGCGTCGACCTTGCAGGACGCGCCGGGCATGGGGGCCGGGCCACCCGGCGCGGTCGCGTTGGGGGGCGTTTCAGGCGGGCGCGACATCATCCCTCTCCAAGGCGCGGAATGGGCGTGATCGTGAAATCGCCGGTCGTGCAGTCGATTACCACGCGACGGCCGTGTGTACCCCCGGTATCGTCATGCACGATGCGAAGCCCGGCGTCGCGCAGTGCGGCGCGTGCGAAATCGGCGTTGACCTGGCCGACCAGGCGTTCGGGCTCGGTCTCATGCGGCAGGGTCATGTTTGCGCCGCCAGCGATGAAAACGCGCATCTTGCGGCGCTCGGTGTCGGCGACGTTCATCTGGCGCAGAAGCGCCTCGATCGCGTGATCGACATGGCGCCCGCTGCCCTTGGCTTTGGGAGGGCCTTCGGACTTGGCCAGCAAGGCATGGGCGAGACCGCAGATGCCGTTTTTTCTGTCCACGAACCCAAGGCCGATGCAGGAGCCGAGTATGGCGTTCAGTGTCTGTCCCGCACGACCGATCTTGACCTGGCCGATCTGGACATGGAGCTGATCTTCACCAATCATGTCAGCGGCTTTCCACCCTTGGGCGCGGGGCGATAGATCATGGGTTCGATGATCGCGAAATCGGTCCGAAGCCGGGCGATGCTTTCGCTTTCGCCGATGTAGAGCAAGGCATCGGGCGCCATCGCGGCGTGCACGTTTCGCAGGATGGCCTCCTGATCCTCGGGGGTGAAGTAAATCAGCACGTTGCGCAGGAAAACGGCGTCGAAGCTGGCACCGCCCGGCAAGGGTTTCAGCAGGTTGTGCAGCTTGAACGTGGTGCGCCCCCTGATCTGGGTGTCGACCTTGTACCCGGCAGTATCGTCGCCGCCCAGGAACCGATCAAAGAGGTCCGTGCCATCCGCGCGCAGTTGGGTGAGGGCCGGCACGGCGTAAAGACCGGCCTCGGCCTGTTTCAGGACCTTCGACGAGATGTCCGTGCCCGTGCACCTGTAGTCGAACCCCTCCTGCGTGCTGCGCGTGTGCTCAAGGATCATGCCCGCGGTATAGGCCTCTTCGCCGGTCGAGGCGGCAGCGGACCAGATGCGCATCGGGCGTCTGGTGTTGCGTTCCATGAAGGCCGGGATGGCGACATCGCGGAAGTGTTGCCAGATGCGGGGTGTTCGATAGAAAAACGTCTTGTTCGTCGTGACCCGGTTGATCAGTTCCTGAAGCTCGGCCTTGTCGGAGGTCACGCGCGCGATATACGCCTTGAAGTCCGCGTCCCTGGTTTCACGCAAGCGGCCGCGCAGCCGGCTGAGCAGGAGAGACGTGCGATTGTCCCCGATCGTGATGCCGGTGCTGTCGTGGATGATGCCCCTGATCCTGTTGAATTGCGACTCGCTGAGCGAAAGCTCTTTTTCTGCTGTCATGGTGTTACCCTGTCCTTGATCACACGCCCAGTTTGGAAACTTCGGTCTTGAGGTCTTCCGCGCCGGTGCTGAGTTCGTTGGTGGCCGCCGCGATGTTGTCGGAGGCGATGACGGCCTCCTCGGAGGCTTCGACGATCTGCTGAACCGAGTCCGCCACATCGCGTGCGGCTGTTTGCTGTTCGGTGACGGCCACCGTGATCTGGGAAATGGAGTCGGTGGTTTCGCCGATGCCTTCGAGGATCTTCTTGAAGGCCGCTCCGGCCTCGCGCGAGACGTCGCTGCCTTGCGAGACCCGCTTGACCGTTTCGTTGATCAGCTTGGTGATTTCCTTCGTCGCCTGGGAGGACCGCTCGGCCAGCTTGCGTACCTCGTCGGCCACGACCGAGAAGCCGAGCCCGTGTTCACCGGCACGCGCGGCCTCGATGGCGGCGTTGAATGCCAGCATGTTGGTCTGCCCGGCGATCTCGCTGATCACCTTCACGATTTCGTTGATCTGTTCGGAAGAGGCGTTGATCAGGTCCATCGACTCGATCGAGCGGTCGATGGCGCCGGCGCCGACATCGGCCTCCTGCTTGGTGCGTTGGGCGATGTCGTCGGACAGGCGGCTGTTCTGGGCGATGGAATCGATCGAGGCGCTGAGTTCCTCGACCGAGGCGCTGATTTCCTCTGTGGTGCATCCCAGCGTCTGAGCACCTGCCGCCACTTTCTGAGCCTGTTCGGTGATGCTTGCGGATTTCTCGGCGAACTGGCCTGAGATGCGCGTCACGTTCTGTTCCAGCTCGACCTCGGGCGTGATGTCGAAGGCGAACTTGACCACCTTCAGGACTTTGCCGTCGTCGTCGATAATGGGCGTGTAGGTGGCACGCAGGAACAGGTCCTTGCCGTCGCGGTCGATGCGGCGGTACTTGCCTTCATCGTGTTCGCCCGACGCAAGCTTTTCCCAGAAACGCGTGTACTCTTTCGAGGCGCTGTATGCATCGTCGCAGAAGATCCGGTGATGCTTGCCGCGGATTTCGTTCAGGGTGTAGCCGGTTGCGGCGCAGAAATTCTCGTTCGCGTCCAGTATTTTGCCGTCGGGCGTGAACTCGATCATGGCCTGTACGCGACTGACGGCTTCCAGCTTGGCGGTCTGTTCCAGCGCCGCCAGCTTGCGGTTGGTGATTTCGGTGGCGAACTTGACCACCTTGATCGGTTTGCCGGTGGCGTCGAAGATCGGATTGTAGGAGGCGTTGATCCAGATCTCGCTGCCGTCCTTCGTGATGCGTTTGAATTCGCCCGCCTCGAACTTGCCCATGGCAAGGTTCATCCAGAGATCGCGATAGGCATCGGAGCGCACGTAGTCGCTGTTGCAGAACATGCGGTGGTGCTTGCCCACGATCTCGTCCAGCGAATAGCCGAGCGTGGAGAGGAAATTGTCGTTGGCCGTCAGGATCGTGCCGTCAAGCTCGAACTCGATCACCGCCTGCACGCGGTGCAGGGCGTCGGCGAGGCCTTCGAGCTGCGTCAGGTGGTTTCGGTCATCCTGAACGTCGCCTGAAGCGTCGTCTTTCACGGTGGTACTGGTCTTGGTCACGGCACATCCTCACACGCAATGGTCCCTTCACTCGGGTAAGGTCGTACGCGCTGGAGATTAATGTTTTCCTTTCCGCAACAGGCAGATTGCGGTGGATTTGCCTTAAATACCGTCGGTCCAGGCGCGGCGAGGAGGGGCGGGGACAGGTGGCGCGGACCCGTGGGGACCTCCGGCGCAACGGCGACGTTCGAACGTTTGACGTTGCGTCCTGGAAAATGGTGGGCGACCTAGGAATCGAACCTAGCGTGCGTCTCCGCGAGGGAGTTACAGTCCCCTGCCACACCTTGCGGCCTGTCGCCCACTGAGGCGCGTGTTTAGAAGCGGGCCGTTGCCCCGTCAACCGGAAAATCGCTTGCGATTGCGGTGGTGCGGGGCCATTGTCCGGCGCCTGTGAAGGAGGCCCCCGGATGGCGATGAAGAAACCCAAGTGGGTGGTGGAAAAGGAACAGGCCAGGAAGGCGGCCGCGTCGGAAACGGTTTGGTTGTTCGGCCTGCACGCGGTGCGCGATGCGCTGGAGAATCCACGGCGCCACAAGCTGCGGCTGGTGGTGACGAAGAACGCCGCCGACAAACTGGCGGACGCCATCGCAGCGTCTGGCATGACTGCAGAGATGGCCGATCCGCGCAAGTTCAGCGCGCCGCTGGATCCGCAATCGGTGCACCAGGGCGCCGCGCTGGAGGTGAAGCCGCTGGACTGGGGCACGCTGGAGGATGTCTGCCTGGGTGACGGAACCCGGCCGCCGCGCGTGATGATGCTGGACCGGGTGACGGACCCGCATAACGTGGGTGCCATCCTGCGGTCGGCGGAAGTCTTCGGCGCTTCGGCCGTGATCGCGCCGCGCCACCATTCCGCGCCCGAGACCGGGGCGCTGGCCAAGACGGCGAGCGGGGCACTGGAGCGGCAGCCGTACCTGCGCGTGCGCAACCTGTCGGACGCCATCGCGGCGCTTCAGGGCATGGGGTACATCGTGCTTGGGCTTGACGGCACGGCCGGCGAAACGATCGAAGAGGCGCTGGTCGGCCTGCAGGACCGTCCCGTGGCGCTGGTGCTGGGGGCGGAAGGGCCCGGGTTGCGGCAGAAGACTCGAGAGACCTGCGACAAATTGGTGCGGATCGGCTTTTCCGGCGCGTTCGGGTCGCTCAATGTCTCAAATGCGGCTGCCGTGGCCCTATATGCATCCAGAGGACAAACCGACTGACCAACCGACGGGGGGCTGATGGGCCGGAAGATCGCCACGTGCTGTTACTGCGGAACGCGGGCTGTTCTGGTGTTCGACGACACGCTGCATGAATTGACCTGCCGGGCATGCGGCGCACCGTTGCACGATATGAAGATGATGCCGCAATCCCCCCGGGCGCAGGATGTCCGGCAGAAGAAGGCGCCGGTGGATCGTCGCACGGGACGGCCCGTGGCCGAAAAGCCCGAGTGGCATGGTGGAGCCGACCCGCGGCGGCGCAAGAAGAAATCGAAAAAGCGGCGCAAGCCGATGTTCGGACGGCTGCTGGAAGAGGTCTGGGATGTGGTGGAAGACATCATCGACTGAGATCCGGCGGATTCTCACCGATTCTTCACACCTATTTTACAACCTCTTTTTATCTGGAAATCAGTACCTATCTCACATGTCAGAAGCGCCGAACTGGAACTCCGGCGTTTCTCTTCACTGTCCCTCGTTCCGCGACTGGCGCCCGGGTTATCCCGGGCGCTTTTTTCTTTTTCGCAAGCGCTTTAGGGTGGTGCCATGAACGAACGGTACACAGAGTCTCATCTGCGGAATATCCTGAAGCGCACCAGGCGCATCGCGGTCGTCGGCGTGTCGATGAACGAGGTGCGCCCGAGCTTCTACGTGGCGCGCTATCTGAAGCTGAAGGGCTACGATGTGGTTCCGATCAACCCCGGCCACGCTGGCAAGACCGCGTTCGGGGCAACGGTGCTGGGATCGCTGAGCGACATCGAGGGCGAGGTCGACATGGTCGACATCTTTCGCCGGCCCGAGCATGTGCCCGCGATCGTGGACGAGGCGCTGGAGCGGTTCCCGGCGCTGCAGACGATCTGGATGCAGATCGGCGTATCGCACGAAGAGGCCGCGGAAAAGGCGCGGGCACGGGGCGTCGACGTGGTGATGAACCGTTGTCCGAAGATCGAATACCAGCGCCTGTTCGGCGAGTTGCGGATGGGCGGGTTCAATACCGGCGTGATTTCATCGAAACTGTAAGAGCCATGACGGCGCTCAGGCGGCGGGGATATCCGCGGCGATGCGCATCTCGCGCAGGGGTTTGACGCGGGCGATGGCGCGGGAATAGATCGGGTGGGCCTTGTAGGCCGCGAGCGCGGCCTCGTCGGGGAATTCCACATAGACCACGAGATCGACCTCCGCGCCGGTCAGGGTGTCGGCATGTATATTCTGTCCGACCTCGAAATGGGTGCTGTGGGGGATCTGGCCAAGCATTTCCAGACCGGCGCGAATCTCGGGCAGGTCGGCGGCATCCTTGGCGGTGAAGAAAACGATGTGGCGAATCATTCGGACCTGGCGGCTTTCTCGGCAAGGCCGGATTGCGATTGGCGGGCGGCGAGTTCCGTCATGACGTCACCCACGGAGACGCCGCGGCTGTGCAGCATGACGAGCAGGTGAAAGAGCACGTCGGCGGCCTCTGACGTCAAGCGCGGCTTGTCACCCCTGACCGCTTCGATCAGCGCCTCAATGGCTTCCTCGCCGAACTTCTCGGCAACTTTCTCGGGGCCCTTGGCCAGCAGCTTGGCGGTCCAGCTATCCTCGGGCGAGGCGCTGGCGCGGGCCGCGACGATCTGTTCCAACTCTTCGAGGGTCATGCGCCGAGCCTCATGGGAATGCCGGCCGCGGCCATGTGGGCCTTGGCCTCGGCGATGGTGTGATCGCCGAAATGGAAGATCGACGCGGCAAGTACCGCCGAGGCGCCGCCCTCGGTGACGCCGTCGACCAGGTGATCGAGCGTGCCGACACCGCCCGAGGCGATGACGGGGATCGAGACCGCGTCGGAAATCGCGCGGGTCAGCGGCAGGTTGAAGCCGGCCCGGGTGCCGTCGCGGTCCATCGAGGTCAGCAGGATTTCCCCGGCGCCCTTGTCCTCGACCAGCTTGGCGAACTCGACCGCGTCGATGCCGGTGGGCTTGCGGCCGCCATGGGTGAAGATCTCCCACTTGCCGGGGCTGACCGTCTTGGCGTCGATGGCCACCACGATGCACTGGCTGCCGAACTGGTCGGCGGCAAGGCGGACCACGTCGGGGTCGGCGACGGCGGCGGAATTGAACGAGACCTTGTCGGCCCCCGCCAACAGCAGCGCGCGCACATCCGCCACGGAACGGACACCGCCGCCCACGGTCAGCGGGATGTAGCATTGCTCGGCCGTGCGGGTGACCACGTCGAGCATCACGCCGCGGTTTTCGTGGGTGGCATGAATGTCGAGAAAGCACAGCTCGTCGGCGCCGGCGGCGTCATAGGCGCGGGCCGCATCCACGGGGTCGCCCGCGTCGCGCAGGTTCACGAAGTTCACGCCCTTGACGACGCGGCCATCGGCCACGTCGAGGCAGGGAATGATGCGGATCTTGAGCATGGGCCGTCCTTTCGCGCCTGCCTTCTAGCGCGGGCGGCGGGCGGTGCCAATGGGGCTTTGGACGCGCATATCTCCAGGCGGTGATTTTTGAACCCCGCCGGGGGGATGGGCGACGGACAGGTGTCGGCGCGGTTCTGCGCCTCCCTCCAATCCTTCCGAAAGGACCAAGCCATGATGTCTTTGAATTCCACTCTCGCCATGCTGTCGCTGGCCATGACCGCCGCCGTGGCCGCGCCGGCCGCACCGGCGCAGGCCGAGACCATCACCTGCCCGCACAGCCAGATCCGCCGCGAGGTGACCACGGCGGTTCCCGGCGACTGGTGGAACACGCCGATCGTCAACTCGCTGACCGAGGCGCGGGTCACCAATATCGGCGGGCGCGCGGCGTTGCAGTGCATCTACGGACCCGCAGGGTCGATCCAGCGCTATGCGCCGGACGGGGCGACCTGCCGGGTGAGCGGTCGGCAGTTCGAGTGCAGCCGCGGGTCGGCCTCGGGCGCGGGGGCGCGGACCTTCTCGACCGGGCCGCTGGAAATCCCGCAGACCTGGACGGCGGACCTTGACCGCGGGGCGGTGGGTCGCGGAAGTGGCGTGGACATCTGGTTCCAGGCGGAAACGGCAGAGCTTTTGTACGTGGCGCCGCGCAATGGTGCGCAGCTGGGTGTGGGCGACCGGCGCAACCGGGGCTTTGACGGCTGTCGGGCTGCGCGGTACAGCGCGAACCGGGTGTCGCTGCGCGATATTCCGGTGGGGTCCTACATCTGCGCCAAGACCAACGAAGGGCGGATCAGCCAGTTTCGCGTGAACGCGGTGTCCGGCGGATCACCCAAGACGCTGTCGCTGGGGTATACGACCTGGCAGTAGGCCCGCCTTCAATGGCCCGCCTTCAATGGAAAGTCGGCACCCGGTCCTCGGCCGGGTGTTTGCGTGCGTGAAGACGGGGGTCCGGCGGGATCGGGCCGATCCCGCGAATATCTGTTTCCACGCGGTGCGGTCGGCTTAGCTATAAGGGTGGACAGACCCCTTGCAGGAGATATTCGAGATGAAACGATTTCTGACACTTGCCGCCGTGACCGCTCTGGCCGGCCCCGCACTCGCAGACGACGATCTAATGAAGGTGCAGTCCGGCAGCGACGTGGCCAGCACGATGGACGCGCTGGAAGCGGCGGTGGAAGGTGCCGGTGCCACGGTCTTTGCCCGCGTCGACCATGCCGGCGGGGCCGAAGGCGTCGGGATGCAACTGGCCCCCTCGGAGGTTCTGATCTTCGGCAACCCCAAGCTGGGCACGCCGGCGATGCAGGCCGACCCGCTGGCGGGGTTGTTCCTGCCGATGAAAGTGCTGGTGTACGAAGATGCGGATGGGCAGGTCTGGCTGGCCTACGAGGACCCCGAGGAAATGTTCGACGAACTGGACAGGATCGACGACGACGCGGAGTATATCCAGCAGATGACCGGCGCGCTCGGCAAGCTGACCAAAAAGGCGGCGGGCGGCTGAACCGGCGTTGGAATTGCAATGACAAGGGCCGCTTCGTGCGGCCTTTGCTGATTCGGCCGGGTGGCGGAGTGATAGCCCGCTCATACGGCAAGACCCGGATTGGCGGTCGTGGGAAAGCCGGGTACTGACGGGCGACAAGACTATCGAGGCAGTGAGCGAGAAAATGATGAAAAAACTGATGGGGGCGTTTGTCGCCGTATTGGCTTGCGGTGCGGCAGTGGCCGAGGAGTCCGACATCGATGCCCTGGCGGCTCGGCATTTCGGCCCGCTGATGGAGACGCACGACATTCCGGGTATTGCCCTGGGCATAACCCATGGCGGGGACAGCCAGTTCTTTACCATCGGGCTTGCGGCGCGGGACGACGGCGTGGCGGTGACGCCGGATACGCTTTTCGAGCTGGGATCAATCAGCAAGCTCTTCACGGCAACCCAGGCGGCGTTGATGGAGGTGCGGGGCGAACTCGACCTGGAGGATCCGGTGTCAGCCTACATTGAACCGCTGAAGGGAAGCGCGTTCGGCGCTCTGTCGCTCGCTGACCTTGCGACGCACCATTCCGGTGGCTTGCCCCTTCAGGTGCCGGACGGGGTAAGTGACACCGATGCACTGATTTCCTGGCTGAAAGACTGGGCCCCGCCGATGAAGGGCGCGCGCAGTTATTCGAACATAAGCATCGGTTTGCTGGGTCACATCGAATCGCGGATCGCCGACAGGAGCTATGCCGAACTGATGGAGCAGGGCCTGTTTGCCGAGATGGGGTTGCGGGACACGTTTGTCGACGTGCCAGAGGCGGTGATGCCGCGCTATGCGTATGGAGTGGACCGCGATACGGGAAAGGCGATCCGCGTCGGTCCCGGTGTGCTTGATGACGAGGCCTACGGGGTCAAGTCCTCGGCTCGGGATCTGGTGCGGCTGCTGGACCTCTACCTGGGACATGCTGACGCCGGTGATGATCTGACGCAAGCCTTGGCGCGGACGCGTGAAGGGTTCGGGACGACCGAAGCTTATGTCCAGAACCTGATCTGGGAAGAGTACCCTTGGCCGGTCGATGCGGACCGGATGGTCCGAGGCAACAGCTATGACTTCATACTGGAGCCGCAGCCGATGGAAGGGATCGCTCCGGCCCGGGCGCCGGGACAGGACGTGATCCTGAACAAGACGGGGGCGACTTTCGGCTTCGGGGCCTATGTCGTGTTGCTGCCGGGGCAGGATCTTGGCGTGGTCTACCTGGCCAATCGCAACATCCCGAACGAGGCGCGTGTGCGGGCGATGCACGGATTCGTGACGGACCTTCTTGAAGGACAGTGACACGGCGTGGCCGTGCCGGTCTCGCGTCAGGCGGAGAGGGTGCGCAGGGCCTCTTTCAGGTCCAGCGCCCCGTCGTAGAGCGCCCGGCCCGAGATCGCGCCGTTCAGAGGGGCGCCGCAATCCCGCAGCGCGATGAGGTCGTCGAGCGACGACACACCGCCCGAGGCGATGACCGGGATCGAGACGGCGTTTGCGAGTGCTGCCGTGGCCTCAATGTTCGGGCCCTGCATGGCGCCGTCGCGGTTGATGTCGGTGTAGATGATCGCGGCGACGCCCGCGTCCTCGAAGCTGCGTGCGAGGTCGGTGACCATGACGTCTGTTTCCTCGGCCCAGCCCTTGGTGGCCACGCGCCCGTTGCGGGCGTCGATGCCCACGGCGACCTGGCCGGGGAAGGCCTGTGCCGCCTCGCGCACGAGGGCGGGATTTTCGACCGCCACGGTGCCCAGGATGACGCGGGCGAGGCCCTTGCTGAGCCAGCGGTCGATCGTCGCCATGTCGCGGATGCCGCCGCCAAGCTGGGCGGGCACCTTTGTGCGCTCCAGGATCGCCTCGACCGGGGCGGCGTTCACCGGCTCACCGGCGAAGGCGCCGTTGAGGTCGACGAGGTGCAGCCATTCGCAGCCCGCGTTCACGAATTCCATCGCCTGCGCGGCGGGGTCGTCGTTGAACACCGTGGCCTTCTCCATTTCGCCTTTCAGCAGGCGCACGGCCTGGCCGTCCTTGAGGTCGATTGCAGGGTAGAGGATCATGGGCGGTCATCCGGTCTGTGAACTTCGCCGCGATGTGCCATGACGGGACGGCGTTTGCAACGCGACGTGGCGTCAGGCTTGATCGGGACGGGGCGGAGGCCGCAGACTGCGCGGCATCATTTGCGGGAGGAGATACGCATGAGAACGATGACGCTGGCCGTCGTGGCCACCCTGATGAGCGCGGGCGTGGCCTTTGCCGCCGATCCGCTGGAAGGTTACTGGCGCACGGCGAAGGACGATAACGGGCATTCCGGCCTGATCCACGTCAAGCCCTGCGGCGCGCAGCTTTGCGGCACGCTGGTGAAGGCCTATAACGGCCAAGGCCAGGAAATCAAAAGCGAAAACGTGGGGCGCAACATCATTTCCCAGACCGTGCCCAAGGGCAATGGCAGCTATACCGGCAAGGTTTACAGCCCGGACCGCGGCAAGACCTACAATTCCAGGCTTCAGATGAACGGCAATGCCCTGAAAGTGTCGGGCTGCGTCCTGGGCATCTGCCGCGATGGCGGCACGTGGACGAAGGTGAAATAAGCCCTTTTCCGCCTGATACGGAACTGTGAATGAACGATTTGGCCGGGCCGCACGTCTTACCTGTATTATGTTGAAATCAGGTAAGAAGGAGGCCCGGCCAATGCGTATGGCTATGTCTTTTGCACTGTTGATCGGAACCACGGGCGCGGCATTGGCCGATCCGGCGACGGGCACGTGGCAGACCGAGCCCGACAAGAAGGGCATCACGTGAATGTGTACGACTGCGGCAACGCCGTCTGCGGCAAGATCACGCGTACCTTCAATTCGCAAGGGCAGGAGGTGGCGGCCGCGAGCGTCGGGCACAAGGTGATCCGGAACGCCACGCCGACCGGCAACGGCAAATACGAAGGGCGTGCCTGGATTCCGGCCCATCAGCGCGAATATCCCGCGGGCATGACCCTTCGGGGCGACCGGATGACGGTCCGGGGCTGCATGGGGCCGGTCTGCATGTCGCAGAACTGGACCCGCATCCAGTAGGCCTCAGGGCGTCCAGGTCAGGAAATTGCGGATGATGCGCAGGCCGGTGGCCTGGCTTTTCTCGGGATGGAACTGGGTGCCGACGAGGTTGTCGCGGCCCACCACGGCCGTCACCGGCCCGCCATAATCCACGTGGGCGATCCGCTGGGCGAGGTCCGCGACCTCGAAATGGTAGGAATGCACGAAATAGGCGTGGTCGCCGGTGCTGACGCCGTCAAGCACAGGATGGGGCGTGTCGATGACAAGG